>NZ_JAOQIO010000048.1:0-1280 GCF_025567575.1 Paenibacillus baimaensis | reverse complement strand
ATGTTCATTGAGCACGGTGAAACGAGAGAAGGAAACAGCGCACTTCAATTTAGTTCGGGTACGCCGACTGGAGTAGGGGCAGACTCTGGGATGATCCAGGTAGATCCAGGGACGACATACACATTAAGTGGTTGGCTGAGCGACAGTTTGAGCAGTGGCGTGATCTACATCGATTGGTTGGAATTTAACGCAAGTAATCAATTGATGGTAGACGGGGATGGGTTCGGGCCCACAAGCAAAAATCAGTGGGAGCATGGAAGCAAGAAGTTTACGACCGGTGCCTCTACGGTAAAATTACTTGTTCGGGTGATCGTAGAAGGCAATGCAACGGGGAATGCTTTTGCGGATGTGATAGAACTCGAGAAAGGCGAACGCCCGATTGTTTTGAATGGAACGTTTGAAACCAATCAGGCACGTTGGAATATGGGAGCTCCAACGATGTTCATTGAGCACGGTGAAACGAGAGAAGGAAACAGCGCACTTCAATTTAGTTCGGGTACGCCGACTGGAGTAGGGGCAGACTCTGGGATGATCCAGGTAGATCCAGGGACGACATACACACTAAGTGGTTGGCTGAGCGATAGTCTGAGCAGTGGTGTGATCTACATCGATTGGTTGGAATTTAACGCAAGTAATCAGCTAATGGTAGACGGGGACGGGTTCGGTCCCATAAGCAAGAATCAGTGGGAGCATGGAAGCAAGAAGTTTACGATCGGTGCCTCTACGGTAAAATTACTTGTTCGGGTGATCGTAGAAGGCAATGCAACGGGGAATGCTTTTGCGGATGTGATAGAACTCGAGAAAGGCGAACGCCCGATTGTTTTGAATGGAACGTTTGAAACCAATCAGGCACGTTGGAATATGGGAGCTCCAACGATGTTCATTGAGCACGGTGAAACGAGAGAAGGAAACAGCGCACTTCAATTTAGTTCGGGTACGCCGACTGGAGTAGGGGCAGACTCTGGGATGATCCAGGTAGATCCAGGGACGACATACACATTAAGTGGTTGGCTGAGCGACAGTTTGAGCAGTGGCGTGATCTACATCGATTGGTTGGAATTTAACGCAAGTAATCAATTGATGGTAGACGGGGATGGGTTCGGGCCCACAAGCAAAAATCAGTGGGAGCATGGAAGCAAGAAGTTTACGACCGGTGCCTCTACGGTAAAATTACTTGTTCGGGTGATCGTAGAAGGCAATGCAACGGGGAATGCTTTTGCGGATGTGATAGAACTCGTGAAGGGCGAACGTCCGGTTGTTTTGAATGGAACGTTTGAAAC
>NZ_JAOQIO010000030.1:0-1348 GCF_025567575.1 Paenibacillus baimaensis | reverse complement strand
AGAGTCTGTAAAATAGTTTGTGTAAACTCCTAAATCTATTAAAATGGAAGTAGATGAAAGGTTGGGGAGAACACATGGGATTATGGACAAAGCAGCAGCTTCGCGAGTTTATCAAGGAGAATAAGTTGGTAACGGCTCAAGATGCCCAGAACGCATTGAAGAATCTGTTTGCAGAGACGATTCAGGAGATGCTGGAAGCGGAAATGGATACGCATTTAGGCTATCAAAAGCATGAAATCGAGAACAAAAAAACATCGAACAGTCGCAATGGAAAGAGCAAAAAGCTAGTAACCAGTGAGTATGGAGAACAAGAAATCATCACTCCCCGTGACCGACAAGGCGAGTTTGAACCCCTTGTGGTGAAGAAGCATCAGTCCAATGTAACGGGCATTGAGGACCAAATTATTGCCTTGTACGCTAAGGGAGTCAGCACGCGTGACATCCAAGACCACCTAGAAAACCTCTATGGCATTGAAGTCTCACCTACCCTCATTTCCAACGTTACGAACAAGATCGTTCCGCTCATCAAAGAGTGGCAGAACCGCCCCCTACAAGGCGTTTACGCTGTCGTATTTCTAGATGCGATTCACTTCAAAGTCAAGCAGGACGGGGCTATTGTGAACAAAGCAGCCTACATGGTGATTGGAATCGATCTCGACGGAAGTAAGGATGTACTCGGCATGTGGATCGGTGAAAATGAATCCGCGAAGTTCTGGCTAAGTGTCTTAAACGATCTGAAGAATCGCGGCGTTCAGGACATTCTAATTACTTGTGTAGACAATTTAACCGGCTTTACGCAAGCTATTTCGGCTTGCTTTCCCAAAACAGAAATTCAGAAATGCATCATTCACCAAATACGCAACTCTACCCGCTATGTTTCTTACAAAGATTTGAAGAAGGTAACGGCTGATCTTAAGCCTATTTACAAAGCCGTTTCCGAAGAAATGGCGCTTGTCGAACTCGACCGATTTGAGGAAGCCTGGGGAACCAAGTATCCACTTATCCTTCGCTCTTGGCGTAATAACTGGGATGAATTGGCTACCTTTTTCAAGTATCCGCCTGAAATCCGCAAGCTGATCTACACGACCAACATCATAGAGAGCTACCACCGTCAGCTTCGAAAGGTAACCAAGGGAAAGAGCATCTTCCCGACGGACGAATCTCTCTTGAAAATGCTCTATTTAGCCACGATGGATGTTACGCGAAAATGGACAGGCCGCGTCCAAAATTGGGGACAAATGCTGCTCCAGTTATCTGTTTTTTATCCAGATCGTATCGGCCAACATCTACGCTGATTTTTTTCTCCCCTCGGGGAGAAGTCTTTTAAAAGAGTTTACACAAAAGATTT
>NZ_JAOQIO010000090.1:0-1438 GCF_025567575.1 Paenibacillus baimaensis | reverse complement strand
GAAAAAATTATTTGAAAATTAATTAAAGAATTAATTAACCGTTCATTCCGCTAACGAAGAACTATAGTTGAGGAATTGCCCAAAGCAAGACCTCTTTTGGCTATTAAAGTAACGGGAGTTATCTTCAATGACATGTGTTAAAATATGGATTAAATTATCATTTGATAAAGGGAGAGGAAACAATGTCACAATCACTCATCTTTGATATGGACGGAACACTATTTCAAACAGATAAAATTTTAGAAATATCACTTGAAGATGCTTTTAATCATTTAAGGTCACTAAATGAATGGGATGCGGTAACGCCTATTGATAAATACCGTGAAATTATGGGCGTACCTTTACCCAAAGTATGGGAAGTTCTGTTACCCGATCATTCCAATGAAGTAAGAAAACAAACTGATGCATATTTTCTGGAAAGATTAATTGAAAATATAAGAAGTGGGAATGGTGCTTTGTATCCTAATGTAAAGGAAGTTTTCAGTTATTTAACAGAGAAAAATTGTTCAATTTACATAGCAAGTAATGGTTTAACGGAATATTTAAAAGCGATTGTGAATTATTATAATTTGGAGAATTGGGTTACAGAAACATTTAGTATCCAACAGATTGAATCGCTGAATAAATCAGATCTAGTTAAGGCTATTGTAGAAAAGTATGGTATTACCAATGGAGCAGTAGTAGGGGATCGCCTTTCGGATATAAATGCGGCAAAAGATAATGGTTTAGTTGCAATAGGATGTAATTTTGATTTTGCACAAGAAGATGAACTTTCTCAGGCTGATATAGTTATAGATGACTTAATTGAACTAAAAACAATAATATCACAGTTGAAAAAAAGGTATTCAACTCACGGCTAACGATAGCGTAGGGGCTTGCTTTCAAGGCAGCTCCTCTTTTGGTTTATTGAAGTAACGGGCAGAAGAATGCGAAAGGGATTTTATGTAAATTGTTGAATTAGTATAGGATCAAGATCAGTTCATTAAAGGATGATGATACATGAATGTGCGTTATTTACGTGTTCAGGTTCGCTATTCTGGAAAAACGGGGAAGCCAGTAGGCATATTTGGAGCATGTTGGCATCTTCTCAGAGGTAGCCGTTTAAATGAAGAGGAGTCAGCCAAATTTCTGGCTATAAATGAGTGGTTTAAAGAACATTTACCTGAACCTTCGTTCTACGAGCACGGTAATCCAGATAAGGCAATTACATGGTTCAAGGTAGGTTTGTCTGATCAAATGGTGACAGAACTTCAGCCTTTGATGGATTTGCTGGATAAGTATCACGTCCAGTATGACATCGTTTTATCAAATTACCCTGGAACGATTATTTATGAGGATAAGTATCAAGTTGGTGTTATTTGATTGAGCTAACGGAGAACGATAGTTAAATCTAGAATGGCTGCCGCGAGGCAGCCTTCGCTAAGCTAAAGGGAGATTA
>NZ_JAOQIO010000075.1:0-1631 GCF_025567575.1 Paenibacillus baimaensis | reverse complement strand
CAGTTGATAAGCCGACGAATGATGAAAAAACATTATGCACAAGGCGTTATTTCGGAGCTTCAGAAATTAGGGTATCCATGTGAACAAGCGAAGGCTGCTTTCTTTCGCCACTATAGAGACATGAAGCGTACGTTTGGGCTTGAGCCAAATGTAAGCGAATTTGCTAAGTTGATCGATGAGTTTGAAAAAGCGATGAAGCGCAAATATAACCCGAATGATCCAAATTAAATTTTTGTGGGCCACTTTTGGGAAAGGGTTAGAAAATAAGTGAGTAAAGGCTGATATCGCTGCCCAAGAGCCGTTTGGTTAAGCGGCCAACTATAAACTGGACCTGTGGAAGAAGCTTACCGCGTATGCAAGACGGTGGCACTAGATCGACAAATATCTATGAAGAGCGATGATTAAACAGTCCATTGTGATCGGACGAACTGTTTAAAAGGCAAACTCCTAACTAAGGCTGTCTGTCCAAGAAACAGCACACAGTATTCGCTTAAATGTATTACCTGAGGAAAGGCATAGCATAAGTCATCTTAAACTCGTCTGAGATCGCTCCAAATGGTTGTGGTGCAAAGCTCTAATTCATGATAACTTAACTGATAATGAAGTCATGGGATGGAGCAATTTATTTTGAAAACGGAAATGGATTTATTTAATAAATTCAATATGAGTCGGCGATCATTTTATTAACGGTGAGGTGGTATTTTGAATAGAGTTTAAGCTATCGAAATATAGTAGAGATGATGGACGAGCGATGATTAAAGAAATCCCATACGATGAACTCAAAATACTGCATTGGGACCAAATGGGATTTTGGCTTTGCTATCGCAGGCTGCTGCGCGGTACGTTTGGGTGGCCTGCCGACGGCACAACTCCGCTGCATCTCACCTATCGGGAGCTACGATGGCTGCTCGATAGCTTATCGCTTACACAACAGAGGCGCATCCCCGCGTTTCGTCGGAAGTGGCGATTTAATGATAGCTTGCAGGAGAGGGCGCGTATCCTGTCGAATCTTTCTACTATTAGAATCAAACCGGAATCACTTACCATAGAATAGAATCAATCCAGCAGCAAAACGTCGAGCTTGAGCAACAGAATACAAAACAAGCACGTGAGCTTGCGAGCTGTCGGCAGGCTCTCATGGTACAAAGAACAGTTCCGTCTGGCGCAGCAGAAGCGTATTGGCACTTCATCGAGAAGACGCATCCAGATCAACTGGAGCTGAACCTATTTAATGAAGCCTAAGTTATCGCAGTGCCTTCGAGAGGAGTCGGGTCATATAAATGCCCTTGGGACAGGCATTTAAGACAGATATTGATGCCTACATGTGCTTTTACAATTACGAGAGATTACAGAGGAATTTAACAGCCTCAGTCCGATAGAATTTCGGACCCAGGTTGCATAGATGATTTTCTTTTTTCTACTGTTTACTTGACGGGGGGCAGTTCACTTTGATGCAGCCCTGGTTTATTTGTTATTTGGAATACAATACTCTGTATATGGATTTAGAAGAAGACATTCCGGAGAACTATCTCGTTCGAGTAGTAAACGCAACTGTTAATCGGTTTAGTGACCAGATTTCCAATTCGGTCTACCCTGGTGGTGGCCGAGATAGATGAACAGTGAATGATCCC
>NZ_JAOQIO010000072.1:0-1484 GCF_025567575.1 Paenibacillus baimaensis | reverse complement strand
GGGAGATTAGTTGAATAAACAAAGGAATTTTCTTAAGTCTGTTGAAATATTAATAATGTGTTAATTTGGAATATATGGGGGTTCGTATGAAATTTCTAGTCATCCAACCAAAATTTGAGAAGAACATTGTTCAACTTGAGAGTGAATTACGAAATAATCCTTCCGTTGATGTTTTAATCTTTCCAGAAGGTTATTTGAATGAAAATGTGGAACAAGCATGTATCTTAGCAAAGAATTATAACAAGATTTTAATTGGAGGACATAGAAGGCTAAACGACAGTCCAAAGGATAGAGCTATAATTATTAATCGCTCTGGTGATATCGTTTTGGATAGGATTAAGTACAGCCAGACGACTTTTAAGTCGGTAGAGGGTCTAATGATAGGACACATACTTTGTGATGAATTGGTCAAACAAGGAGTGAAGAATGAAGATATTAGTGCTATTGACTTAATTGTACATCCAATCGGTGTAGGAATGTTCAGTGAGGAACAGTTCGACGAATGGATAAATGAAGCAAAAAAGATTGCTGTTACATATAAATCAATGATTATTGGTACCAGTCACGCCGACGGCTCATTCAGAGGTAGTGATGTATCCATACCAATTGCATACTGTTTTGATGAAAATGGAGATGCTATTTTCGTTTCTAAGAACGATGTACGAACTCGGATGTTGGATATTCAAACAAAAACCGTTTCTTTTCCTCAACTCATCAATCAATAATGCGAATTGTTTAAGCTAACGGCACGAGAGCTCAATCAAATCACTAACAAGGATGCCATTGACTATTGATTTGCAACCTTTGCTGAACGGGTGGATAGTTTAGCGAGAAAGATGTTTATTATGTTAGAATATGGCATTTCAAGTGTTATAAGTCCATCCAATATTCTTATTCAGGAGGGGGACTAGGAGTGATTAGAAATACTGTTAGAGCTTTGATTATTCAGGACGATATGTTACTTGCGATTAAGAAAGAGAGACCCAACGTTGGTGTTTATTATGCATTACCAGGTGGTGCCCAAGCACCAGATGAAACATTAGACCAAGCATTAAAACGTGAATGTATTGAAGAACTTGGGGTAGAAATTATAGAAAGCCAATTCCTTTGTATAAGAGAGTACATATCTAGAAATCATGAATATTCGTTTATTATGAAGGAGGTTCATATTATAGATTTTTTATACCTATGTAAAATAAAATTGCTTACAACTGATATGCATAGCGTTCAAGCGGATATTGGGCAAGTTGGTATAGAATGGTTGCCTATCAACGAGATAAAAGAAGTGTTACTACAAAACGAAATTTCATCAAGAAAATATAAGTTTCCTAGTACACAACATGATTTTTTTAAAGAGTTTTTCTTGGATGGGATAACAGAATATTACATAAGCAAGGTCTTTGAATCATGATTCGAACCAATGAATATTAGTAACAGAACAGATACTTGAAAAAAATTTGCTACCTTTACTCGAGAGTACTTGA
>NZ_JAOQIO010000060.1:0-1482 GCF_025567575.1 Paenibacillus baimaensis | reverse complement strand
CCGTGGGACTTGGATCCCGAGAGCTATTCAGTTCATCCCCCCTACTTGTTCAACCATGGTTAGGCTGGTTGGGACATGAATCCCGTATCACATGCGATAGTGTGGAAGACAAGAAGGTTAGGGGTTGCCGGTGAAAATACTACAGGAGTGATGTCATGAATCCAGTTATTGGTTTGGATGTATCCAAGGGAGAAAGCCATGCGCAAGCATTTTTAGATCGTGGAGTACCTTATGGAAAGATTTTTAGGTTTAAGCATGATCTTGAAGGATTAGCATCTTTTCTGAATTACATGAGAGGGGTGGAATCAGCTGCAGGAATGCGTCCCTCCATTGTGATGGAAGCAACAGGCCACTATCATAGCCCAGTTGTTCAGTTTCTAGATGAGCATCAGTATCTGAATATCGTCATTAATCCTTTAATCTCACATAACGCCAAGAAAACCAATTTGCGACGATTGAAGACGGATGCCGCTGATGCCCATCTTTTAGGAGCGTTGTTTTATAAAGAAGAGTTTGAACCCTACAAAAAACGGGGTCAGCATCTCATGAACTTACGCTATCTGACACGCCAACATGAATCTTTAACGGGTATGTATGTCCAAGTAAAACTACAGTTTCAGGCTATTCTGGATCAAGTTTTTCCTGAATATCACGGCGTGTTTGGTGACCTTTATTCAAAGGTTTCCCTTCGACTTCTGGCCTTACACCCGACGTCTAGAGAGGTTCTGGAACTGGATGAGAAGGAGATTTCAGCAACAATCCAACGCCTTACAGGACGTGGCAAATCGGCTTTATGGTGTCTAGAGCGCGCTCAAATCTTAGCAGCAGCAGCAAAGCGAAATCCCTTTAAGGAGACGGATTTTTCAAGTCATTTGATCTCCATGCAGTTGCTCATCAAATTGCTTCTTCAATACCAGGACCATCTAGCAGACCTTAATAAATCGATAGAGGCCCTAGCTGAAGCGTTACTTGAATATGATTTAATCCAATCGATACCCGGAATTGGCACTAAAATTGCTGCAACAATTTTAGCTGAGATCGGGGAAATCGATCGGTTCAATCACGCAAAGAAACTTGTTGCTTTTGCTGGTATAGATCCAAGTGTTTTTTCTTCAGGCAAGTTTACAGCAACCATAAATAAAATAACTAAGCACGGTTCCAGGAGGCTTCGTACTGCCTTATATCAAGCTGTACGATGTGGTATTCGTAGTAATAGAAATAAAAAACTAAGAGCTTATTATGATAAGAAGCGCGCTGAAGGAAAGCTGTTCAAAGTAGCGATAATTGCTTGTGTGAATAAACTCATCCACTGGATTTTTGCCATCTTGACTACTAAGGAAGCGTTCCGTTTAGAGTAAACATCATAAAATGGAAGTATATGGAATACATTTCCGTGCTATGTGGGACGGCTCTTTCCCATGCACTTTTTTAAGTATACCACCTCATGAATCCGCCATTAATAATTAAATATTGACAAGCTAT
>NZ_JAOQIO010000062.1:0-1489 GCF_025567575.1 Paenibacillus baimaensis | reverse complement strand
AAGATCAACCGGGTACATTAAGAAGTTACAATCTTTTACTTTTAGACCATTATCCTAATAATTCACCTGATTCTATAGACCTACTTATCTGAAGATGGTAGAATTATGTAAAAATATACGGATGGTGAAATAATTTGAATTGTAATAAATGCGGCAATGAAATTCAGGAAGACAGTGTTTTTTGTAATAAATGTGGGGAGAAAATTAATTCAACGTCTAACGATGAAGTAGCAGGTGCTAGTGAGATACAAAACATACCCCATATAGTTTCGAAATCCAAGTTTAATACAAAATTAATTGTATCGATTAGTATAATATTGGTTATTGCTTTATCTGCTGGTGGATGGTACTACTATGATTATTCAAAAAAACAGGAAGCAGCAATGAAAATTCAACGTGAACAAGCATATGAACAAGATTTAAAGAAAGTTGTATCGGATATGCTCAATACTTCGACTTTAGCGGAAAATATGATTAACACATATTCTAAAGTTTGGAGTGCATCTATAAAAATGACATTAGATGATAGTCGTATGGCTAGTGAATTAGGTATAAGCATTAGTGATGTACGTAAATACTTTAAAAATGACGATGTTGGGTATATCGCTTTTCAAGGACATTTTGATACTGCATTAAAAAAGATACATAACTATTATGAACAAATAGGGAAAAATGGGGAATTGGGGTCATCAAGGGAAGAAATTTCAAATTCTATAAGAAAATTAAACACTCCTCCTGAAAAATATAAAGATGCTTATAATATAGCATTTGAATTATATAGTAAATATGAAAATTATATCTCATTTGCTCTTTCTCCTAACGGTTCACTGACAACTTATAATCAGAAAGCAAATGAGTTATCGTCAAATGTTGTAACCAAAGTTAAAGAATTTGAAGTTAAATTACCATTGAAATAAATTGCATTTACTATCAGTTAGCACCCTAAATGAGAGCCCTGCAAAACGAATACAGATTCTGTAAGAAACAATCCAATGCCGTGAGGCATTGGATTTGTTGTATACTGGAAGAAAAGTAAAGAGAGTTGAACGGTTGTCCGTAAAGCTTATTATCAAGTTCAAGATCAGTTCTTGTCATCCGACATTAATTGTAGGAAGAATTCACATCCACAGGCAACTTGAGAAAGGATCGTATGCTTGAGATCCTGAATCAGTTGATGTTGATGCTGAAGTTCCTCACACCTTTAAGGAATACGGCAGCCTGCGTTACCCATCGAAGTTCGACAAAGTGTTCGATTTGTTGAAAGCGATGGGATGGGAAGCAGGTGGCTATCGGTGTTCGCCACTCCGCCGACAACAATTGTCGGGTGACAAGAAAGTAGTCCGATTGCTGACAAGGTCATATAATAAATTTAGTAAAGGGGACTAAAAAGCTAACGGGAGGATAGCGCAACGGCAGTTAATATTGCCAGCTTGAAATAAAACCGTCTGGACGGTATAATAATTAAGGGTGATATAATATGAAAACAAAA
>NZ_JAOQIO010000094.1:0-550845 GCF_025567575.1 Paenibacillus baimaensis | reverse complement strand
GGATTATGGCAAAGGTTTCAGCGTTCCCTCTGCTCTCTGGACATAAGAGCCTTCGTATTTTTTCTCTTCATCGCAATTTATGATGGTTTTTATGATAGCACAACGCTTTCCATTTTTCAAATAGAATTCTGCTTCAGCCTGTCAGATGGTCATGGTCATTCCTCTGAAGATTCTGGGGGACTGTTCAAAATAATATATTAATATCATCCCAACCATATACAAGTTCTTTTAATTTTTTTCCAGAAAACTCTATCTCCACGGTGTCGATGCACTTTCCCCCAAGCTCCTCATAAAATAGGCGAGAATTATTATCTTCTAACACCAAAACAACCAATGATTTCATTCCGAGTTGCTTCAATTCATGAATAACGGATTTCACAAGTATCGTTCCTATCCCTTGACCTTGATATTCTTTAAGCAAATAGATTGCGTTTAATTCCCCATCATAATCCAGATACTTTCCACTTCGTTCTTTGCCTCCATCTGCAAAACCGACAATTTTCCCTTCATCATTTTCTGCTACAAACACAATTCCTTGAGGAATGACATTGATCCATAATTGCTCTCGTCTTTCATAGGAAAGATTATGTAAGAAGTCGTCTGGAATAATATGGGTGTAAGTTGTTCTCCAGCTATCGACGTGTACTTTGGCAATCCCTTTCGCATCAGCTAACTTAGCCCTTCTTATTTTCATTTACATACCTACATTTCGTTGTATAGATTTTACTAATGCTTATAACCTTCCTCCAGTTCGCACTTTTGACACAAGTGATGACGCAAATGCATATCCACAAGAGCAAACCACTCCTGCGCGTTCAGCCATCCAAAGCCAGCATGTTTAACTTTGTAGTTTGGGTTGATCGTATCAAGCTTCCCTTCCCATTCTTTTATTTTCTGCCACACTTGATCGAGTCCACGCATAAGGTCTTCTATACTTTCCGTATTGCTGGGTGAGTTTGCAGGCCCGTCCGGCAGCTTGATTTTTATTGGCGGGAATCCGCCGAGCTGGTACAAATGTTCTCCAGCCTCTGTCTTCCCGAGCTTTTGCTCTTCACCAGCTGCCGCACACATTTCCACTTGGTCTAGGTAATCGAGCGAAGCGAGGATCAAGTGATTGTACATTTGGCCGAGAGACCAAACCCCTTGCTCGGAAATATGCCTTAGTTGCTCCAGCGAATAGCTTTGTAAAGAACATTTGTAGGTCTCAACCCATTTCTGATCACTCAAATGAACCACTCCTTTAGCTCTAATCACTGCTGCATGCTTGACCTGGAATTGAAGCCATACGTTATTTTATGTCATTAAGTATAGTTGTCTCACATAAGGCCGCAATTCAACCACAGTTTCAAGAAAAGTGGTATACACATGAACCAGTGTCTTGTTAGGGATGTCCTGTTTAAATTCCCGCTGCAGCAAATCGACCACTTCCTGCAGCTCGTGGCGTACATGTTCCGGCTTTGGAAGCTCCTGTATACGGGATGCCACAGCTAGCAGAAAATCATGGATCGATTGTTTCTGTGTGTGGGAGTCGATGGGGTTAATGTGATTAAAATAAATACTTGACTCATTGAGCACAGGTTTGCCCTGTTTAAGAAGTATATCATTAACAATGGCATCCATCCGTTCAACTAAAAAAAGAGCCAGTTCAGCCATCGGGAGAGCAATCACCTTTTGATGAGCGTAAGTGATATACTCCCTCAGCTGACCTCTAAATATAGCCACAATATCCCAAATATATGTCTCAATACGATTTCCGTATGCTTCATAAAAACAATCCCGGTGCCAGGTAAGCATGGTAGCACGTTTTTTCTTCCAGACTGTAACAAATTTCTCATTACTCGTGATAGGAAGCTCCTTGAACTCACTCAGAAAAAAATAATTTTCTAGCGTATATTGGAGCTGAAATTCAATTCTGCGCCGCAATCTCTCCATAGGCGTTACATCACCCTGTTGGCGATCCAGCTCTCTGGCTAGCTCGAACATGATGAGATGACAATCCTCAAATACAGCCGTAAACAAATCTTCCTTGGAATCAAATATTTTATAAATACTGCCTTTGGCCATGCCGCACGCTTCCGCAATATCTTTCATTGAAGCGGAGAAATAACCTTTTTCTATAAAAACAGCCTTGGCTGTATGTAAAATTTGCCGCTTCTTCATTTCTTCAAGATCAATCATACCCTCACCTCTCTGTTTATTCTGACATGCTTTCCTGACACGGTCAATAAAGGAGTTGACACCAAAAACTCAACAGTCATATAATGAACTCATTGGTTTCTGTATATTGAAAAAGGCTGCCAAGGCATGGTGCTTTGGACGCCAACAATCGAGCGAAAAGAAGTGATGATGCTATGAAAAGTTCTCTTTCGGCCGATAATAAGTGGGTACAGCTGCTTTATTCCGGGGTGCTTGCCGTGATTGGCGGGTATTTATTTCAATGGATTCATTGTCCCATTCCATGGCTGCTGGGTCCCATGGTTGCGGTTTTTGCCGGATCCCGACTATCCAAAACAGTAAAGCCTTATTGGTCAGGGTCTTTGCGCGATACTGGAATGATTATTGTAGGCTACATGCTGGGGCTGTCATTTACACTGGAGACTTTTGCACAAATCGGTAAGCAACTGCCCTCTATGGTGCTGCTCACTGCACTGCTGCTGGTCTGTTCCTGCCTCATTGCCTGGTTAGTAGCCAAATTTTCCGGTCTGGATTTCCCTACCGTCTTGATGGGAAGCATCCCTGGGGGCTTGAGTCAAATCATCGCTTTGGCCGAGGAGCTCAAAGGGACTGATTTAACGGTGATTACCTTTTTGCAAATTTCGCGAGTCATTATGATTGTATTCTTTGTCCCTTTGCTCATTTTTAGCCCGTTATTCGGCTCACTGCACCATTCTCTTCCTATTGCTGGCTCAACCGCCGCCGAGAGCTGGAGTGGATTATTCCCGCATATTATGGTGTATGCCGTTGTATGTACAGGGTTTGCATTACTTTGGAAAAAAATTAAATTCCCAACAGCGTTTTTGCTCGGTCCGATGGTTGCAACAATTGTTCTCCATCTATCCGGATTTTCAGGACCAACTCTCCCCCCGTCACTTGTAAATATTTCACAATTGTTAATTGGCGGTTATTTGGGACTTATGCTGAAGCCTGAAAACCTGAACAACAAAGTTAAAATTATGGTGCTTGCCTTATTAAGCGGAGCTGCATTGCTGACCTGCTCCATCGGTTTGAGTCTCCTGCTGGCATTCATGCATGCGGTACCGCTGTCCACCAGCTTTTTGAGCTTATCTCCGGGTGGGATGGATCAGATGGGCATTATAGCAAAAGAGGTTAACGCAGATCTCTCATTCGTAACCTGTTACCAGTTATTCCGAACTCTTTTTATTTTCCTCGTAGTGCCGCCGGTACTGAAGGCACTTTTCAAAGCAAGGCTGCGTCCAGAGGGCCCGTTACCAGATAAAGCAAGTTGAGTATCCAGCAATAAGAGCACACATCCATGGGAATCGAAGTCCTTCATATGACACAAAAAAGAGCAGCTCGAATGCAATCATTCGTCTGCCCTTTTTGAATCGCGTCAATCCATATGGATTAGTTGCGGTTAGTTTCTTCATCAAGTTTACGTTTGTTACGGAAATGCTTCACTACTTTGATGATACCCACAACCAAAGCCACGACAGCTAATACGTTGACCAGCAGCCCCAAGATATTCCCGAGTCCCCCCAAGTCGCCCAATAAGCCGCCGAACAGCATACCAGCCAAACCACCGATGAGTAGACCCTTCATCAAACCACCATTAAAAAATCCCGGTTTTGCTGTTGTACCCGGACTTGCAGTCGTATTTGGTGTTTTGGTAGCTGTGCTTGGATCGGCTTTGTTGGCGCCGCTGTTTTGATTCGGAGTTTTGTCCAGATTGATGCTTTTCTTAGGACCCTTGTAAGACTTGGCAGCATCTGCTACGTCTACGTGACTGAACGATATGGCAATCATTAACCCCAATATAACCATAGATAACTTTTTCCACATACCATTAACCCTCCATCATTATTTTAAGTATTTTATAACTAATAGTTATAATACGAAAAATCGGATCAATGGTTTCATTTTTTTTATCGTTATTACTAGACCCATGGCGTTACGACATTTGCGGTTGTACTTCATCCAAGCAATTAATAAAAAAAACTGATGACTGTCCAAAGCTAATCGGATTCGTTCCATCTCTTGCTCATATGCACTATGTTCTCTGATTCCCTATAACATTCGCTGTAGCCTCGGGATTGCCAGAACGGATAACCTCCAGGCAAATACAACGAAGTATGCAAATAGCTCTCGCCGTAACCGACTTCTCTGGCAAATTGTTCAGCTTTCTCGTACAGACGACCTCCGATTCCCATTCTTCGACTATCCGGGTGAATATAGAACTTGACGATTTCGCAGACCGATCCGCTTCCGAAAACGGGTTCAAGTTCAGGAAACCGCCTATCGTACATTCGGACCGCTGCAGTGCCGATAATACGGCCATTCATGTCCTCAGCTATGAAGAAACCTGCATGTGCAGGTTGTATGTACACTTCTTTAAAGAAAGCCAGATCATGCGGATTCTCATAATATGAACCTCGCGGGTACAAATCGCTCATCATCGCTAATACAAAATTTTTAATTTCCGTGCCCCTGGCCGCATCCGCTGATACGATTAGAACCTCTTTTCCTTGCTTCATTAGCACGCCCCTCCTATCTCATCTGGATTCAGCTTACTGCATCCGACTTTCCATCGTTCGGTTCATCAACGTTATATATACAGCGATAGCTGCCAATCCTGCGCTTACTGCATACATCGTGCTATATGAGAATCGATCCGCTATCGGGCCCATAACCATGCCGCCCATGGAAACACCGAGATCGGCTGCTGCAATAAACAGTCCAATGCATACATTTCGAGAGGTTTCCGGCAGTACAAATGTCAAATAGGAGGTTAGTGTCGGGTACAGAATCGCCTGGGCAATGCCAATAAGAACCCCTGCGGCATACAAAGCAATCGGCCCCCATGCCAGTGATAAGGACAACAATGATGAGCCAATAGCTCCAATCAAACAAATGCCTCCAACAAACCACGCATGCCATTTGCCGTCAGATGGGATACGTTTACTGAGCGCGAACCGGGCGACAACAACAATTAGAGACTGTATCATCAGATAAAGTCCGGCATGTCCATATGAGATTTGCCGGGCATACAGCGGGATGAATGCGGTCACAGTTCCGAACACGACGGATGCAATCATCATCAGCAAGCTGCAAATCAGCAGCGGGCGATTGCTCACGATGTGACTCAGGAGGGCTCGCATTCCCGTTATTTCTTTAGGGGCATTTCCCTGCGGCCGGACGGAATGTATGGGAACACTGTAGCCAAACATTCCCGTAACCAGCGCAATAACAACCATTGTTATCGTAAAACCGCTCATACCACCATGATCCCAAATCCCGATTGCCATCAATGGGCCGATAATCGTCGGGATATACGTAAACAGCGAATACAACGACAAACCTTGAGAGCGCTGCTCCTCTGGCAGCGCGTCAATAATGCCGATCTGAAGTGCCATTGAAAAAAATGCGGTGCACACCCCCTGCATCACACGAGCGGCCAAGTACCCCTCCAATCCGGTACATGTATACAGAACTAGGGCCAAACCATTAACGATCAACAGGAAACGAAGCACAATGACAGCTCCATGTTTCTGGACCAGATGGCCAGCCCATGGACGGAATAACATGCTGGTGAACATATAGGCGCCCATAATGAATCCGATGTGACTATTGCTTGCACCCAGTACTTCACTTCGTATAGGCACGATGACATTAAGGATCGAATTGGCACTAAAGAATAATAGAGCAAGGGTGTACAAGCGTACGAAAGGCGCTGAAACGGCCTTGTTTATGATCATTAGAAATATCCTCCGGCCTCTTGTCTCCTATGTATAGTCGTTATTGGTTAACCGCGGTCGGGGCTTCGTCTTCAGTTTGTACGGTAGACGAAGCCCCTCCCCTCATACGATGGTTGATTAGTCTATAAGAAACGAATCCCCTGATGGTAATCGACCCGGTTTAATATCTCTGAATTTATTTGTAACGTGGAATCTGGAACTTCCAAGCCGTCAATTAAGTCTGATCTATAGTTGGCACTATCAGCAGGGCACGTGCTCCAAGGCTGCAGCTGCCCGGCCATCGTGCGGATCGTTTCAATATCAGCCGCAGTCGCAAAGCCTTGTTGTTCCATCCATTCATCATTGAACAGGGTTTGTATGTAACGCTCCCCTCCATCCGAAATCATGCAGACTACACGTTTATCCGGTGTCAGTTCTTGTGCAAGCTTGAGGGCAACCAGTGCGCAAGCTCCACTAGAGGGCCCCATTAGAATGCCTTCATGACGGGCAAACGCTCGAGCCGTGAGAAATGCCTGCTCATCCGTAATTTTATAAGCACGATCAATATTCGCCATATTCAGGTTAACCGGAGTCCAACCCAGACCTACCCCTGGTATTAGATACGAATCCGTGTGTCCTCCAAAAATTGCAGAGCCTACAGCATCCACTCCAATGACCTGCACATCAGGCGCAAACGTCTTTAGATACTTCGAAATCCCGCCTAATTGCCCACCGGTACTCACCGCTGTAATAAAGACCGCAAGAGTGTTCGAGCACATCTCCATGATCTCACGGGCTGTGCTATTAAAGTGTGCTTCACTATTAAGAAGATTAAAGCATTGATCAGGCCGATACGAATTTGCTATTTCCTGCGCCAGCTTGTTGGCCAGGGAGATTCTTGTTTTATGATAGCTGCCACAGTCATCCTGTTCAGTTACAACAATGACCTCTGCGCCAAAACATTTTAATAACGCCAAATTAGTACTTGTTGTTTTGGGATCTACCAGAATGATGACACGATAACCTTTGGCCGCACCGATCATAGCAAGGGAAATACCGAAGTTGCCGCTTGAAGACTCGATGATCGTGCCTCCAGGCTTTAACAATCCCCTGCGTTCAGCTTCATTAATGATATAAATCGCAGGTCGGTCCTTGATGCTTCCTCCAGGATTGAATCGTTCATATTTAAACAGCACTTGACCTTCGTTCGCTTTATTCGTGTTGGGAATCGTGATGAGCGGCGTATTACCAATGGTCTCAAGAATACTGGTGATCATAGCTTATCATTCCTTCCTTAATAAAGACCTTCTTCCATGTCACCCGCACATTTGAGCAGTAACTGAGTATGCGGCTGCTTACTTTCATGGAGCAGCTCACTTGCTCGTTTGACTTCACTAAAGCTTCCATTGTTCATAACAGCAATATGGTCACAAAAGGAACGAAGAACTCTAATATCGTGTGAAATCATAAAAATCGAAAATTCAAATTGCTTGTGTAATCGTTGCAGCAGTGCCAGGATCTGAGCCTGCACCCTCATATCTAGTGCGGATACCGCTTCATCACAAATCAGGACCTTTGGCTTCAACACCAGCGCTCTGGCAATGGCTATACGCTGACATTGACCCGTGCTTAGCTGAGGAGGACGCCTGATCTGTGTATCCCCGACAATGCCCACTTCTTTCAGGTAGAAGGCTGCCAGCGCTTCCCGTTCTCTATGCGATCCGATTTGCAAGTATTGAAGCGGCTCCTGCACCAATTGCAGCGCATTACGCCCTGGATTAAGACTAGCTCTGGCATCCTGGAAAATTAATTGGATTTGCTTGCAAATTTCCCGCTTTTGTTGGCCTTGCAGCCGGCTAATATCGGTACCACGATACAACACACGTCCTCCACTCGGTGATTCCAAGCCGATCATACATTTGGCTAAAGTTGATTTGCCGCAACCGCTTTGTCCGAGAATGCCTAATATTTCCTTCTGATTCAACGTTAGATTCACATCATGCAGAACACGCTTTGTCCGATTAAAAGTCTTTTCCAGCTGAATGATTTCGAGCAAGGGTTCGTTATGCTGTTTCAGCAGCTCACGATCATGCGATGGCCGTGCGATTTGAGAGCGGGATACCAGTAATTGTCGAGTATAGGCAGCATGGGGCTTCGATAATACGGTTCTGGTATCGCCTTCTTCTTCAATTACTCCTTTATTCAACACAATTACTCGATTACTTATGGCATTCGCCACGGCAATATCATGGGTAATCAGAAGAACGGTTAAGCCAAGCTCCTCCTGCAACCTTTTTAATAGATCAAGCACCTCTTTTTGGCTCACCGTATCTAACGCAGAGGTCGGTTCATCTGCAACAAGAACTGCAGGCTTGAGACACAATGCCAGAGCAAGACAAATACGTTGACACATACCGCCACTGAGTTGAAATGGATAACATTCAAGAATGCTTGACGCATCCTTAAAGCCCAGCATGCTCAGCAATCGTGTACTTATGGAGGCAACTTCATCCGGAGCAGCAAGCCGATGAAAGAGCAGACTCTCTTTAAAATTCTCTTTTATTTTAAGAACGGGGTTAAGTGCTTGCTGGGCATCCTGGAAGAGCATTGCGATTCCTCTTCCTCTAATCAGATCCCATTGTACGGTCTTACCAGACAAATCCGCGTTCAACGTGGAGCCCATCTGCAACGTTCCACCAGCTATATGTGCAGAAGGCGGAAGCAGCCCCGTGATGGCCTTGGCGATCGTTGATTTCCCTGAACCGCTTTCTCCTAACAAAGCAAGAATCTCGCCTTTTCTCAAATCAAAAGTAAGATCATCCAATATGTTAATGGATTGCTGGTTATGCTTATAGGTCACTTGCAGGTTGGTGACCTGCAATATCTTCTCGCCCTGTTTATCCGTCATGTTCGACCCTCCCACCGTATTGCGCAGCAAAACTAACCTCTCGTAAGCGAGGTAAGCAAGACTGACTATAGCTCCAATTTTTCATACGGGTCCAGCCGATCTCGCAGCCCCTCACCGATTAAGTTAAAAGCCAACACCGTAAGAACAATAAAGAAAACGGGCCCTATAAGTATATGCGGAGCTTGCAAAAAATGAACGCGCCCATCAGCCAACATGCTGCCCCATTCAGGAGTTGGCGGTTGTGAGCCTAGTCCGAGGAATGAAAGAGCTGCAATGGATAAAATCAAGCTGCCTAATTCAAAAGTAGCCAATATGAGTACCGGACTGATCGCTTTTGGCAGTAATTCCCGCAAGATGATCGTCCTTCTGGGGGCTCCGAGTACTTGTGCTGCAGCAAATGAGGTTTCATTCTTCGCATGCAAAACAACACTGCGAGTTAAACGCGCAAAGGAGACCCACCATACCGATACGACAGCAATTAGAAGATGAACAAGGCTAGTACCGAATAAAGCGGCAATAACCATGGCAAGCACCATAAAGGGAAAGGCTAACAGCACATCAATCAACCGCATCAGAATGATATCCAGAATAGAGCCATGAAACATGCCAGCCACTAAGCCCACCAAAAGCCCGATCAAAAGAGCTGTGCATAGAGCAAAGACCGACGAGATCAAGGTGGTTTTTCCTCCGTAAAGAGTTCGCGAGAAGACATCCCGGCCAAACCGATCCGTACCCAGAGGGTGCTGGATGCTTGGTTTGTCCAGACGTTCAGCTGCATTCTGCTTCAAGGGATCATAAGGGGTAAATAATGGCGCACCCATAATGAGAACAGCCAATATACTTAGAATAACGACACCCATAATCAGGCTGATCGGTTTCGTCGAGCTAGGCATATTCTTCAACTCCCTCTTTTCCTTTGTAATGGATTCGAGGATCAACAAGCGCATATACAACATCGACGAATAAATGAATGAGCACCACTAACGTGACCATAACAAAAGCATATCCTTGAATGACCGGATAATCCTTAAGCAAAATACTGTCCAAGGCATACTTTCCAAGTCCTGGCCACGAAAATATGCTTTCGATGACGACGGCGCCACTAATCAGTGCCGTAAAAGAAAGGGCGATCATCGTGATAACGGGAAGTAAAGCATTTCTTAAGGCATGCTTGACGACATGCTGGTGATCCAGCCCTCTCGAGAGAGCTGAAAGCACGTAGATTTGGCCGAACTCAGACAGCATGTTGGCTCTCACGATTCGGATTAATTGCGGAGCGCCAATAAGGCCTAGTGTAATAGCGGGAAGCCATAGCCTTGTCAGGCTGGCTTCACTGTTAATTTCGTATACACCCATCGTCACGGCAAACAGCGATAATAAGAACAACCCAATGACAAACGCCGGTGTGGAAGCTAGCGCTACACAAGCAAGTCTAATGACGTTATCGTAAGGCTTGCCCGCCTTAAGAGCTGAGATCGTTCCCAAAAACAGCCCCAGAACAACTTGAATAAATAGAGCGGATACAGAAAGTATGGCAGTTGCAGGAAGTCGATCTGCGATTTCAGCGCTGACCTGTCTGCCTGTATGAATCGAGGTGCCCAAGTCCCATTGCAGCAAGCGCCCAACCCATGCTGTATACTGTACGAGCATGCTCTGATCCAATCCCAATTGTGCGCGCAGCTGAGAGACCTTCTCATCATAAGCCTGTGAGTGATTCATGGCAGCCTCAGTAGGATGGCCCAGAAATATTTCAACAGGATCGCCTGGAGCTAATCGAATTAAAGCAAAAATAATAAGCGTTGCACAAAATAACGTAATGAAAGCTTCCAGCATCTTGCGTAAAAATAATATACACATAGCCATGCCGCCTATTTCGAGTTTAATGACAGGTTGGCATTCACCACATTCTCGAATTGTCTAAAGTGATCCTCAAAGCCATAAAGCGTTTGTCTTACCGCAGTAATTTGCGGACGCGGAAATAAACTAATGACAGGTGCTTGCTGCGCGACCCTCTCATTGATCTTAAGAGCCAATTCATGGCGTGCTGCCGTGTCAGACGCTTCTCCCAATTGTGCGAGCCATGTATTTGTTTCTTCATCATTATAGCCGCCGAAATTGGCGCTTCCTCCAGGCGCATATTGACCGGTCAACAAAGTAAGCTCATCCCCGAACGTATTCCATGCTTCAATCGATGCGTCCCAATCTCCGGATTTACGTGCCGTTTGGATCAAGCTGTAATCACCATGCTGTACCTCTGCCTTGACACCGATGCGGGTCCATTGGTTTTGCAAAGCTTCTCCTAATGCTTTATCGCCACCCCAGGTCATCAAGCGCAGGGTTAAGAGATTGCCATCCTTGGTTCTGATGCCATCGGGCCCTTTTTTCCATCCCGCCTCCTCCAATAGCTGCGCAGCTTTATCCGGATCAAACTTGGTGTACACAGTATCTCGTGCTTTTTCAAATGCAGGGTTGGAGCTTAACCATGTCGTAATCGGAATACTTTGCCCTTCCGCTGCAAGCACAACCAATTCGTTCCGATCCAGGGCCCACGACAAGGCCTGCCTGACTCTCACATCCTTCAGCTGAGGTTTGCTCAGATTCAAATAAATCGTTTGCGTATTGGCCGCCGGAGTCGCCGATAGCTTCACCTCTTTGTTGCCTTTGAATTGGCTCATACTCGTTGTCGGAATATTTAACACCACCTGGCTGTGTCCACTCAATGCGGAAAGCACCCTTGTCTGCTCATCGCTGATTTCTTCGTATACGATTTTTGGAATGATAGGGCTCTTGCCCCAGTAGTTACCGCTAGTTTCCAGCACCATTTTCTGTTTGGGGATAAATTCAACCACTTTATACATACCGGAAAGATCCATCGTATCCACAGCATCATGTTTGGCATCTGCATTGTGAATAATTGTCTGGTAGTAGGAAAGGTTTAGCGGCACCTGCAGATGGCTGCGCTTGGTCTTGACACGTATCGTGTAATCGTCCGTCTTCGTAAAGATTAGTTCATCTAGAAAAGGCTTCGCTTGCAGATCAAGAGATCTTGATCGCTCTAGTGAGGCAATCACAGCCGAAGCGTCAATCGCTTTACCACTCCAAAAGCGAGCCTTAGGTCTTAATTTGATCTCCCATGTCGTCGGATCAATCTCTGCTGCACTTTCTGCAAGCGAGGGTTCCACTCCCCCATTGGCAGTGACTTTAAAAAGTGCTTCCCCTGCTCCGATGTTTCTTAAATAGCTTGAGGTAAGCGGTTTGACCGGATCCAAGCTTGCTGCAATTTCTTGACCGGCTACAACCAATTCTTGTTTCTTCGGTTGATTTGCCTCGTTAGTGCTGGTTGCCGTTGCAGCTTTATTGTCATTGCACCCCATTACCGTAATGAGTGCACTTAATACAATGATGGATAATAACTTTTTCATAATAGCCTCCACTCCACAGTCATGCAGATATATGATTTGAATGTATTTGCTTTATTTTTTGCGGTTATATCTTTCCTTCTATATTGCTTGCGCAATGATCTGCATCCGTGTTCCCAGCATGTCCTGACTATAGGTTATAGGACGATCCCCCTCATATTTGTTCACATGAGGTGCCGGTTGATCAAAAAGCTGCAGCACACGGAAGTTACTCGAAGTCAGATAGTGTACAAGCTCCTGCGGGAATAAGAGTCGATGTCTTAAATGCTCAACAATGGGTGTATATCCCGTAACGGTCCAGCAATAGTCGCGATCCAGCATTTGATTGGCCAGATCAATACGAAAACGTGTTTGAAGCGAGATAACAGCGTCATGAACCTTTCTCTGCTCAACCAGCTCTTCGGTTAGCCACCGCTGTCCCTCCTGCGTCAGGAAGAAGGCAGCATTTCGCATGTCAAGATAAAGAAGTCCCCCTGTATGCAGATGTTTACGAAAACAATGCAAGCTCGCGAGCACATCTTCATTGCTGAAGTTGTACAAAAACGTACTTCCAACACAATAAAGGGCGTCAAACTGCTGCTGAAGCGAAAAGTCGGTCTGATCTCCGTATACAAACGACATTTCAGGATAATGTTCTTTAGCCCACGAAAGCATTTCTTCTGAATTATCCAGACCAACAACCTCGTATCCGGCACGATTCAGATACGCAACCTCTCGCCCAGGTCCAGCTCCGATATCCAGTACCTTCTTCCCGGCCTTATATTCGATTAATAGCTTATGTATGAATTGCGCCATGCTTTGGTCATGCTCTCCATTAAATGCCAAATAGAGGGAAGGATTCGTGTGCAGGAAGTTATCTGTATTTATTTTAATATTCATTGGCGTCTTCCTTCTCCTGTCTGCTTGTATAGCCATAGAGTTGTGAAGCACCGGCGCTAAACTGCGTGAAGGGAAAGGGCTCGGCAATCAGCGCAGTCACGCCTTTGTTCATAAATTGAGCCACAACAGCACTTCCCGTTTGTGCATAGATGATCAGAGGAATCTGTCTTTCTCTGACACGCTCCAGAATACGGTCAAACGTCCCATTGCCCAAAGTCATGGCTGTGCAAATCACACTATCCGCATGATCCAGCACTTTATCCATATCCTTTTCCACGGCTTCTCCTGACTGTGTTTCTTTAAGCTGCAGATCGCAAGGCAAACAAATTCCCCCGCGTTGTTGGATAGCCTCAACCAAAGGATTGACCACACCAATAAGAGCCACTTTGTGAAAGGCTTGGATGTCAGCCATATTTGCGATTAGAGCATCGCGCAGCTTGGCTTTTTGAATGGGTGTTCCCGCAGGAATATCAAATACTTGAGTGCTCTGGTTGAGGTGCGGGTAAACGACACCAAGATATGCATCCATCGCCGCGATTTGGACGGGAAGTCTCTCATCTCGTATGACAGTATCGAGAGATAACCCTGAGAATTGGGCTGCAGCTTCCATATCCAATTGATCTGCTGTGTGTGAGCACGCTCCAAAATAACCTTCCACTCTTAGCAGCAAATAATAATTGTGGTATTTGATCCTCGAAGAAGGAAACTGAGTGGTCTGGTATATGCTGGATGAACCTGTAACCGGCAAGGTATCCGGCTTTGGTCCCAACTTGCCTGCTAAAATAGCTTCTCGCAAATCGTTCACTGAGTACGGAGCATTCATGTTCATTCGTTCATTCCCCTTTACTGTCAAAGCTCAGAATTATTCGTTTGAGCGCTTCTTCCCCATACAATCTGGCGTTTAAGCCTTCCGTATCCTGCGTGATCACGTGCCCCAAATAGCAGGCATTATCGATCGGAGTTTCTATAAATTTGCCAATACAATTTTCGATCCTATAGCGAACCATATGCGCATCCGACTCCAATGATTCAATCCCTTGAATATGAGTAATCGTGCCACTTTGGGAAGGAACGAGAAACATGGCAGCTGCACTGGCAACACCACTGTCTTTTATCGTGAGAACAGGCTTTAGGCCTAAAGAGAGTTCGACAAAGGCCTGGAGCAAATCGATACCTGTGACTCGTTGGATGAGTTCTACGATGTAATTACCAGCCGTTCTTGGATTGATTTCAACTATCCGCGGGCCCTCTGCTGTAAGCTTCACCTCCGTATGGGCAATTCCATGATCAAAGCCTACAGCTTGCAGTGCTTTCTGAACAAACTGCGTTATCTCCGAATGTGTTTCATCATTCAGCTGGGCGGGGAACATATGGCCGTTTTCGATAAAATAGGGAGTCCCAGTAATCGATTTATCCGTAATACCTAATACCGTAGTCTCGCCATTATAGGAGACGCTCTCGACACTAACCTCCTCACCTTTCATATACGCCTCAAGGAGATAAGTGCATTCTCTTTCCTGATCTCTAAAATTGAGCGGGAATGCTTCGAGTGCATTGTAAGCGTCTTGTAATTCCCTCCCATTTTGAATAAGGCTCACAAATGCACTGGATGCGAGATCTACTGGCTTCAGAACTAATGGATAGCCAATTGCAGCTGCTGCCTGCTCCACCTCTGCCCAACTATGTGCGAGTCGATAGTTCGGATTTGCAAGTCCAGCTCGGTCGAGCGCCTGACGCATAAGGTGTTTTTGCCGTACGGTTTTCACATTGTCTGGAAAAGGGGATGGCAGATTAAAGGCCTTGGCTACTTCTCTCACAACCTCGATGTAATAATCACAGACCGTGATGACTCCATCAAAACGATAGGGCCGCAGGAATTCAATTAAGCCAGGAATATCATTCGTTTCAGTAATGAGAACGGATTCCGCATACTTGAGTACTGGATGTTGCTCCGTACTGAGAGCACTTTGGTAATGCTCAGGCTTGCGAGTTACAAAGGTATATGTGTGCCCCAGCGACTTCAAAAGTGGTGGCAGCAGGTTGCCGCTCGCTCCTACCCAACTCTCAATCATCAACATATGTGCCAAAAAAACCTCTCCTTTTATTCGTAAAATTTACTATTACAATTAATGTACTATACATTATTATCCAGTGTCAATCATTGGTAACAAAATAATTCCCGTTGTTGATTTCAAAAATAATTCTTTACTGATCGTTCCCGTAATGGTATGATGTTTTCCGGAGGGGGATATGAATGGCACGAAGCAAAGAATACGACGAGAATGAGGTACTTCAAAAGGCTATGCAGCTCTTCTGGGAACAGGGCTACGAAAAAACATCGATGTCTGATCTTGTCGAACATATGGGAATTCATAGAAGAAGTATATACGACACCTTCAGCGACAAGCATACCTTGTTTCTCAAAGCTTTGAATCGTTATGGTGAAATCATGGGTAAGGACCTTGAAAGAAGAATTAAACAAGCTGAATCGGCTGCGCAAGCACTACGTTTTATTTTTGAGTTCACTATCGATAAAAACGAGAACACTCCTCTCGGCTGCCTGTTTGTTACTGCAGCAGTAGAGCTGGCGACATATGATGCCGATGCTGATTCTTTAGCAACTAAAGGCTTTGCCAATGAAGAGCAGCTGCTCACAGATATTATTCAGTGGGGACAGCATGGCGGCGAATTTGCGTCTGATTGTGATGCCAAAGAGCTGGCGGAGTCTTTGCAAAATACGCTTCTAGGGCTTAGAGTCATGTCACGTACATCGATAAGCAAGGAAAAGCTTTACCGTATAGCCAACGTATCTTTAAAAATTTTGGAGAAATAAAAAGAAATTTTTTTACACATAAGAGAACGATCATTCCCATAAGAGTCGCATTTTCTCGATCACGCTATCCCCCAATCACATAATTAGTAATTAAAAGGAGAGAATAATAAAATGACAAAAGCACAGGATTTAAACGGAAAAGTGGCATTGGTAACTGGCGGAACACGCGGTATTGGATTGGAAACTGTTCGTGGTCTGGCTCAACTAGGAGCCACGGTAGTCATTGGTGCTCGTGATGCTAAAAAAGCTATTGAAGTCGCTGAACAGTTTAAACAAGATGGCCTGAAAGTTGAAAGTATAAAACTCGATGTGAATGTTCACGAAGATCATGTGGCTGCTTATAAATATCTGGATGAGAACTATGGAAAGTTGGATATCTTGATCAACAATGCCGGGGTTTTGCTGGATCAAGAGAATGTGTCCCTCGAAATTATCAACAGAACAAGTACTCTGCCTATGAAGGTATTGCGGGACACATTTGATGCCAATTTCTTTGCTCAAATTGAGCTGACACAAATTCTTTTACCACTGATTCGCAAATCTGCTGCCGGACGTATTGTCAACTTATCCAGCATACTGGGGTCGCTCTCCCTCCATGCAGATCCTAACTCACCTATTTATACATTCAAAACCTTTGCTTATAATGCTTCCAAGGCAGCGTTAAATGCCTTCACGATTCATTTGGCCGAGGAACTCAAAGACACACCCATTAAAGTTAATTCCATTCATCCAGGCTGGGTTCGTACTCAAATTGGTGGAGGTAGCGCGGATATTGATGAGGTGGAAGGCAGCCGTACGAGTATTTTGGCAGCAACGCTACCTGAGGATGGTCCGACTGGAGGCTTCTTCCATCTGGAAAATGCACTTCCATGGTAATCCAATTATTTAAACGACATTAAAACCAGCTGTCCCTGAAGCCATCAATTAGACTAAGGGACAGCACTTGTTTTCTTTACCCCAAATAAATTAGTTGTTAGGATTGTTATCGAAGCTCCAACTCAAGTTATTTTTTGTATCCAGCTGAGCATCGGTTCCTCGAATGGTGTCCAACCGAGTAAATTTCTGGCATGCATAGCTCGCACACGACTGTTCGAAGAAATAGCAAAGCGCGCCCAATCTCCAAGTTCCTCTATAGCACGGTCGGCAGGCCAACTCATGGTCTCCCCTTTAAATCCAAGCGCTTCACTGATCGCCTTTGCAATGTCCTGGAAACAATCCTCTCCATTTTCAGCGAAGAAATAAGAAGCAGATGGTGCCTTCTCAAGAACCAATACATATAACTTGGCCAAGTCTTTGATATGAACATTGGACCAGCGATTAAGACCCTTACCTACATGAACTCCAGCGCGCATTTCGCGGGATTTACGGATAATCTTAGGTAATTGATCACTCTCTGTTGGCAAGCCAAGCGCTTCTCCATAAATCATGGACGGGACGATGACTGAGCTTCTGACCCAATCCTCTATCCCAGCTTTACGTACAAGATTGTTAATTGCTACACGATCTTTCCTTATATCCATGGGGACAAATGGCGTTTCCTCATCGAAAATCTGTTCACTTGCATAGTCGCCTCGGGCATCATCTCCAACGACACTTGAACCCGAGGTATGCACAAATGGTTTGCCAGTACCGCGCAGGGCGTTAATGAACGTCTCAACGGCTAATCGATGATCGGAATCGGCAGTATGAATGACGCCATCACTTAATTGAGCGTACTTGATGAGAATATCCGTATCTTCCAACGTCCCCAATACAGGTTCTATTCCGATCTGTCGAAGTGCCTCCAGCTTATCGGGACTGCGCACCAATCCATACACCACATGCCCTTCTTCCAGTAAAACCTTGGCTACTGATCCTCCAATATAACCTGTAGCACCTGTGATGAAAACCTTCATAATGACCTCTCATTTCTTGGTTTAGCCTAGTTGTTTAATAACAGCCTGTGTGACAAGCAGAGTAGACTGTGGATTCTGACCCGTAATGAGGTTACCGTCCACTTCATAATGAGCAGACCAATTTGGCGCTGCCACGAAAATAGCTCCCAAATCACGAAGCTTGCTTTCCAGTAAGAAAGGAAGATGTTGATCGAACGTCGTATCTGCCTCTTCCCTATCTGTAAATGCATTAACGCGTTTGCCGGCTACAAGGGGTTGACCATTCGATAATGTAGCACCCACTAACCCAGCTGGGCCATGGCAAACGGCGGCGACAATTTTATTCGCTTCATAAAAATCACGTAGCAGCTTTTGTAACGTTCTATTATTGGGAAGGTCGTACATCGTCCCGTGGCCACCTGGCAAGAAAATCGCATCAAAATCCTCGGCAGCTACTTCATCAAGTTGTATCGTGTTATCTAAATAAGGCTGCACTTCTAAAAATTCTTCAGGGGTGTTAGCATCAACACTGCCAGGATCTATCGGACCCCTTCCTCCAAGTGGACTTGCTACCGTAACCACATATCCCTTATTTGTAAATCCGAGATAGGCTTCTGCAAATTCCGACAACCAAATCCCGGTCGATTTGCCTTTATAAATTTCAGTATGATTAGTAACAACGATTAACACTTTTTTAGCCATTTTTTTGACCTCCTATAATGATTTGATATTTGCTGCATTTTTATTTTAAACTCTGACCAATGTATAAAACAAATTATGAAATGATCGACTATACATAAATATATTTATAGATGATTTGTTAATAATCTCACTATCTCATTGATTTGAGGTAAACGTTTATATTTCATTTTATAGGCGATAAATAACTCGTTTTTTACTTTTAATTCCTCAAAAATAATTTGCGATTGGGCCTCATTAACCGATTGTTTATGTATGTATGTAGGAATTACACTTACACCAACACCATTTTCGATCGCTTTTAGAATCATATGTAAATTAGGGATAATATGAATAGGTCTTATGATTGGACGTCGTTTAAAGTGTTCTCTCCATATTCTTCTAATAATAGGCAGTTCTAGCCCGTAACTGATCCAATTTAGAGCTGAGAGCCATTGTTCCTTTTTCTTAAGATCATCTAAATCGGGTATTTCGTAATGAGAAGGAGCAACAATAACAAATTCCTCGTCCATCAATTTCAAATATTCAATTCCTGGTGTTTGAATTTTTTTGGATGTAACAATGATATCCAAGGTATCCTCCGTCAGTAATTCTAACAATTGATCAGCAGTTCCAAAATGTGAAATGGTATAGGCATTGAACTTAAGAAGCTGAGGCAGTATTTTTTCACTAAAAAATTCATGTGCAGCACCAATTTTAATGACTGTAATCGTAGGTAAGGAAGCAGCATGAAAACTCATTGTGGTTTCCTCCAGAGACTCGATCAGAGGAGCTAACTGCGAATATAATTCCTTCCCCCGTTCAGTTGGAATTATTTTCCTTGAGGACCTGATGAATAATGCTTCACCGACCTTAGCTTCCAAGGAGGCTAAGTGCTGACTCATTGCCGGCTGCGTCATCATACGGGTTTTTGCAGCTTCGGAAACGGAGTTATGCTTATATATCTCACAAAAACTTCTGTACCACTCAAAATCAACCACTTAACATTTTCCCCTTTGATTTCATCATTATCTTCTGTTACCTATTACAATACACATTTTGATTAATGGAGTCACGTTATCGATTATAGATCTGCTTTAAGACAAAATGTATTTTTCACTGCCCCCTGGGTACAATATAACTATCAAATTTCTGGAAAATAGGAGTTGGGCTCCATTCAGCCAATATCGAAAACTCAGGACTCCTTGGATATAGACTTGGATATAAATATTCAAACTGTTCAGAACGCATTGGGGAGTAGCCCAGACCTTATAGTAAGAAAAATGGTTTTGATCAACGAATGGCGCATCGCTTTGATATATATGAATGGTTTGACAGATGTTGATATGATTCAATCTGAAATCCTGGGTTCGTTGATAGATCTCAAAAAAATGAAGTCTGAATTCGATCCCAGCCATCACGACAGCCCGCTCGCTTACCTCAGTGAAAACATTCTCTCGGTTGGTGATATCGGCACTATTCACGGGTTAAGCTCGATATTCACAAATCTTCTATCGGGAGACGCCATTCTTTTCATGAATGGTTATTCAGATGGACTACGTATTGGAGTCACTGGACGTAAAGAAAGAAACGTCAGTGAACCGGCTTCGCAACCGAGTGTTCGCGGACCGATGGATGCTTTCACAGAAAATATAAAAACGAATATTTCACTTATTCGTCGTAGAATCAAAGACCCACAACTTTGGCTTGAAGTTCACGAAATTGGTAAGGTTACCAAAACAAGTGTTGCGATTATGCATCTAAATCAAGTAGCTGATGACCATATTATCCAAGAGGTCCGGCGTCGTCTGGCCGAAATCGATATTGACGGCATATTGGAAAGTGGTTACATCGAAGAGTTCATTCAAGACCGAACATTGACCCCGTTTCCTACGGTATATAATAGTGAGCGCCCGGATACGATCGTCGCAGGATTATTAGAGGGTAGAGTGGCTATACTGATTGACGGCACGCCCTTCGTACTGTTGGTTCCGGCGTTGTTCGTTCATTTCATGCAAACCTCAGAAGATTATTATCAGCGGGCAGATATCAGCACTTTGGTAAGAGTGATCCGTTACATGTCATTTATTATCGTACTGATTGTTCCATCGATGTACATAGCTATTACGACCTATCATCAAGAGATGCTGCCGACCAACCTGCTATTGAATTTAGCTTCACAGCGGGAAGGGGTTCCTTTTCCAGCGTTCATTGAAGCTTTATTAATGGAGATCATCTATGAAATTTTGCGTGAAGCGGGGATACGAATGCCAAGAACCGTGGGACAGGCTGTATCTATCGTCGGAACCCTCGTCATCGGTCAATCGGCGGTGGAAGCTGGAATCATCTCAGCCGCAGTGGTAATCATCGTATCCATCACAGCGATTTCCAGTTATGTAATCCCTGCGAACGCAATGTCAATTTCCGTGCGCATGATTCGTTTTGTCCTAATGGGCTTGGCTGCCTCCTTTGGTTTATTCGGAATTTTATCCGGGATTATTATATTAGCGCTTCATCTTAACACCCTTCGATCCTTCGGTATTCCCTATATGAGCCCATTAGCTCCGTTTGAATTAAAAGATCAAAAAGATACTTTGTTCCGCATTGCATGGCCCCGCATGATCACGCGACCGAGTCTGTTTAAACAAAAAGATAAGGTGCGTCAGAATGTATCCAAACGCAAATAACTCATCACAGAGGTGTGCACCTATGTCACGAACCATAAGGAGGCTTTTTGCAGGAGGACTGTTCGTATTGTTGTTGACCGGGTGCTGGGATCGGCGCGAATTGAATGAGCTGGGGATCCTTTCAGGAATTGCGATAGATAAAGTAGGTCAGCAGTATCAAGTCTCCGTACAAGTTGTCGTACCCGATGAAGTAAGCAGCCGGGCTAGAAAAGGTAGTGCTCCGGTTACCATGTATAAAGCAACTGCACCCACCTTGTTCGAGGCCTTCCGTAAACTTACGGAAACGAGTCCCAGAAAAATTTATACGGCACACATCAGAGTGTTAGTTTTGAGTGAACCTATTGCTAAGGATGGAATCGCCAAAGTACTGGATATTCTGGTGCGAAATCCAGAATCCAGAATCGACTATTTTGTTATGGTCGCAAGAAAGACTTCAGCCGAAAAAGTACTCAAGGTATTGACGCCTCTAGATAATATTCCGGCTGAAGCGTTGTATCATTCTCTGGATACTGCCTCAAAAGAGTGGGCTCCGATTACGAAGGTTACCGTAGATAAATTAACCGACCAATTGATGAGTAAAGGAATCAACCCGGTGTTACCAGGCATTACAATTAGCGAAAATGGACGATCCGACAACAAAGCTGAGGATATTGATCCCCCAGTCAAATTGAACTATTCAGGATTGGCTGCTTTCAACAATGACAAATTGATAGGTTGGCTGAGTACGAATGAAGGTAAAGGCTACAATTACATCCGAAACAATGTGCAAAGCACGGTGGGCAATATCAAATGTCCTGATGGCAAGATGATCTCTTTGGAAATCATTCATTCGCATACCGATGTAAAAAGCTTCATGGAGGATGTTAACCCGCATATCGAAGTACAATTAAAGATGGATGTGAATATTGGAGAAGTTACCTGTGATATTGATCTGACCGAACCCAAAACAGTTGAAAAGTTACAAAAAGAAGCGGAGCGAGAACTCGAAACCTTAATGAAAAAATCAGTTGCCGTAATGCAAAAAAAGTATAAAGTCGATATTTTCGGCTTTGGTCAAGTCATTTACAATTCAAACCCCAAGTTATGGAAGTCCATGGAAAAAGATTGGGACGAACGATTTACTGATCTCAAAGTGCTATACAAAACAAAAGTTAATATCCGTGATATCGGCATGATAAACCATACGGTTGAAAGTAAAATGAAGGAGAAATAAATAATGCTGCTTACAATTCTCATTGTAGTCACCTTGGCATTGATTGCCATGCTATTCGAACTGCCTTCTCTAATTAAAAAGGCCTTTACAAGAGAGGCATTCGCTTATTCGTTTATGTTGATTATTGGCTCCATTCTAAGTGTAATCGCACTAAGAGATATCCATATTCCAAGCACAATGAGAGTACCTGAAATGATGTACAAGCCACTTTATGAGTGGATGCAGCACACATTCAATGTAAAGGATGGTTGATATGTTGGAAAATGGTCGAATCAGCACCAAGCAATTAGCCATACTTGTGATCTACTTTATTATAGGTGATATGCTGCTGATTCTCCCCTCACTAACCGCTGCTGCCTCCAAACAAGATGCCTGGTTATCTGGGGGAATCGGATTTCTTATCGGCTGGCCAATAGCCTGGTTCTTATTCCGTTTTAGTCGGATATTCCCCAATCTAACCATAATCGAATACAATCGACGGTTGTTGGGGAAATGGATCGGAGGCATCATCTCTATCTTCTATTTATACTATTTTCTCACCACTGTCTCCATCTTGATCCGAGAAGCAGGAGATTTCTTGACGACGCAGATATTCACAAACACACCTATGAATGCCATTCATCTCATTTTGATCATCATTCTGGTTTGGGGCGTCAAAAGCGGGGTGGAGACAATAGCCCGAACGGCTGAAACCTTTTTCCCCTTGTATTTCCTCTTGTTCGTGTCCTTGTTTATTCTGCTAATCCCCCAGGCCCAGCTGATCAGGCTCCAACCTGTATTGGGTGGAGGCATCTTGCCGACAATTCGTGGATCTTTCTATACCTGTACATTTTCATTTTGCGAGCTGTGCTCTTTACTCATGCTATTCCCAAGAGTTATATCCAGTAATCATACGGAAAGAGATTATCTACTTGGTGTTTTTTTCGGAGGGATGGCCATTTGCTCGACCATTTTGCTTACCGTTCTTGTGATCGGCCCCAATTTGGCATCCATTCATCTGTATGCTACCTATATATCCGCCCAAAAAATTAACATAGGTAATTTTGTACAGAGGGTAGAAGCCATACTGGCATTAAACTGGATTATATCCACCTATTTTAAGAGTGTGTTGGACCTGTATGCTTTTCTACTCGCAACGGCCCAATTTTTCAAGCTTCGAGACTACCGTTCTTTATCCGTTCCTACCGGTATGATCCTATTCGGATTGGCTTTTACGGTCACACCCAATGTCGTTTATTTCAATAAGGTCGTCGACTACTATATCTTTTGGGATGTGACCTGCGCGCTTGGTATCCCCATGCTATTGTATATTGTTTATTTGTTTAGAAAAAATAAGCTATTAACTCCCCGATAGCCCTTTTTCACAGCCCTGACGCATACCTGCAGAGCTGCCCCACAAGTAGAGTATCTACTTTGGGGACAGCACCGCATTGTCATAACTATGCCTGTGAGTTTAACGCTAATTCACCCTCAAATTGCTCAAGAAACAAGACAATAAATTGATGACGCGATGCAGCTAACTTTTGGCCGGGAACGGTGTGCATACCATCAGCAAGATGCAGCAGCTTTTCATAAAAATGCCGGTACACCGAGCCCTTCGGGGGAATATTCGGGTCAAACCACGCATCCTTTGGCAGCGCCTCGTCCTCTGCCATGGGCAGTCCATGAGCGCCGCCGAACATGAACGTACGGGCAACGCCAACCGCTCCAATAGCCTCAAGCCGATCAGCATCCTGCAAAATTTGCGCATCCAGGGATAAATCGCTTCCTCCCCCTTCGCTATTCTTGCCATACCACTCATGACGCGCTATCGCATCGATCACCCGCTCGAATTGCTCTTCCTCCAGCGCAGGCATAAGCAATGGGCCAAACTCCAATCGCAACCCGTTGATCGCTTCCGGTCCATAGTGAAGCCTGCCGGTTTGTTTTTCCTCTTTGCGGTAGTAATCATGCAGCAGCCCGGCTGTCATCGCGATACTACGATCCGCTCCAAGCTGTCTGGCTATCTCATCAGCCAACTCCATGACACGAACCGCATGTAGGAAATCGTGCCCTGTCGCATCATCATTCATTTTACTACAAACCTTGTGAACCGTTAACATAAACCATTCCGGCAATGCCATCCGTACAAACGGAAATGACTGTTTCAACTTACTCACTCCTTATTCTCTCATTCATACTTACCAAGTCAGCCATTCATGCTGTCTCAGCAGCTGCATGCCTTGCAAATCGGATGCCGTCATGCCGCCAGGTGCTTCGCCATAATGCATCAGATACATACGCTTGCGTATGTCTTCGGGATATTCGCACAACTCTTCAAAAGCAGAATGTACCGCATTTTGCCCAAAACAGGTCTCGTGATAAAAGGTCTTGATTCCCTTTTCGGACAACCCGATGAGCAGTTCCTTGTCAGGCTGCATGTCCGAGCTGTAAAAGAACCGGTTATCCAGTATCAGGGAGCAGCTGAATTTGGATGGCACATGAAGTGTTCGCATCCACTGAGCTGTCAACGTTGTATGACTTGGGTTATCAGCAGGTGCTGCGCTCTCTCCAACAACAGAAACAAATGAGAAAAGCTCTCCTTCCTCCACCCATTGCACATCAAAATAATCGTCCAAAGCCGATTTACCATCCACCATACTCTCCAGCGTGCCTCTTAAATGATGATCCCACAAAATGCCCTTTAACGGGACAGGAATCCATAGTTTCATCCGCCTGTTAGCCGCATAAGCGCCATATAGAGCCGCTTCATCCAAACCGCCGCAATGATCATAATGAAGATGTGTAATGAAAATCCCCTCAATATCTTCAAAACCCAGCCCAATTTCATGCAGGCTGTGCCAGGCTAGAGCGCCACAATCCAACAAAAATAATTTTCCCTGAGTCTCAATCAACGCGTTGTTATGATAGGTAGATTTAATAAACCCGTTCCCCACGCCAAGCATCATGATTCTGAAAGAATTCATCGTAAGCCTCCAACAGCTGTCATTTCTGTGTATTCAGCTTCAACACGGGCAATAAACTCGTCGGATGTCAGAGCCGGTTCAGACCATCCCAAGGCGTAAGAAAGCTCAGCAACAGGAGGTAATGTAATGTTATAACGGTGCAGTTCCTCACGTTTGGCAAATATATGCCGGGTAGGTCCGTCCCAATGAATTTCGCCATCTGACATGACGATCGTTCTCGGCACATAATCTGCTACTACTCGCATGTCGTGAGTAAGCATCACGATCGTATGGCCTTGCTCCCATAATGTCCGAATATGATTCATCATCTCCCGGCATCGCTTGGAGTCGAGTCCCGTCGTTGGTTCATCCAAGATGATCACTTCCGGCTCCAATGCCAAAATAGAAGCGATAGCCACCCTTCGCCGCTCTCCCCTGCTTAGAAAATGCGGATGCTCCTGCAAATAATTGTCAATATGCAATAACCTGGTTACGTCCTTTACCCGCTTTTCAATTTCCGCTTCGTTCATTTTCTGGATACGCAAGCCGTAGGCCACTTCCTCATAGACGGAACGACTAACGAATTGAAAATCCGGATTTTGAAATACGAACCCGACATGACGTACTCGCTGATCGGCTCGATAGGAAACCGCAGACTTGTTATGAATAAGCACTTCCCCGCTTTGCGGCTTCAATAACCCTGTAATCAACTTGCACAAGGTAGATTTGCCAGCTCCATTACGCCCGATAATTGCTGTAAACTCACCCTTGCCAATTCGTAAATCGACAGGTTTGATCGTCAGTTCATCTTCCTGCTTCTTGTAGCGAAACATGACTTGTTTGAGCTCTATTATCGGTTGGGCCCTGGACAGGACATTATTCTGTTGTTGTACAGCGGGTCCAACTGCCTGATAGCGATGGGGAGTTCGCCCCCGTTCCATCTCTTCCTTCAGCTCCTCCACATTCAGAGGGTCTCCATAACCTGAAGCTCCCAATTCCTTGCGAATGCCGAGCCTCCGAGCTATCTCTATGACTTGCGGCATCGGCAGCCAATCCCCAATACCTGCCTGGTCGTACAGCTCCGAGGGTGGAGCATCAGCGACTATACGTCCGTCTGCCACCACAATAACCCGATCTGCATAGGGGAACGAAACATCCAGATTGTGATCGACGAATACAACCGTATAACCCCATTGTTCGTGAAGATTACGAATAGTCTCTATCACCATCTCTTTGCCCAGGGGATCAAGCTCAGCCGTTGGCTCATCGAGCACGATTACTTTCGGCTGCATCATCAGGCATGCGGCAATGGCGACTCTCTGCTTCTGACCACCGGATAGCTCAAGCGAAGAACGCAAAAGAATCGGCTTGATTTGAACCTTATCCACGACCTCCGCCAAACGACGATCGATCTCCTCCACAGGTACACCCATATTTTCCAATGCAAAAGTCAATTCTTCCTTAACCGTGCCTCTCACAAGCTGCCATTCGGGATCCTGCAGGACGGTACCGACTTCTGAAACAAGATCATAGGGAAACGTTTCCTGTACAGGAATTCCGTTCACCGTCACACTGCCTTCGTATAACGATCCTTCCATTTCATTCGGAATCAACCCGTTGATCGAAAAACATAGCGTCGATTTGCCGCCCCCGCTTGGCCCCGTGACAAAGACGAATTCTCCCTGCTTGATGTTAAGATTCAGCGTATGCAGGAGAGGTTCTGATTTGGCCGCATACATACATGAATAGTTATGAAATTGGATCATGTCTTCCCTCCTGGGATCAAACTAAAGTTCATAGAGCAAGCGTATTACCAACCAGATCACACAGATCAGCACAGCCATTCGGATGGCCCACCTATCCAGTGCGGTCAAGCGAGGATTGTAATAATAAGTGCGTTTGTTCGATCGGCCTACGCCTTTGAGAGTCAGGGCGAAGCTGGTCGTTCGGAATCGTTTTAAAAATACGAAGAGTACCGGAACAAGAATACTGGCAAAATGCTTCGTACGTGTCAGCAAGCTTCCCGAGCGAAAATCAACCCCGCGGCAGAACTGGGCATCCATGACCGTTTTTACGTCGAAAATCATCAGATTCCAATACCGCAGTGCCAATGAAATCGATAAGGTGACAAATTCCGGCAAGCCGAATTTTTTCAACCCTATGACTAGATCTTCCGAAGACGTAGTAAATAACAGTACAAAAAACAGCAGACACCAAATCATCATTCTCAAGAAAAAAGTTAAAGCATATTGGATATTGCCTGAAGAAATCATTAACATCCAATAGCCCAGATCCAGTTGTGCGTACACTTCACCGCCCATATTCGCAAAGAAGTAGGTCAGGCTCATCATCACGGCAAGCACCATGACAGGGACAAGCAGCATCCACTGCATCCGAGGTGGCCGGATATACACAAATAACAGCAGACACAAGAGCAGCACAGTCAGTAAGCTGAAAGTCTGTTCCATAAATAAAGGGATAATCGTGAATAACAATCCAAATATGAGTATCTTGGTGAAACCATGCATATAGTGAATAATCGAATTAGAAGGATAATAAAGCTGCATAAGACGTTTCTCTCCTTGTTAACCCCAAAAGCGTTTGAAAAACAAACCGGATTTATTCATATAATCGGACATCCAGGCGAATAATAGCGGACTAATCACTGCAGCCGTAAGCGTGTTACTGACCTGCATCCAGGCCCAAACCGTTCCCCAAGCAATGTTGGCAGGAACTTTTTGGAAAATAATAAGATTGAGCACCACCAATACCGTAGCAGCCACCATACCGATAGTCACCATAGCTATAAAATACACCCGATCCATGACGCTTTCGAACTTCACCTTGCGGTACGCAATACCTGGTACAAAACCCATCATAAATTGCGCCAGCAAAGCAAGCGGATAGACAGCCGGGTTCATACCGACTGCGAGCATCGACAAGATATTGCCAACGACCAGTCCGGCCGATCCCCAGACTCCGAACCATACGCCGAATAACGGGGCAAATACGGCTGCTGGATAAATCGCCTGGACTGTACCGATTTTAATTGGGAAGTAGCGTGATATATAAATGGTCGCTCCAAAAATTAATGCACTGATGACGATTGCCACGATGTGACGAGCCGTTATGCCTTTTTGCTCCAAGCCGCTTTTCATTGCCGTTGGCATTTGTGCCATTGTTTAATCGCTCCTCAAAAGTTAAATGTTCTCAAGCTCGCTTAATTCTTTTTCCATCATATAGCGGCTCCATTCGTTGAAAATGATCTGATCTTTTTTCACGAAAATGATTCGACGATCCTTGAGCTCCTTCAGAATCCGGTTAATGCTGCGCACCGTAACGCCCCACTGAGAGGCAATATCCTCCCGCGACAAGGAAGCAATAAACGCGACATGCTCGTTAAAATCGTAATGCTCAACCTGTCTGTACAAATGACGGATCAGCTTATGACGCAGCGACATCGACACCTGGTCAATCGATTTCTGTGCAGACGCGTAGAGCTTGCCAGAGAGCTGGGCGGTCAGATACAACAAAAAGTGAATGTCGGTCGTAATCCATTTGCGGTAAACATCTTCCTTTATCCTAAGCACCGCAGCTTTATTCACGGCCGTAATCCGGCATACATACGGCCTTCCCAAGGCGATCTCAATATCGCTGATCAACTGCCCCGGATATAAATAAGCAATAATCAGCAAGTGCCCGTCACCCAACACATGCTCTACCTTGAATTCACCTTCAAGCACGATACAAAAATAGTCAGCCAGCCCTCCCTGATCGCACACCATGTCGTTAGGTTGATAGCGGCGAATTTCCCACTGGGCAAACAAATCTGACGGCATGCTGCCAAGCATGTCGTTCAGCCAGCTGTGTTTGCGCATCAGGCCGCGGATCATAGACTCGTCCACTATCAAACCCCCTCATATCAGTGTCTTTTCAATATTGTGCCAATATCGGATGGGACTATGCTGCTTAGCACCTTGACTTCATCCCATTTTGTCTGCCTCACCTCCGTTAGCTCGACGCATGTGAATACCTTGCAATTCCATTAAACAACGAAGGCTGCCTCTATTAAAGGACATTTGTCCAAATTTACAATCTTATAACACAAGAACAGCTTATATCAGCGCAAAAAATCGGCTCCCTATTCGTGAAGGGAAAGCCGATTTTTAATGTAAGAGCTTAAACTTATAATTCAAACTGCTTGGCATACAGCTGTGCATATACGCCATCGCCAGCAAGCAGCGAATCATGCGTACCTTGTTCCGCAATTCCGTTCTCCGTCAATACAACAATTCGTTGAGCATTGCGAATCGTGGAAAGCCGATGGGCAATGACAAGCGTTGTACGCCCTTTTGCTAATGATTCCAGCGATTCCTTGACAATACTCTCGCTCTCGTTATCCAGCGCACTCGTTGCTTCATCCAAGATGAGAACAGGAGGGTTTTTCAAAAATACACGAGCAATGCTTAGCCGCTGCTTTTGACCACCAGACAGTTTGACGCCACGTTGTCCGATCTCGGAGTGATAGCCGTTAGGCAAGTTCATGATAAAGTCATGGGCGTTGGCGTGCTTAGCGGCTGTAATAATATCATCATCGTTCGCAGATGGTTTTCCGTAACGGATATTTTCCATAACCGTTCCTGCAAAAAGGTACACCTCTTGCTGTACAATGCCGATTTGATTTCTTAAAGATCGTAGATCGATATCCCTGACATTGATCCCGTCCAGCAGCACCTCACCACTGGTTGCTTCATAGAAACGAGGAATGAGCGAGCAAAATGTCGTTTTTCCCGCGCCGGACGGACCTACTAACGCAACGTACTCTCCCGACTGCACACGAAGTGACAGATTTGCCAGTACATAATTTAAATGATCCTCGTAACGGAAGGATACTTGCTTGAACTCAATCTCCCCACGAACCTCTCGTAGCATCAAAGCATTCGGTTTGTTATCGATCGTCGGCTTCAGGCTCATCATTTCCATAAAACGCTGGAAGCCTGTGATTCCTTCTTGCAGCTGTGTGCTCATATGCGTCAGCCGTTGAATAGGTTCAACCATAAAGCTGATATAAAGAAGAAACGTGATCAAATCTGCTATTTCCAACGTGCTGCCAACAATACTGGCACTTCCAAAGATGATCACCGTAATCGTAATCAGTTGAATAATCGTTTCGACACCATTGAAAAAGTACGCTTCTGCTTTATACGTTTGCTTACGGCTATCGAGGAAACGATAATTTTCACGGTTAAACTTATCGATCTCTATGTGCTCGTTGGCGAACGATTTGACTACACGGATTCCTGACAGACTATCCTCTACCTGCGCGTTAACGTCCCCGATTCGTTCTTTGTTCCTTCGTAATGCTTTGTTCAATTTCTTATTGAAATACAAGGATAAGACACCGAGTAGTGGAAAAAAACAGAATACCGCAATCGTTAAAGAGGCATTGATAGAGAACAAAATCACAAATGCACCAATAAAGCGGACGAGGTATTTGACGTAGTCTTCCGGGCCATGGTGGTACAGTTCGGAGAGCAGCAAGAGATCGTTGGTTATGCGTGACATAAGCTTCCCTGTCTTTTCCTTATCATAAAAGTCATAGGATAAGGATTGCATATGTGCGAACAGCTCGCTGCGCATATCACTTTCCATACGAGCTCCGACTTCGTGCCCTTTATAATCCACAAAATAGTTTCCGATATTCTGGATCGCGACCATAACAATCATGAGCCCGCCAATCCCATACACTTTACCCAGCGCAGCGGACAGGTCTCCTGCCAAAATATTTTTCGTAATGTGCTGCACCAGCAGCGGAAACACCAAGCTCACAGCAGATACGATAAAGGTACAGGCCAATACAGCAATAAATAATTTTATATAGGGTTTGTAATAAGAGAAAAATTTTTTCATTGGAAAACGCATGGTTTACCCCTTCTTCGTGTTTTATTAAATTACACATAAGGGGTACAACTTTTACAGTTTATAAGATGGTTCCACCCTTATATGCGGATACGGTGTGGTTCATCATGTTTTTTTTCATGTATATTACCTCCTTGTTCGTTGCTACCTTCAGTATAATCACTTTCTTACAGAGGTGAACAGTGTATATTTTAGTTTTAATCGTTCTTTACCGTTCCGTTTAGAGGCATGTTTATTCTGTCTGTACAACATGAGATGAGTTTGTAAGAAAAATATTACAAAGTCTCTCATTTTTTGCAGGTAAATTATGGGAAACGTCGAATATAAATCTGGATATAATAAAAAAGGAGATCATGAGATGAACAGGGAGACCATCCACTTATTGGCTGCTATGGTCATACTGGCTGGATTATTAGCCGGATGCAGCCCCGTTAAAAAAACAGATAAACCAGAAAAAAATTCAAATCCTGCTCCAGTTGCGATTCACACACCTGTAAACTCGAAGCAGAGCAGCTTGTCGATCTCAGCGATCTTTCCGTTCCCCATTGTAAAATCCAGTACATAGAGCAGTCTGCCGCGATGACTCCAACGGATCCGTTCACGAGAGCTGACTGTGCAGCCTGTGCACGTCCCGAAACTTGCTCGGCCAGAGCTGCACCGCCTCGAGTTATTCTTAAAACTCCCTGGCGATCGCCCTGAAGCACAACGTCTGGATCAAGTGCCGCTACCAACGAATCGAAATCGTCGGCGTGTGCAGCAGCATGAAAAGCGTCGACAAGTTCTCGTTGACGAGCAAGATCAGCTTCAGGCATTGTACCCGCTCCTCGCACTCTATGTCGTTCCCGGCTCACAAGTTGTCTGGCTGCGGTCTCGGATTTCCCCACAATAAGGGCAATCTCATTAAATGGCTATTGAAAACCATGCTAGTTCTTCAGTGGCCTCGATTGTTCCCTCCAAGGTTTTCATCATATATAAGTGTTCTACGAGTAGGTAAAAATCGGTAAAATTACGGTAAATAACGTACCCTCGCCAGGTTCGCTGGCGACTGAAATGCTTCCATGGTGCCGCTCGATAATTTTTCTGACGATGGCAAGTCCCAGTCCGCTTCCCCCCGATCCACGCTGTCTGGCGTGATCGGTTTTATAGAAACGCTCGAAGATCCGTTCCTGCTCCTCTTTCTTAATACCAATTCCGCTATCCTGGATGCTGATGACAACGCGATCCGTCTTGGCCGCAAGCTTTATTTGAATCGTTCCTTGATGCGGAGTGAACTTGATGGCATTGCCAATCAGGTTCGTCCACACCTGATTTAATTGATCCGCATCTGCAGATATTTTCACTCTGGGCAAATTCAAATCCAGCCCAAGCTCCTTCTCCGACCACTGGGGTTCGAAGAAAACGACCACGCGGCGAAGCTGCTCGTCGAGATCATATGTGGTGGGATGAAAGGGATGATGCTCTGATTCCAATGAAGCCAGCTTTAACAGGTTCTCACTTAGCCGAGACAAGTGCTCGCTTTCCCGCTCGATGATTTCCAAATAACGATGGCGTTCATCCTCCTGCAATGCCGATTGGCGGAGCGCCTTGGAGAATCCCCGTATTGAGGTCAGTGGCGACTGGATTTCATGCGATACGTTAGAGACGAAATCTTGCCTCATCTGCTCAAGCTGCTTCAACTCGCCCGCCATATGGTTGAAGCCTTCGGCAAGCAGACCGATCTCGTCACTTCTTTTTATATTCACATTCACGTTGAAATTGCCGCGCGCCAGCCGATTCGTTGCCAGTGTCAGCTTCTTGATCGGACTCACGATATACCGTGAAGCGACCAGTATGAGCAAACTTCCAATGAGAAGTACGATAAGCAAAGCAGTAATTATCGTGTTACGGGTCTGTTTCCTCGCTACCTCAGACACCTTGGGCGTTACGAAGAGGGCGTATTGCTTGCCGTTTACGCAAAGCGGGATGCCAATCATCAAATTCGTCGATTCCTTGAAGTCGGCGTAAATAAAATTCTTAGTTTCAATTTTGTAGATGTTCCCGTGCAGAACAGAGGTGACCCTTTGTTGATCCAGCTCTATCCTATCGTTATTCTTTTCAACCCCGAAGGAGGCCTGGTAACCGCTGTCGTCAAATAAGAACAAGGAATAGCTGTCATTGAATTGGGTACTGCCTTCAAGTAGAGTTTCCAATTTTATCGGCTGATACTCGTTGCTCATCTCAACAAGTTGGTTGCCCACTTTCAGCAAGCTAGCCTGCACCTCGGTTGTAATTCGGTTCGTATAAAGCAGCATGACGATGTGAAAAGTCAGGAATATACTGACGACGACGACGGCCGAGAACGTCAATACCAATCGTAGATAAAGGGTCTTGATCATGAGCCGCACACCTCGAGGCGATAACCGAGACCGCGAATTGTAGCGATTCTAAACTGATCGGTTAAGGGCTCGAATCGCTCACGCAACCGCTTGATATGAACGTCTACTGTTCTTTCGTCGCCTTCGAAATCCATCCCCCAGATTTGGCCGATCAGCTGCGTGCGGGTAAAGATTTGTCTGGGATAGCTGGCCAGCTTATACAGCAGCTCAAATTCTTTAAGAGGCAGTAAGAAGTGCTGCTCCTGCACGCAGACCTCGAAAGAGACGCGATCAATCGTCATATCGCCAATAGATATCAGCTGGGAAGAAGCGATCTTATATCGTTTAAGCAGCGCCTTCACCCTCATTACAAGCTCGACCGGATCGAATGGCTTGACGACGTAATCGTCCGTACCGAGCTGAAACCCTTTTAACTTGTGGGCCGATTCACTCTTCGCGGTAACCATCACCAGCGGAAGATCGCTAGAGTGACTGCGGAGCTCGCGGCACAAGTCCCAGCCATCCATGAGCGGCATCATCACATCTAGAACGACAAGATCGACTCGTGTCGATTCGATAAGCTTCAACGCTTCCTGTCCATTGCCGGCTTCAATCACACCAAGCCCTTCTCCAACCAAATATACGCGGATCAGCTCCCGTATATCCGGATCGTCATCGACAACCATAATCATCGCCATACTTTCCTCCCCCCTTGCTGCTCGAATACGAAGCAGTTTAGCTCTCTTTACAAATAAACTATCGATTCCTTGTAGCCCGCTTTATCACAAAGTAAATAATCTCTCCTTATCATGAGGCAACGATGATGATCTCGGAGATTAGGAAAAAGCCGAATGCGAAAACAGATGTTACTACGCGAACTATCGCAAGCCTCTCCCACCGTTCCACAAGAAACCGGAAGTTGCTTGGGGGAGCTTCAGGCCGCCACTCTAGTGCGGCGCTATTAATAGGAACCGTACCGATGAATGTAACTCCAAGCCAAATAATTAACATCATAATCCCGAGTAACCTGAGAACGAACGGAGTTCCGCTGTCACCTGTAAGAAGTGAAACTACTCCGAATAGGAGAGCCGGGAAATAAAATGATGGTGCTATGATGCGCAGTGTACGGATAAGCCCTTGTCGGACAATAATGTGCGAAGATTCTTCCAGCAGGTCCAGTGGACCTCGCATGCCAAATCGTACTGTAAATTCTGTACCTGCGAAGAGGCCAGCAAAGAAAATGCCGGCACAAGCAAAAATGGTATTTAACATAAGGCTAGTCACAGATTACTCATGCCTCCTTTAAGTTACTACTCTAATTCCGTTAACAGGTACCTTCATCATCGGTGCTTTTGCGGAACCAGTCATCATGTCACCGTTGACTGTCAGTTTGAAGGATACCTTCATCGGAAATGGTGAAGTCAAACGAGTCGTAAAGGTTACGTCGCAGCCATTAATTTTTCCTTGTTGAATCGGTTGTCCATCATAGGTGCCCGAAAGCTCTTCATTGTCGATAGCAAGCACAAGCTCGATATTATTTTCGCCACGTGGGGTTTTGAACGTAATTGTCCACCGTCCTTCTGTAGCGTGCAGGCTTTTCGTCGGAATGTGCAATACTTCGTTTGACTGGTTCCGTACGAGAGTTGTATCTGCTCCTTGTCGTAGGCGATAGGCTTCAGCCGCATCCCGGTATTGCTGATGCTCGGCCTCATGATCGGGCACCATACCGGATTTAGCTCCCTCGGGCGATAGAAACCGGAGGATCCCTGCATTGGCACCGACTGCATGTTCACTGGCACGTGGAAACATCTCTGATTCATATGCCGCGATGGCCTCCGCTACAGTTGCATGTTTGGCAACAGCATGTGCGATTTCGGCAGCGTCTAACATGGCGAGGTTGACGCCGAATCCTCCGAACGGTGCCATGGCATGAGCAGCATCACCTACAAGCGTTACACTACGGTTGCTCTTCCATGTAAGTGGCGTAGGCAGGATATGGATGGGTCGGTTCAGGTAGCCCGAATCGGTATCCGTTAGAAACGGGAGTAAGATCGAATCCCACTCCGAATACTCTTTAACTAGGTAACGACGGATTGCGTCGGTATCATCGAGAGAAATACCAGCATGAATATACCAGTCAACTGGTGCAAGCATTGCAATGTAGCCGCGGATATGTCCATTGCTATTACGCTGAACGACGAGTCCGTGACCTGCACCATCAGTGACGAACACATGGCCGGGACCGACAAGCTCGCTAAGTGCGGGATGATCGGTTTCTACGTCGGCGAAATCAATTTCGAGGTAAGAGACACCCGAATAGATAGGCTTTGCATCCGTGAGAAGAGGTCGGACCTTTGACCAAATTCCGTCAGCTCCAATAACCAGGTCAACCTCATCCATATGGCCGTTCTCAAATTCTAGGCGAATACGTCCATCATGGAGCTCAGTCGCGCTAACTAATTTGTGCCCCCAACGGATGGTGTTAGGTTTAAGATGTTCAGCGAGCATGGCACGAAGGTGGCCGCGATCGATCTCGGGAGCAGCAGAATCGTCTTCCTCTGGAACAAAAGATGCGACGAGCTTACCCGTGTGAGAAAGTCGTTTTTTTGCTTGTCCCTCCATTCTTGCACGTGCATGAAATGCTTCCTCGAGTCCAGCGTCTTCCAGTGCGATCTGCCCCGAATCCGCATGAAGATCAAGAGTACCACCAGCGTCACGGGAGTCAATAGACGTATCGATTTCGTACACAATTGGGGAGAAACCATATCCCTGAAGAATACGTGCGCTAGTGAGTCCAGCAGGGCCGCCGCCAATAATAGCTATGTGAGTGTCAGCAGAATTTTTCATGAGTATATATCCTCTCTTTGCCGGTTCAATTTATACACGGCTTTTTATAACTAAACGATCATTCGCATATAGTAACTTAACGACCGTTCGTTAACTAAATACTAAACGACTGTTCGTTAAGTGTCAAGGAATACATGAAAAGAACCATCTTAACCCAGCGCAGCAATGCTTCTTGGTACCGGTAAAAGCTTGACGAGGGTCAATTAGAAAGATAGTATGAGTTTAGATTTTAATTTTGGCTAATATTATGTGTAGGGAGTATATGTGTTGCTCCTGTTAAAGGAAGGAGCTAATATCATGAGCAACTCCATTTCGCCAGAGCGTCGTTCCGGCGAAGAAACGCGATCTCAGATATTGAGCATTGCTTTAAAATTTTTCATTGAAAAAGGGTACGAGAGAACCTCTACCCGAGATATTGCCGAGGCACTGGGTATGACAAAGTCTTCACTGTATTATCATTTCCGCAATAAAGAAGATATCCTGATTAGCCTTATTCAGCTGCGCCACACTCAGCTTGAGGAGCTGCAGGAATGGCTGGAAAACCAGCCGCTTGTTCCTGATCTACTCGAACGTACTGCACACCGATGGATTGAATGCACCACTCCTGAAAGATTACAGGTTATGATTCTCTCTCAAGCCAATCAGCCGATCATGCTCCGCCTCCATGAAACAGGTCAGGATATTCGTACTGGCTTTCAGGCTATCATCGACCGCTTCGTAGACAACAATAGCAGTGCTGAAGCACGTCTTTTGGTCCGCATGACCTTGGATACTATATCTTCTGCCCTGTCCGCTTCACGCGGCACGGATATCGACTTTTACGAAGTTCTCAGCGTAGCTCGGCAGACCGCATCGGCTCTCGCTAAACTGGCTGTTCGCGCTAAATCATCCGATCACCGTCAAAACCTGACAGACTGACTAAGAGTTTGCAATGTTAGTTATCTACACTTTAACGCTCAAATCATTTTCCGTACGTTCGTTGTTATTTTCGATACAAGTTAAAAGAGGTGTCTCCACATATGTAGAGATACCTCTTTTTTGAAAATATGAATTCAATTGAAACTAATTAGTAATAATTACTAATAATGCAGACCATAAATCTATTTTCTTCTATCGGCTAGCAATGTGATACTCGATCCATGGAAAATACGACGTTAGCGTGTCCGAAGCGATACCCGTCATTTCCATCACGATATATCGATCTGACTACTTTTTCTGACACCTACAATTTGATATAACACGAACTTTCTTATTATGGCATTTGCATTCAGAGCGTCTCTTAACGTTTATTTTTGCCATGACTAACCTTCTATGAACCGAACTCTTTTTAATAATCTTACTTAAGTCGCGATGTATTTGATTAAATATTTCATGATGAACTCTTTGATCATCGTCAATGCTCGTATGGTAGGCAAGAAGTGGAGCCTTATCCGTTTTACTGCATGGGATATTTGCTCCACTCCAAGTTCGCATGTATTTAACAGGTCTTTGCACTGCACCTGGCACACCTTGAAAACCACACGAAAAACCTTCTCGATCGGATGTACATGGCACTCTTAAATACGGTGGACAATCCGTTAATCCAGTAATGCCGTTATTTTGAAACCACTCAATGATCTTTTTCCCACGGGGCACATCTCCTGGTTTTTTTAATGTATTGGCAGGCCCGTATACTGGATCAACAAGACCAACAAAATCAGGGATTTTTAGAGTCACACTGGAGAGTCTACTTGCTGCCCACCCACCAAATGAATGTCCAATAAGTGCGACATACCTTGGGTTTTTAGTACGTCTAAGAATTTCTTTATTTATGTCACTTATTAAAGGAATATTTCTAGGGTTGCTGTCATTTTCTTGGTTCCATTTGATGTGAAAAATGTTGTTCGGATTAATCCCGTATTTTGCGGTGAGTTTTTCTCTTAAAGTGTCCCTTAGGCTGGTCATTCCATTGCTATTTCCACCACGAAAGCCACTAATGCACACTATGACAACATCTTCTGATGGCTTGTCAATATTATATACTGCTGAACGTGCTGATAGAGTAACGACTCTGGGGTTAAATAATGGCATACTAGACCCAGTTCTTCTGCTTTTAGCAACTAATCGTTTCATTTTTATTTTCAGCCTCCCAGACTTCTATAAGATGCTGTATCATACGTGGTGTTTTGACCAAGAGCAACTGTTACAAATGCGGATCTTAGTAACGTCTCTACAAGGCAGATGGTCAGCGCCCCGTCTCGGTGAGTGCAAGTTAATCAGTACGGACATAGATGACGGAGAAGGACGTCCACGATTGGGCGTCTTTCTTTTGTACCCTTACAGTCAAGTATCCTTGTTGTTGGAAAGCCACAATACGTTTTTTTGGATGACACCGATGCCGACTCCGACTATTTTCTTAATATTTCGTCACCGTCAAGTCATTGTGGGATGGTAAAAACCTCATGACATAACCAAAAAGCCGCCATTTAAGTTAGGCGACTTTTCATGTAACCCTGATTGTATTAGCTGTGCAAACCTCCTTCCAGACGAGGACGCTGACGATGGGGACCGATCGGGATCTGAATCAGACTCGTTTTGCCATGCTCAGCTAATTTGTACAGCTCATCACAGATAGCAGTATTAAATCCGAGCAATGGCCGCCCTCCCATATCCACGGTGGACGCCGCTAACAGTAAATTTTGTACAAGTATCCCCGCTTCCATCTGCTGAATGCGATATCCCCGATACCCTAGTACCGATTTGTTGTAGTCCTGTGCGCTTACCACATGCAGGCAGATGGGTACCTGAAACAAGTTGACGTTATTCATCGACATTCCCAGTTGCAGCCTCAGCCGATGATCTCCCGGACGTACCCGGCACAACAAATGGGCCGTGCTATCATAACGATAGGCACCGTCAGGAATGCCTTCAACGTTATACAAACAACAGTACAAGGAAATGCGAGCTGCATGATTTTCATTGGGAGCATTCAGGTCATTATAATAAGATAAAGAAGCCATCGCCTGTTGTAACAAAGCCGCCACTTCGGAATGGGTCACCTTGCTCAATACGAAATCCGATTCGGGTGAATACCGATTTTGGCAAATAGAGGTCAGATCATAGGATAACCGCTTCACGTGGGGCATATATACCGACTGTAGTCGGCTTTCAACATGCTTCGTCTCCCCAACATGTCGAAACGAACCTATGGAGTCCAGCATGGACGCTTCGTTCATCTGGGTCAGCATCGGGTACGCTTTGACTTTAAGCGACCGCTCAAAGCTTTCATGTCGAAGTTCCGGTAGTTCCCTGCACAATTGAACCGCAGAGTTCTCCCCCACTACATCAATCCCGTTGTGCAACCAAGATGTCATGGGCTTCGTCGAAAGTGGGATCACCGCATACACACTCTCATCCCTATCGGATATCCCAAGCAGATGATTAACCGCCCGATCCAGAAATTGAAAATACACCCGTGATTCGTAACCATACTGTCGGGTCACTTCAAGTAATTGAGCAATCATTACACCCGTATCCAATCCTTGCAATCGATAAGCAAAATTATTGTATTTATAAAAATTTTTCCAAAACATAACGGAAACCAAAACCGCTGCAAAACAGCCGGATATCTCACATCGACTTCCGAGTGCCTGATTCAGGTAGGCATCAAAGTTCCCCTCACGAAGCAATACCAGCCGATGGTGCGCTGCATCGTAATGATAGACACCAAGAGGAGAATCGGCCGTCTTCAGATATACATATAGCTCGTTTGGATACAACCCGCCGCCGGAAGGGACAAAACGCCGATACATCTGCAACGGGCCCAACTTTTGGTTCATGGAATGGGCCGCAGGGTATTGGCTCAATCGGGTCAGGCCGTATACATGCCATAGAAAATGACCGATTGTTGTCAGATCGGGATTGGCGGGCGATCGATTTCTATACAGCGACAACGGGATTTCCAGGGATAAAGGAAAGACTGGCAATCTGCGATATAGCTTATATGGAAGAGGCGCGTCATCCCAGTCCACTTCCCAGTCCTGAGGTCTGGACTCATTAGCATCCACATGGAGACTACGCAGGAATGTTTCCAGACTCATCTTCCTTCCTCCTCAGTCGTTTTAAGGGAACGGATGCGGATGTGGATTCAGTTGGTTCAAAAGCAGCGGCTGTTTGACATACCCGAGCAGCGCCGGTACCTTTAACACTCTGTCCAACCCTATCACACGGGTGAGATGTTGACCGAACGTCATTGGAAGCATGCCTGGAATCAGCACCTTCACGCAGTACAATTCATTTCGTTGTAATTCAGGCGTTGTCTGATCTACCACGATCACGTCGAGATTCAATCGGTGGAACGCCTGAAGAGCGTCCTTAAGGTCATCGGTCAAATCCGAATGCATCGGCACCCTATCGAATTCCTCCTGAAATGCCCGCAGAGGTCGGTTTTCTTCCAACAGAAATTGCAGACGATCTTCTGCTTCCGGTAAGCTGTAAAGCATCGAATGGTCTTCCATACCGGTCACCAGGGATGGGTCATACAGCATTTGCCTATACTGCTCCCGGTTTTCTTCGAACTTTCCATCGAGTGTCAACGTCATCCCCGATAATTCATGAACCGCACTTTTCGCAGCACGAACGGGGTCCGGGTGAGCTCCTGCAGCGCAAATCAGGTTGATTCCCTTTGACTTCATGTTTTTGGCCATTGCCCACACGCTTGGAATTCCATTTTCCATCGTTGCGTTATACAAATATACATCAAATCCGGCTACCGTCTGCAAGCGTTGGATCATGAGCTCCAGTTCCATATCCCCTGCAGAATAAGGATCCAGCCTCGGGAGCGGCAGTTCTGCGTACCAGGTCAACAGAAAAGAGTCGCGTTCCACCACTTCCATGATGCCGTAAAATATAGCCTCTTCTAAGCTTCCTCCCAATGCGCAGCCGTTGGACGTTTCATAGATAAATCCTTGACCACAGCTCGAACTGTAATATGCAAGCTGCTGCGGAATTAATATTGGATTTTGCCGCTCAAACGAATAGCCCCATACCCAATCGATCGGCTCGTCAGGATGAAATGGCTTGAAAGGAAAATGAGGCCGCTCATACTGTTCCTTCGCATACAAACCTACCGTAGCAGGATGAAGGGCATGCTCCGCCAGATTACGGTAACTGTCGTTGACCACCGGCCTTTTACCGCGGGGCGCCATACCGCAATATCGCTCCAAGCCCTCCATAATAGCAGTCAGTTCGCTTTCCGCATACGAGTGCGTACGGCCTGCTGTAGCTTCATCATGGTCGAACATCGGTAGATTTACACTCACATCAGCAAAAGGAGACATAAGATCAACCATTTTTCCATTCAAGAAGCCGGTCTTATAATCCAGATAATCTTTCACCAGAAAGCCTGCAAGTTCCTCTAACGACCGACTGCGGTAGCTTTTGGAGCTAATCTTGGGACTTGATTGAAGAGAGATGCGGGCCCTTGCTGGTGTATCTTCAGGCATATAGCTGCAAAATGGACAGAGTGGGTCCGGCAGAAAACAGTGGCTGGTGCTCCTTAATGTTTTCATATCCATGAAAAACACTCGTTCTTCCAAGCGGGAAGTGTTGCCCTGAAGCACATCCATCGTCTCTTTCACAATCAGGTGTGCCATCTGTGATAGTCCTGTACTTGATGACCAGGCGTCACGAGAATTCGCACCGGTCTTCAGACGCTGCTGCAGCATCCACGTCTCTTTGCGGTCACGTCCCGCCAAGAGGCGCCGAGTGTCAGCGCATTGTGTACACCCGGATAAATCAGGTCGGACTAGCGGTCCGATCACACCTTCGCCGAATGCAACAAAACCTCTCAGCCATGGAATAGCTTCTTTCCGGAAAAGCTCTTCCGCTTCCTGATGAACAGAGGGATGCCATGCATCGTGCAGCACCAAGGCGAAATCGACGTCTTCCTGTACTCCTCCCTTAAAGTCGCTCAGACATACAATCCTGCATAAGGCGGACAGCTCGCGGGTCACAAGATCCGCTAACCCTCCCTTTCCAATAACAGCCAGCCCTCTGTTCACCGGGACTCCCCCTCTCGCAGCAGCACGCCAAACACTCCTTTGAGTTCTTCTTGCAAAAACGGTTCTACGGCCAGATCCATAACAAAGAGCTGTTTGCCGTTCTTTTTCAATAGTTGTAAGGCATCCTGTAAAATTTCGGAATTTAAATTCCCTTCACTTGAGGGAATCACAAGGTCCACGGTATCCTTGCCAAATCTCAGGGATGAAGCTTCCAGCTCCAGCACCTGATTCGCAGGATATGCGGAATTATTTTGCACCTTCTGGAGTGCAGCTTGTAGTCCCTTCTGCAGCGCCATAGTTATATTCAAGTCCGTGCTGCCATACCAGTATTCCCCTGTACCGACCCATACTGCTGGGAAGCCCGACACTGGTTCTCCCAAGGCGATCACCGGCTCTCCCCTCATAGTGGTCAAAGCTTGTAAATAATACCGGCTGCGCTGATCCTCCACCCTATTTAACTGAACCCGAGTAACAATTTGCTCATGAACCTGCTGCATGGCGTGACGCTTGGCCAAATTGGCTTTTAATCCTCGCAAAACGCCTTCTGCTGCCGTTTCCCCTACACCGATTCCGACAACCTCTTGCGTGTTAAGGATGATGTCGGCCAATCGTGATACATAAGCTTCAAGCCCAAGCAGTCCCGATTCCCGCCGGGCTTCCTCGTGTGTCAATCCTGTACCGATCAGCTCCGGCAGCAAGTCAGCAGGACCCTGTGATAATGGATCAACCGTCTGAACACGACACTGCGAGAGTGGCAGCTGTCTCAAGTCCCCTTCTTCCCAAACATGGAGAATCCCTGATTGTGCCGAAGTCAATCGGTTCAAATAAGTCAGCAGTACACTTTTGTCCGCGTTCCCTTCACTCCCATCAAGCTGCAGCTTCAACTGAAGCTTCGATGCTTGAACCGTTCGGGCTTCCTCAAATCCATGAATCAGAGGATGCGGCATGAATGGGTGCCAACTGCCCTCCAACGTTTCCAGGTCCAGCAGAAAAAACGAATTTCTCAGCTCCGAATCCCCCGTAACGGTTTTAAACAGCTCGAACACAATCACATTGGCAAGCATCGCTCCCGCTGTAGATGAGAAAATGTGCAGCTCCGGGTCCTTAATAACGGCTGGCTGGTGGACCCGACGCCACGCTGATTCCCAGCACCCCTCCTCATCCGAATGTACAACCGGACCTGCCATCCCAGTCTGATGCAGGCACATTGCTGGCAGCAAAATCTTCTTCTCCGTTTTGCAAGCTGTATGGAGGTGCCGGAACTCCTCGATATCCCCCTCTTGAGATACATACAAAACCGATTGGAATGGCTGGACAACGTCCCTCCAACCGTCTGCTCCTTCCCTTTGTTTCATGATTTCCTTAAGAACCACATCAGGATCCGTACGGTGGGCCTGTTCTGCCAATTCCACAAGCCGTTCCCGGTTCGTCGGCACCGAGTCGGTTATCAGCATATTGATTTTAGGCAACCCTGACTCCATTAATGCGGAAATCAATGCAACGAAGATCGGACCTGACCCGACCGCTAATACGTCAGCCTGCCGATAACACTGAAACCGGTATGCGCCGGAATCGCCGATACTTTCTAAAAAGGCTATTTGTCCAGCGTACTTTTGGATAATCCCGTCCGTTAATTGATGCGTTAGGTCTTTACTTACATCCCGAACAAAGCCTTGTTGGTATAACACATTCGCGATTTCATAAACCCGTTCACGGTGCGTGTACGACAATCCGTCTGTCAAATCCTCCAAAGTATGTTCTCCACTGAACATAGGAACCAGCTTTTCAATCCACCGGTCGATCATCCCGCCCTCCATACGGAATGTGCCTACGTTATTACGGAAGTACACACCGTCGTTCGGAACAGGGAGAAAAAACGTGTCATCCTTAACTTTTAGGCGTGCAGCAGGGGTTAGACTTGTCATTTGTCTCCTCCTAATTGTTGCGAATTACGCTATTGTGGAACCCTCTCTTCATTATTGTATGTACGCTAATTCGTCCCACATGCCTTGCCTGTAATGAATAAATACCCCTGACAACCTGTTGTTGTAAGGGGCGGGCTCTTCTCGACAGCCGAAGCAATTTTATTTAACAACCCTGAAACAATAGAATTAACGACAACGATGAAAGCCGCCACATCCGCCACAGCGAAAGCCGCCGCATCCACCACAACGAAATCCACCGCATTGAAAACCGCCGCAAAAACCTACACAAGCGCCACCACAAAAACCACCACAAAAACCTACGCAAAAGCCCCCGAAGCCAACGCACAGCCGTGAAGGATCCACCTGATTGACGCCATTTGGATACTGAACTCCCGGGTACTGGCCCTGCTGGTTCCAAGGTGTCATCTCTCCAGCCTGAAACTGGGAAACACTTAATTGTTGAAGATCATTTTGAAATTGATTCATTGTAAAAGCCTCCTATAATTTTTTTTGTTCACAGATACAACCATGAAGGAAGGAATGAACATAACATACATTCAATCTATGGTAAATATCCGCATCTGTTACTGATTCAAACGCCCATTTTATGGGCATTTGTACCAAAGCAAGCTATTGTGGACAGAGGAACATAGCAAGAATCACCCAAATGAACCGATGTTTCGCGCAAATGAGTCTCTATAGGAATTGAAAGAAAGCTCTTATTGCTGTACAATTAGCCGTATTAAATGAGAATTATTCTCATTATTGTCTGGGAGGACAACCAAATGAGTATGGGTTTACATAATACGGAAACAGATATCGAGACCCTGTTCCAACAAACACTGCTTGAAGTCAGCGCTATCGAATATCTCGATTACGGTTCTTATCGGTCTGAAGAATCCTCAGAGCTTGACCACCATGTGCTGTTGTTTATTGTTGGGGGCAGCGGTGAAATGTTGTTACATGGTCAGATGCTGCAGCTTTCACGTAAACATGTGTTGTTACTGCTGCCCGGGATGAAAGCTGTAATCAACAGCATGCATCAGGCTAATCTAAAACTATATCGGGTCTCGTTTGAGCTATATCGCCAGTCCGAATCAACCGATTCTTACAGAGGGTATGAAAAAGAACGCTCCTTTCCCGTTCAAGGACAAATTGCGATACATCAGTATGGCTTATTTTCCAGGCTGATCAAGCTTTTATACGATAATCGCCACTCACTGGATGTGGCCATGAAGCTGCAGCAGTCCATTTACATGTACGCAATTTTGCGTATGCTGCTTAAAGAAGCACAGTCCGTGATTACCATCGATACCTGGAATGCGTTTGATCAGTCGGTACGCTATATGCAGGATGCTTATCACACGGATATTACTCTGGATAAGCTGGCCGACCTGGCAGGCTTGAATCCCTCCTATTATTCGACACTGTTCAAGCAAAAGATGGATAAAAGCCCGATTGAATACTTAACCGGCTTGCGAATGAACAGAGCCAAGGAACTGCTGCTGCTCTCACAAGACAAAATTCGCAATGTGGCCCGTGAGGTCGGTTACAAGGATGAATTTTATTTCAGCCGTCGGTTCAAAGCCCAGTATGGCGTCGCGCCATCCGTCTATCTAAAGCATCACCACAGCAATGTGGCCTCACTTTCTTACGCTTGCACTGATCATTTATACACACTTGGCATCGTCCCCTATGCGGCCAGAATCGATAAAGGACCGACTTCCATTACGGACCGTGTGTCGGAGCCGCTGGAAAGCTCCCAGTCCTGGGACATCTGGAGACAGAAGCTGATCCGGGCGAAGCCCGATATGATTATGTGCAAAGAAAATATATCCCTCCAGGCCAGAAACAACATAGGAGACATCGCCCCTATTATTGTGATCCCCTGGATGCAAAAGGATATTTTCTATCATATACAAGAAATTGCCCAGCTTGTAGATAAAGAGCAGGCGGCCAAGGAATGGCGGGAGCGCCACGAACAGCGAGTAGAGCTTGCACGCAAAAAAGTCGGGTCCGCTACCGGCAGTAAATCCGTTGTAATATGCACCTTTACCACCAATGGACTTCGAATATACGGTGCGCGCAATATGGGTCATGTTTTCTATCGTTCCTTGCAAATGCGCCCCCCTGAAAAGCTGCAAAGGCAAATCGATAAGTATGATATTGGAACCGGACTGGTATGGGTAGCCGCTTCTGCTGAGGAGATCGGCGATTACGAAGCGGATTACCTATTGCTTATCGCAAATTCAGAGCAGGAGGCAAGAGCTGGCATGAAGCAGCTTCAGGCCACTGAAGCATGGCTTCGTCATCCGGCTGTAAAGTCCGGCAGAGTGTTCTTCATGAGCTTCAATCAATGGCTGATTTACGCACCGGATTCAATTGACCGGCAGCTGGAAGAAGCTGTCGCCCTGTTGGCCGGTTCGGGTGGAAGGCAGCTCATCTAAAAATAATCCATGCAAAATAATCCCCCTTGTGTCATGGAATGCTTGTCACATTCCCTGTATAATCAACGAGAATGATTATCATTATTATAAGAGGAGGATCATGAATGAGATACGGAAAACAGCTTGGTATCGCCATCACCTATGTCATGATGGCTGTACTCATACTTGCCTGCGGCAGCACAGGCAGCAATCAGGCTTCAGGCTCTAACCCAGCTCCAACACCACCACCTGCTAGCACTCCGACTTCTGACAGCGCAGCAAGCGGGACTAAGGAAACAACAGCAGCCCCACAAGGAAACCGGATCATTAAGCATGATCTCGGAGAAACGACGATCCAGGGCACACCACAAAGGATCGTTGTGCTCGAGCTTGGTTTTATTGATGCACTTCTTGATGTAGGGCTGAAGCCTCTCGGTGTCGCTGACGATAACAAACCTAACCTGATTGTGGAGGATGCGCTCAAAAAGATTGAAGGCTACACAGCCGTCGGTATGCGAGCCCAGCCAAGTCTGGAGAAAATTAAAGTACTGAACCCCGATTTAATTATTGCCGATACCGATCGCCACAAAAACGTTTACGCGGAATTATCAAAAATCGCGCCGACCCTTTCACTCAAAAATCTTAATGCCAATTATCAGGAAACACTGGATGCTGCGGCAACGATAGGCATTGCTGTGGGTAAAAAAAGTGAAATGGACAAGGTCCTCGAAACCCATAAAGCCAAGCTGAAAGCATTACAGAGCAAAGCAGCCGGCATCAAAAAAAGTGTGCTGCTGATCGGCAACACGGATACGGAAATGACAGTCCGCCATGCTGAGTTTTTCTCATCACAGCTGCTGAGCACGATCGGATTTAACTATTTATTGAATAATAACTCCAAATTCGGAACGGTCGACCGTAATGTAAAAATGACAATTGAACAGCTGCTGGAGCTTGATCCGGACATCGTTATTTTAATGTCAGGTGATATTGACAAGAAAGATAAGGATGGCAATAGACCGGTTCATAAAGATCCCTTATGGCAAGAATTGAAAGCAGTCAAAACCAAACAAATGTTTGATGTGGATCGGTATGCGTGGTCTCTTCGTCGCAGTGTGCAGGGTGCTAATGTGATGTTGGACCAAACCGAGAAAGAGATTTTGAAGCTGAAATAACCACTAATAGGTGGTACACACTTTTATGAACAGATCTTTTGCTAATTTTGTCGGGAAGGAAGTATTGAAGTGAGCCGTCCAGCACAACAAGTTGCACCCTTATCTACCTGGCAGCAAATCGGCAAAGCCCTATGGATTTCAGCTGCCGGGTTAATCATCCTGCTCTTTGTCTTGTTTTTATCAGTCTCTTTGGGTTCGACCAACCTGTCACTCTCGACCATCTGGGCCTCCATCTTTCATAATGACGGCTCACGTGCACATATCATTCTCCAGAATGTGCGAATTCCGAGGATGATCGTAACGGCCTTTGTTGGAGCCAACCTGGCGGTCGCCGGCGCCTTGATGCAGGCTGTCACACGCAATGTGTTGGCATCCCCTGGCATATTCGGTATTAACGCCGGAGCAGCAGCAGCCGTCGTGTTTCTGACTGTTCAGGTCCCCTTTCTTTCCAGCGGCAATATGGTGTATGCAGCTTTTGTTGGTGGGGCTTCTGCGGCTGTCGTTGTCTATGCCATGGCTTCGGTCTTCAAGGGCAACCATATGGAGGTTCATCTTGCGCTTACTGGAGTTGCCGTTCAAGCGATACTCTCTGCGCTTACCCAGGGAATGATTATATTCAACGAGACACAAATGGATAGAGTGCTGTTCTGGTTAGCTGGTTCGGTGTCGTCGCGGAAATGGGAGCATGCCGAATTGATTATGTTATGGAGTGTGCCTGCTCTGCTCGCTGCGTTTTCCTTCGGGCGTGCAGCTTCCGTGCTCAGCCTGGGTGAGGAGCTGGCACGTGCGCTGGGGCAGCGGATTATGATCACACGAAGCCTTATGGCGATCATAGTTATCGTGCTGGCCGGAGTTTCTGTATCCATTGCCGGCCCGATCGGATTTGTCGGTTTGATTGTACCTCATATCGTCAGATATTTGATCGGGGTCGACTACAGGCTTGTCCTTCCATTATCCGCACTGTTCGGCTCGATCATGCTGGTGCTCGCAGATCTGGCTTCCCGTTACATCGTGTTTCCTTATGAAACACCCGTAGGTGTAGTAACTGCCTTAATCGGTACTCCTTTTTTTATTTATCTGGCTAGAAGACGTAAAAAGGAGGGGAAATAATGTCGTTTCCTGCCTCCAATTCGTTGCATAAATCCGTTAACCGACACGGCGCGGATCGCCGTAACTCTGCCATTATTACGCTTCTCATTATCGCTGTTGCGGTTAGTGTCATGATTAACATCGCCATCGGCGATGTGCGAATCCACCCCGAGCAATTACTCCGTATTCTTGCGGGCTCGGGCGATCCACAGCTAAGCTCGATCATTGTCAGCTATCGGCTGCCTCGGGTAGCACTGGCTCTCTTGGTCGGAGCCAGTCTGGCGGTAGCCGGTGTTATCGCCCAAGGTGTTATGAGAAATCCGTTGGCTGCTCCTGATACACTGGGACTAACCGGGGGTGCGGGACTGGCTGCGGTTGTTGTTACGCTGCTGCTACCGCATTCGGTGCCCTCTACATTAACTACAGCAGCATTTATGGGCGGCATTATTGCGGCCTGCGCGGTATATGCGTTAGCCTACCGGCATGGTATCATTCCGGTTCGGCTGGCGCTTGTAGGTGTCGCAATCAGCGCATTTTGTTCAGCAGGTATACAATTGCTGGTGTCCAAATCGCTGCCGAATGTCAATGCGGCTTTAATCTGGCTGAGCGGAAGCCTCTGGGGCCGAACGTGGGATCAGGTCCTTCATATGCTGCCCTGGGTAGCAATCGTCATTCCCTTGGCCTGGCTGATGGGGCTTCGGCTTGACATCATCAGGCTGGGCGATCTGTCTGCCAAAGGCTTGGGTATCCATCTTGAGGGAACCCGCGTCCTGCTGCTGGTCATGGCTGTTCTGCTGACCGCTGCCGCTGTTGCAGCTGCTGGAACGATCGGTTTTGTCGGACTCATTACTCCGCATATGGCAAGGCGTCTTGTCGGTGCCAGACATCGAGTATTAATACCGGTAGCGGCACTTTTGGGAGGCTTGTTGGTGCTGATCGCCGATGCGCTCGGCCGCGGACTCCTTCCGCCTCTGGAAATTCCGGCAGGCTTAATCGTATCGGTAATTGGTGGACCTTACTTTCTGTTCCTGCTCTGGCGTCATTCCAGACGCAGATAACCTGTTCCTATGTAAGCATATCTAACCATCCTAAGGAGGAATTATTAAATGCAATATGCTGTTCACTCATTTTCAGGACCAACTCTTACACTTTCCCAATTGATGGATACTGCCACAACCTACGGCTATGCAGGAGTAGAGCTGCGGGTCGGCGTTGGACATGCTCATGGTGTCGAGCTTTCTGCCGACTCACACCAAAGAGCAGAATGGAAACGTCTGGCTGTAGAGAGTGGAATCCCCATCATCTGCCTTGGCGTTTCGATCATATGCTCACGGCCCGATTCCGACAAAGAAATCGCTTCGGCCTTGGATTATATTAAGCTCGCCTCCGATGTCGGCGCTCCGGTCCTGAGGGTGGCTGGTGGCAAAATTCCTGCTGGCGGTACACGCGAGCAAACACTGGCCGCCATTGAGAGAGTGCTGAATGCCATCTTGCCATCTGCCCGTGAGCATGGCATCACGATTGCGATCGAAACCCATGATGATTGGTCAGATCCTGTACAGATGGCCAGCCTGATGCGAGCAGTCGATGATCCACAGGTGGTCGTCCTATGGGACGTACTGCACACGAAGCGTCGTGGACTGGCTGAGCCGGCGGAAGTCATCACCCATTTGGGGCCATGGATCCAGCATGTTCATTTTCACGATGCTTCATTTGATTCAGAGCACAAGGAACACAAGCCGATCGGAGAAGGTAATCTCGATTTTGCCAAAATTGCCGCTGCACTTCAAAGTATCCACTATAAGGGTTATGCCAGCGGAGAATGGTCCGGATGGGAGGAGCCTTACCAGACACATTTGCCTCGTGAACTGAAAGCCTTCCAATCCTTTGTAGAGCGCGCTGCCCATCCCTCTCTCGACTAGGATGAGCTTATTACACATATGTTGAAATTAATAAAAAGATTGCCAATTAACCGGTCCTCTGACCGACATCATTGGCAATCTTTTTAATATCAGTAGGGAATCACTGCGTCTTTCTTCCTTAGTCTCTTACCGTTATTCCATATAATACCCCGTTCAAAGGTAATGATCTTCCCGCTTTGACCTACGATCAACCAGGTATAGTCATCCTGTTCAGGTAACTAGCATTTATATTTCATTCCCGATACGGTGAGAGTACGGCGTTGGTTCCGATGGTCAATCACAGTAATAGTCTCGTCATGTTTGTCAATTCATAAATTCTGCAGCCGTGCAGACAAGCCAGGCTCCACTTTGTCCAAAAACGCCCTGGATGCTGCTTCTGTTTCCATTTTGCTTGGAAGCTCATCCATACATAAGCTTTGATCCAGCCATGAACTTTATACTTCTTGTATTTTGATGAAAAAGGATGAACATAAGGCAATGCACAAAACAACCGCCAGTGCTTCAAATGTTAGGAAGTAGCTTCCAATCTTCAGCAGGCTCAGTACGACAATCGGGCCAAGAGTTGCTCCTATGAATAAAATAAAAGAGTATAAGCTGATCGCGGTACCGCGTGCATGACCCGCAGTGCTTCCAACAAGCGAAATAAGCGTTGGAACCGTTACAGAAATCCCGCCAACAAAAATAACACTCATAACAATAAGAATGGATAGGTTAGAGCTAAATCCAACTATGGAAAGACCTGCTGCCGCCAGCCCCAATCCTGCCTGCAGTACCCTCTTCACGCCGAATTTGGCTACCAAACGACCTGCAAATAGAGATAAGATCATGCCTAAGATCCCCGCTGCACGTACCAGTAAAATCTGATCAGGATTTAATTGAAACGGGGTCTGCGTCAGGTAGCTTCCAAGCGCCGTATACATCCCTACAAACGAGAATAGTAGAGTCACGGTTATGATATAGCAAACAAATAGTGATTTTCGGAATAACACTGCTGCCATTTGTTTGAGTGGAGCTCTTGCACCTGCAGTTGTCTGATGAATTACTCCTTTGGGAACGAGTCTACCGAGCAGAATGGCACATAATAAATATAAACCTCCAAGAAAGTAAAACACATAAGGCCAGCCAAAGCTTTGACTAATGATACTGCTAAACAGCTGTCCAGCAATCCCCGCCAACAAAAAGCCAGTGCTTACAAACCCGATTGTGGTTACCCTTTTATGCGCAGGAAACATTTCCACAACATAGGCAAGTACAGCGGGGGCGAATGTTGCCGCAGCCAGGCCCTGTACCGCACGAAGAACAATTAAACTGGACAGGTTTGTCACGAAACCCAAGGTTGGCGTAATGAGTAATAACGCAACCAAACCGGACATCATCATTTGTTTGCGGCCATAACGATCAGATAAAGGACTGAATAATAAAAACCCTATTGCGTAAAAGAATGAAAACGCGCTGCTGGTCCATGCCGCTGTGGACGGTGTAACGTGGAAGCTACTTGCAAAAACAGATACCAATGGCAAGGTGATATATAAGCTGGACACAACAATCAGGCTGCACCATACAAGTATACCCGTCATCAAAGGATAGTTATTGGCAAGTGATTTACGTTGTTTTGCAACCCATTCCGTCATGAACAACCCCCTCTTTCATCTGAAGAAGCCCCCTTAATATGTCTAATGAGAAGGGGCTTCTTCTGAGCAAGCGATTATGCTTTCAATTTCAATTCAGTAATTCGACTGTTTTCCAAAAAGTCAGGATCAGCTGCGACAGCACCTGCCTGTCCCCAATTTATCAAGGGAGTGTCTCGCAAGATCACCAAGATTTTATCAGGCGGGATATTGAACAGCTTGTTTGTAACGACAGTCAACTCCTTAATCCATTCTTTCTTTTGTTCCTCGTTGAATCCTTCCCAGCAGTCAATATTGATAATTGGCATAACATCATCTCCCTTATTAGTCTAGCTAAATCAATTTAATAAATTAGCTGCATTTATTGTAACATATTTACAAACTAAGTCAATTATTTTCATGTGAGTAAATTAAAAAGAGTCACGATTTACGCGACTCTTCCTGTAATGGTGAATTAGATTTTCGAAAATGCTCTGAGTGTTGCTTATAATCCTTAACAGGACATATGAACCAAAGACTTTATGGCAGCAGTCCCATGTACATAAGCTCTGATGGATTAGCGGGGTTGTGGCCCAAGCCGACCCGATCTCCCGCACGCGGAATTTGGATTTTGGATACGATTGTTTCCAATGTCTTCTGGGATGTGCTCCCGTCGTTCTCTATCACATTCAACACGAGGACAACGACCGGATCGTAATTGATGAGCTTGCCCGTATCTGTTACCGATACAACAATGGCAGTTGCGCTAATCGGCACGGTGCCGCTTGATGCTAATTGTGCCTGTTTCGCCGATTCCAGGCTTTGGTTGATGAGATTCCTATGCTCCTTGGAAACCGTGCTTTTCATAAACAGCCCCGTCAATCCTTTATTCATCAGATTATCTGCCTGCTCCAGAGCATCCTGCGGTTTTTTATTTTTTCCGAATCCGAACATACGCATCACACCTCTCATTGTTTGGTTTGTCGTTGTATATTAAGTGTAAACGACCGTCATTAAGCTGACAATAGTATCAGCGACATACAAACAAGTCAGGGATAAGGCGATTTTTCCTGTTGTTCACGCTTCGCTTTTTTTCAAAAAGCGCTTATTTTGCAAAAATTTGGGTCTAAAACACCATTCATTGGTCCCTGTCGCTCCTAAGTTTTGTTTGCATTTTGTTTACATTGGACTGGAAGACCCCCCTCCTCCACTATTTCTTAACAAATACACAAGCTTCCGATAATACATAGATGATTCCTTGTAACGACGACCTTCCTCAGAGACGACTGCCAATGATTCATAAAGCTGCTCGAGACGCAATGCATGCTGACTGGCTTCGAAATAAGGCAAGCATTCCAGTGCCCGGCTTTGAAACATCTCCATATCCTCTAGCGCAAGCGCCAGTTGACTTTCATAAAAGGCCAGCTCCATTCTCTGATCCGTGCCTGTGTGGGAAATTCGCAGCAGCTCAATTCCTTGTGAAAGCAATCCCCAATTTTTCTGGGCAAAAGCGGCTTCACAGCGATAAATGGTTATAACCGGCTCGAGCAGCTGTTGGGATTCCACTGGCTCATTGGCGAGTATGGACTCGAATCGCGCGATTTCGTCCAACGCTTTATCCGACTCTCCCGTCATTGTTAGCATGACGATCCGATTGTTCATAATTGTCGTGTAAACATCACCCGGCTGTTGTAAATAAACGAGGTTAGCTTCGGCCATGGAAAGAGCACGTAATGCTTCCTGTACAAGCCCCATCGCAAAGCAGTAGCCGCTGTAAGCCACATACAGCCCGGATAGACGATGAAATAGTCGGTCATCAACAATTTGCCGCATCGTCTGCTCGAACACCTGCTTCGCCTGTTCGAACTGCTTCAGTAGAATGTATGCCTCCATCCTGATGTTTTGTACCGTCAGCCATATTTCCGTCCCCGGTTCCACAAGACTGTTCAAGCGTTGCACATCATTCAGCACGTCGTTGTAGCTGCTTTTGGAGCGAAAATGCTGGATTCTATATAGCAAAAGCGCTTTCTTCAAGGGCAACGGCAGATCGACTTCTTCGGACTTTCCGTATTTCTCTAAATAATGGTTCAAGTAGGACTGATGCAAATAGTCATAAGCGCTCTGATTGTTCATCTGTTGATAGTAGACAGCCTTCATTAAGGAAGTCGTCAGCTCGACGACGAGTGCATCATCCCGATCGTCTTGGGCATCCACGTAACTATCGGATACAGACTGCTCGGACATGGTCTGGAAAATATTCTCCGCCCGCTGCATCGTAGGCTCATCGGTTGCCGCCGCTTTGGTCAAATAGGTAACAGGGATGCCGAGACGGCCCGCGATTTGCTCCACCAAATCATCAGCGAATGGATACCTTCCTGCCAAAATGTTGGCAAAATGAGACTGCGTGACGAGTCCCTCCACGAGTTCTTTCCGTGATATTTGCTTCTTTTTGCACAGAAGCTCGATACGTTCCTTGAGCATGAGGCTCTCCCCCGCTTTCTGAAACCTATTGTACAAGCTAGCAGGTCCTAAATCCAAGTGCAAACAGTCCTATTCGTGGAATCATACGAGGACAGCAGAAAAAATCCCCGTATAGACACTGTAAAAGTGATACCTACGGGGAAAATCCGCTATTTATGCGTATGAACTACCATTGAGTACCAGAGTACAAATACTCCTCTTGTGGGGCATATCGTTTAGGAAAGCGTATCTTCGCTCTCCGAATTATCAGCCTGCATATGTTCTTGTCGGGCTTTATACAGCTGTTCTTTGGCATCCTGAACATCTTGGTCTTGATCAACATTACTATGTCTGGCTTCATTCAGTGCGTGTAATGCTTGATTCATAGCATTTTGGGCTTGTGTCCTTGCACTTTGTTCTTGTTCGTTCGTTTGTTGGTCTGTCATTGAACATTCCTCCTTCAAGTTTTACAGCAAAGTTAATATGGTCAAAATGTTCATTAGCAATTCATATTTTTGGAATTTGATGATTATTTAATTAAAGAAAGGTGGCGACTTTTTTGACAAAGACTACCACCATCCTTCAATCCGTTCAACCTAAAGAAGAAATCGATTCGGCAATTTGCTGTATTCGAGGAGCTTTTGCATCGGCTCGTCCGAATCTGTAATCGTCAAACCACCCGCAAGCCGGCCTTTCCTAAAGAATTGCTTATTGTTCTAAAGGGTCTGTAAAATTCACGAATGTCCTTAACCAGCAATTCCGGTTCTTCCAGTGCAGGAAAATGGCCACCGCGGGGCATTGCATTCCAGCGAGTTATATTCAGGTTGCGTTCAGCCCATTCCCTGGGTGGCAATAATATATCGGCTGGGAAAAGAGCGACGGCTGTTGGTACCTCTATGTGACCAAGAGGCGGCAAAGAATGCGAATTCTCATAATACATACGTGCTGTTGATCCTATAGTATTGGTAACCCAATAGATCATAATATGTGTGAGCAGTTCATCTTCGCTGAATCTCTGCCGCAGGTCACCCTTACAATCGCTCCATGCACGGAATTTGTCAATCATCCAACCAGCCAGACCTGCTGGCGAGTCGGACAGTCCGTAGGCAACAGTCTGGGGTCTTGTCGATTGAATGGAGATATAGCCACCTTCAAGGGCAAGCCATTCCTGAGCATTCTTCTTATATTGCAGTTCTTCCTCTGAAAGCCCTGCCGGATCTTGTGCAGTCATGAGATCTCTAATGATCCCGATATCGGTTAAGTGGATTCCGACAAGCAGCTCAGGATGGTTCGCCGCAAGATATCTGGTAACACCGGAGCCAATATCCCCGCCTGCAGCAGCGAATTTGTTATAGCCAAGTTCTTGTGTCATTAGTTTAGCCCACATCTCGGAGACATGAAAATTATTGACGCCACGATGGTCAGGACGGCCAGAAAAGCCAAACCCTGGCAGCGAAGGGACAATGACATCAAAAACGTCCTCAGGGTCACCACCGTGGGCAGCGGGATCAGTAAGAAACGGGATAATCTTCTGGTAACGCAGGTAACTGTCCGGCCATCCGTGAGTAAGGATTATAGGCAACGGATTAGGTCCTTTACCGCGCTCATGCACGAAGTGAACATCTATCCCATCAACATTACTACGAAATTGAGAAAAGCGGTTTAATTTCGCTTCTTGAACACGCCAGTCAAAATGGTCTCGCCAATAAGCAACGAGCGACTGTAAATAACTTAATTCAGTGCCTTGTTCCCAAGCGGAGTCTTCTAATTGATCCGGCCAGCGTACGTGATTCAGCCTGTATTGTAGATCGTCAAGCACTTCATCGGATACGTGGATTTGAAAACGTTCAACAGCCATAATGATTTCCTCCCACTAATCTTAATAGTTCAATCTTGACAGTTTGAGCAGCTGTTGTGGAAAATGTGGCTTATGGAATGTAGTCCTTCAGCTGCTCATTTTGGGTTGTTTCACAATCTAATTATAACCTTTGAATTTGTATGCTACACTGTTATAAGTGAAGCAACCAACTATACTATTTGATAGGTGAAAAAAATGCCGCAAATGGACCGACACAAAGAACGTACGGTGAAAATAGAATTTGTCGCAGTGGAGGATTTCAGTATTCTTCCTTATCCTGAACGGTATACGCTGATTTTTATTACGTCAGGAAGTATACATGGGATATTGAATGAACGTCCCATATCCATTAGCGCTCCTGGTGTCTTTTGCATGGCTGAGGACGATGATGTGCAAGTGATTGAAAAGATTAATGTATCGGCTCAATCCTTTAGTTTTCATCCCGAATTTCTTAACACCATTACTCTTATCGAAACGAAGGATTATTTTCCTGCAGCTCCCAGAATTCAAACTGGACTTCCCCTTTTTCAAAGGGAACATTTGTATACTGGTGTGCCTCGTGTAACCGAGAAAGCATACCCCCTATTGTTTGAATGGTTTTTCGTACTTGGCACCGAAGTGCAGGCGCAAAGTGATGCACTCTGGGTGTGCAGAATAAAAAAGTATCTCATCCAAATTTTAGGTTTGATGGAGGAATTAAATCAAAATAGTGAACATTCACCTGTCGATAAAGTATTAGATTATATACACACTAATTATTCGCGAAAGATTTCATTAAACGATTTGACGAATTGTGCTCATTTGAACCGTGTGACTCTGAATAAATTGTTTCAGGAGAGATGTGGAAAAACAGCATTTGGTTACTTGCTTACACATCGCTTAAAGGTTGCGAGTGATCTTTTGACACATACCGATATGAGCCTTAATGAAATTGCACATTCCACTGGATTCGAGTATGACACCTACTTTATCAAGCAGTTTACAGCTAGAAAAGGAATATCACCTACAACGTATCGAATTACATCCCGCAAGTTTGGTACTGCTCAATGACAACAGGCCTGTTGATTGAACATTTTATCGGGTTGACGGCTCTTTTTCTACCATTAAGGCCGCTATTTCACTAAAGGATCCATCTACCAATTTCATAAACGGTAATTTATGATATATTTTCAGACCATAATATACACCTTGTCTGTGTTTACGTATTAATTTAACTTGATCTGCAGGAGTAATGGTATAACCTAATTTTTCTAATACCTGAAACCCCTCATCCATTACGGAAATAGCTTGTTTTAATAGTTTCTTGTCCTTGGATGCCTTTTTCAAGTTACCGTCGTATAGATAGCTAATGGAGTTCAAAGCCACAATAGGGACGATATGCTTTTTAGCCAAGCATCCATACCTTCATGATAAGCTGACTTATATTTAACATGCTTAAAAGCATTTTCCAATACAGGCTTGAAAGGTATCTCACCATCTAGACTGCCCAGTATCATTTGTCCACCTCCGCGTATGCAGATAATGCGGCCGCTCTCTTCTCGGATTCCTCCGTTAAGCTGAAATCCAAAGACTACAGATTTTTCTACAGCGCTCATTTCCTTCAGGAGATTGCGCATGCCATGAGGATCAGCGTTATTACCAACAAGAACCATATTCCGACTCCGATTCTCAGCCAGAATAGGCAATACAGCAGGGAAATCATTGTATTTCATCACAACAAATACGAGATCATAGAGATCATCTGATTGAAGCGCATGGATGACTTTTACTTCATCGACAGTGATTTTACGCTGAAAATAATGGCGAATAACAAGTCCATCTTTATTCAATTGTTCAGCACGCTTCCCCCTGGCCAGTATTGTAACATCATTACCGCCGCGGACTAGAACATGAGCAAGATAACTGCCTAAAACTCCCGCGCCGAAAACTAATATTCTCATAGTTATAGCCCCTCCATTTAATTTAAACGATTGTTGTTTTTTAAACATTTGTTCGATATAGTCAAGTTATCAGCTTACACCACTATGGTAGGACTCTTCTGACGAACAAAGGCGTTCCTTCCTTCAGAAACCACTTACAAGAAATGATGAAACAAGGTATAAGGAAATGCATTGCCCTGTTCGGCAAAAGAGATAACAGAACAGTTATAGGCACATCTAGAGATTAATCGAGTGATCCCCCGTTCTGGTGTGCCGCCACACAAGCATGACCGATAACGCAAAAAAACTGCCGATCCCGGCAGCCTGCTAATTCAATAAACTCTTGACTGTAGATTTAATCCCATTGTAATTCTTGTTGGTACACAACCTGCTTGTTCCCCTCAACGATTTCACCGATAACATAACTTTTCAACCCGAATGCAGCTACGTGCTCCATCACACTTTGGGCTATTCCCGAATCTACAACCAGCACCAGGCCAACACCCATATTGAATGTGCGCAGCATGTCCTGTTCATCCACGTTCCCCATATTACGAATGATTTGGAATAAGGGCAGAATATCAATACGGGATAAGTCAATAAGCGCGTTCAACTGTTCCGGAATTACCCGGTTCAAGTTTCCTTCAATACCGCCACCCGTAATATGAGCCATTCCATGAAGTCCATCGATCCCAAACAAATCTCTCAGAGGTTTGTAATAACATAAGTGCGGCTTCATAATGGCATCCAAAAAGCTCTCATCACCTACCCACTGGTTTAGAACTTCAGGATGCTTGTCCATTATAGCCCGAACAAGTGTATACCCGTTCGTATGAACTCCATTAGACGCGACAGCTACAATAACATCTCCCTTGCGTATGGCTGACCCGTCTATGATTTTCGATTTGTCGACGATGCCAACAATACTGGACGTAAGTATATAGCAGCCTTTCTCCAGCACTCCCGGCTGGATCGATGTCTCGCCACCAGTGAGCACACAATCCTGTTCCTTACAAGCCGCAGAAACAGCGTCGACAATTTCGCTGATGGTTTCTTTATCGACAGCTCCACTAATGATTGCATCCTGAACTGCAAGCGGTTTGGCACCCATAACAATGATGTCATTGATCAAATGGTTAATCATATCGTAACAAATTGAACGTACCCGTCCATGTTGAAAAGCCAGCTTTTGCTTGGACCCAGGCTCCTCTGTTTTCATGACCAATACGGGATGATCGTACTCCGGAAATTTAAAATCGTACAGTGACGCGAACGCACCCAGCGAGTTTAATACGCGACTATCGTTCGTCTGCAGACTTTTAGCCATATTTCGCTTGACAGCATCGGTATCGTCAATATTAATACCGGTTTCTGCATAAGTGAGCTTGTCATTTCCCATTGATTTGCCGCCTCTCATTTACTTGTATTTCCAATTATAGTAACACACCTAATTAGTTAACAAAAGTTCTGGAGAAAGGCATCCAGAGCAAGCACGAACTTTAGTTTTTCGTCACAACAAACGAAACTACCGTGCCTTGACCTTGCTCGCTTTCGATTGTAAGACCTGTAAGCTAACCCGAAAGCAAGCTTCTACATAAGCAGTTTCCACAATCACGCGCACTCTTTTCTCCTCATTGTGTTGCATTGTCTACATATTTGCTAACATAATCGGTATATTTTTTTGATTTTCAGCAAGCCAAATCATTTCTTTTGCAAACCGAGCGGGAGGTACACTATGTTGATCCATGTTAGCATTGATCCACCATGTACTCTCCATATACCATAACAACTGTAATGAATAGGTTAAGTAACCCTCTTCCACGTTGCGTTCCTCCTTGTACCCTTCCATAAACGCTGCGGCCAGTGAGACTTCTATATGATCATCTACGGCACAGGACATCACAGCTCGAGCTACATCAAGCTGCGGATAGTCATATTTAAGTCGATCAAAATCCAGAATTGCCGTTAAACGGTTGTCATCAAATAAAAGGTTATCGACCCACAGGTCACGATGTGCCCATCCCAATTGAAGTAACTCCAGGATTTCCATATGCAAGTCTTCCGTTGCTTTTATTTGTGTTTCTATGTTGGCAAGTAAATGAGTTTTACCGGATTCCTTTGTTTTTACCCAAACTGAGTTCCAATGTGCTAAACGTTCCTCACGGCTAGGAGGGATAAACTGAGGGCTATTTTTAAAACCAATGGTCCCGTCGTTTAACAATCGATGCATTTTTCCTGTAGTTCGACCTAAATCGCATATTTGATGAACATTGGCTTTACCTGGCTCAATTAGCTTGCCCTGGCAATATTCCATCACCATGAAAAGTTCTCCATGATCCGACTCAAGCAATATTTTTTTGTTATACGATAACACATTGGGACACGCTAGACCTTTGTTATACAATCTAACCTGTTGAGAAAACGCAAACAACAGCTCCTCTGGTATATATTTTTTATATCTTTCCTTGTTATATTGTTTGAGTACAAAATCCCCGGCTTCAGTTTTTATTTTCCATTTTAAGTTTAGCCAGCCTCGTTTGATTGGAGTCGATTCAATTACATCCAAACCGAAGAAGCGATGAAATGATTGAAGCAGGTCATCCAAGATCATTTCCTCTGTCCATAATGTTCCCATTTGCCCAACTCCTAAATTTACAATGTCCATTTGTATATTCCTTATATAGACCACAATAACCTTTTTGATTAATACAATTTTTTTCATTATCCTGACCGTTTACCTCTTCGCGTCTAGTAGCTCATTGATTATTTGTCAGGATACATGACATCATTAACAGGTTATTCCGTCAAAAATGTAATCCAGAATTAATATTACGGCAAATCAGAACGATAATTACCACAAACAATAATATAAAAGTAAATAATAACGCTAAATGTTATATTGACAGATTTTAATTGAGCGTTTATGATAATTACATGTTATAAAACATGACTTAAAATCTTAACTGTTATTCTCTTGTATAAGCTCATTAATAGGTATGAGCGTCTCGACCAGGCAACCGTAAATTGCCCCAGGCTACAAGAGGCTGCATAAATTGGAGGTCCCTTTATTTCGAACGCCCATCCAGGCACCGAAGTATAAGGTCAGCTTCGTTATGCACCTCTTGCGTCTGGGGTTTTCCGCGTTAAGTTGCAAGACCCAATAATCCATGAGGTGATAAAAGATGAGTATGAATCCACAATTATCTGCTGAACCTGCCCAAATCCAACTCCCACGAGACTGTACATTCACACCTAATGACTGGCAGGTGCTTTCCCAATACTGGTTCCCGGTCGCTATTGCAAGCGATATTGCGGATAAACCTGTGGGTGTCACACTGTTGGATGTGAAGCTCGTCTGCTACCGGAGCCACGGCAAGGTCATTGTTGCTCGTGATCTTTGCTTCCATCGTGGAGCTCCCCTCAGCAAGGGCTGGGTGGAAAACGAAGAAATCGTATGCCCTTATCATGGCTTCCGCTACAATTGTGAAGGAACCTGCACCTCTGTTCCGGCACACCCGAATACCAAAATTTCACCAAAGCTGAAATTAATCGTGTACCCGACCGTCGAACGGTACGGTCTGATCTGGACTTCTCTGTCTTCTACCAGCGAGCAGATTCCGGATTTACCTGGATGGGACGATCCGGATTTCATCAATATTACACTGCCGAGCTTTGATATTGCAGGTTCTGCTGGACGCCAGATGGAAGGTTTTCTGGATGTATCACACTTCGCTTACGTACACATCGAGACCTTCGGAGACCGCAACAATACCGAGGTTCCGCAATATAAGGTCAAACGGGAGGGTGACCAGCTAATTGCCGACTATTGGAGCACCGTTAGCAATTATGGTAAAGGACAGGAAAATATCGCTGAAGAGGGATTCATGTGGCTGCGCGCATTCCGTGTTTTCCCGCCGTTTGCAGCTTCCCTTACCGTACATTTTCCAAACGACGGAAAGCTGATGATTCTGAACTGTGCTTCTCCGGTTTCGGCCCGCTATACTCGGCTTTTTTGTCCGATTTCTCGTAATTTCGACAAAAATGCTCCTGTAGAGGACACAATCAAGTTTAATTTACAGGTGTTTCAAGAGGACCGGGATATGGTCGAAGCACAGACTCCCGAAGATTTGCCGCTTGACCTCCAAGCCGAAGCCCATATACCAGCAGACCGTACATCCATCGCTTATCGGCAGCTGCTTAGTGAGATCGGGCTGGGAAGATCGTACACGTCTTAGGATGACTGATTCACACAATAGGTACAAAAAACCTCAAACCACTATTAACGTGGGTGAGGTTTTTTTGTAATTCCACAAAACCGAAAAGCCGACTTTTCACTTGGCATTTTCTTTAGAAAACAGTTAATGACAGCATTAAAATATTCGACTGTTCCAGCCTACCAGCTTGGCTATTGCTTCTACATGATAATAATCCCCGTAAATTAAAGAAACCTGGATATCACGCCCGGCTGGCTTATGTCCAGTAGCTTCCAGTAGAATACCTTCGTATTCCGGTTGGTCCAGTGTGCTATAATTGTGCGTCAAAGACAGCAGTATGGATTCAGCCGCAGTCCGGTATATCCAGCTCTCTTCAGCCGGAACCTGAGCCGCGATTTCGAGTAAACCGGATGCAGCAATGCTTGATGCAGAAGTATCTCTCGGCTCATTGGTGAAATCAGGAAGCCGAAAATCCCAATAGGCAACAAAATCATCAGGAAGGCAGCTCATAAAGTAGTGAGCCGTCCGTTTGGCGGCGCTCAAATACTTAACGTCTCCTGTATATTTATAAGTGTTGGCCATTCCATATATCGCCCAGGCCTGTCCACGGCTCCAGGATGATGTCGGCGAATACCCTTGGCCTGCCACGTATTCCTCGACATTTCCCGTATCCGCATCGAATACGGTGATGTGATGAGATGATCCATCCTCTCTGATCGTATGCTGCAAAACCGTATCCGCATGTGCACGTGCAATTTGTGCAAACCGGGGATCACCGAGCTCCTTTGAAGCCCAAAATAAGATCGACAGGTTCATCATCGTATCGATAATTGAAGCTCCCGGACGTGACGCCTGATTCTGAGCCCTTATAATGCCTCCGGCTAAATTAAACCTGCCAGCCAATATGTTCGCAGCCTGCAACCCTCTGCGCTTTGCGTCCGTGTCACCCGTCAGCTTGTATTTAATTACAGCCGTAGCCAGGAATTGAAACCCGACGTCATGATGAAAGCGGTTGTCCCGCATAAAGCATTGTTCTATTCGTTCATCCCAGGACCACGCTGCATCACGATATATCGCTTTGCCTGTCATATCGTTCAATATCCAAAGCATACCCGGCCAAAAACCGGAGGTCCACCAGTCCAAGGCAGCATCGTCGTAAATGCCTGAAACAGATACGTGAGGACTACGCTCCCCCAGCTGCTTTATCATACAGTCCACCTTGATTTGAATCCGACTCCAACAGTCTGACCAGGATTTCTCCTTAAGTTGGATCAAGTTATGATTCAATGTCAGTCCTCCTTTTTAATTTGCAGTTGTGCAGTCGAGCATCACATGAATCGTATCTCTCCTAAGTAAAGTCGCTGACAGATGATTTTAATTATAAAGCAACTCTTACATGGGGAATATCTACAATCCTCAGATGTTTTTGTCTGTTCTCACCTTCTTCAAGCCAAACACAACAACTATACGCAGCTCAAATGTGCCTCAACTTAGGAAAAGGAAAAGCGACGCTCCCTATGATTTAGGACCGTCGCTCACATTTGCCAAACTCTTATAACCATTCACACAACCCCTATCAGGCTGAGTGAATGGTTATTTGTATGTATCCTTGCGGGTTAGCGAGACTAACCAAAAGGATACTTATTACTTCGATGTAGAGATGTGCACGAGGTGTCCGTTTAATGCGGGATGCTATACCGAAGGAGCTAAGAGCAAAACGTATTCGGTGAGTTTTGACCCCCTCATAATTATCGTATTGATAATATCGATACGATATATTAACAAAAGGCGTATTTTGTCCATATGTGCACAACAAAAAAATCCCCTCAAGCTTAATGTCATTAAAACGTGACACTAAACTACTCGCATAAAGCCCAAAACCCTTGATATAGAGGAATTCAATGATCCTATTTTAATATCGCTATACATGGAATTTCAAAAGCAGTCTTAATTTTCTCCTTTTGCCGAACACTTTTTAGCAATGCATAAACTGTTGAAGAGAAGTCGGCTAACCTGCTGCCGGTTGCATATGCTTCTGGAAAATAGTACCTCGTAAACGACCATCCATTACCGGCGGGATATTCGCTCTTGTCTGGATCATCATAACAGGTTAATAGTGTTTGAATATCTTCTTCCGATCTTATACCGAAAAACTTATGTTCCATGGTCATAAAACGTTCTACAATTTGATCAGCATTTGCAGATTTAAAAATAATCTTCTGTGCGCTTAATTGTTGTAGTCCTACAAGATAAGTCAGCAATAAAGTTTTTTCTTTCTGCAGCTTGTTGTAGTAATCCATCAACCATTCGTAACGCTGTTCCGTTAGGCACTGGGCTTCATCAATTAGGGACACGACTACTTTATACCGATTTGATGTTCCTCTCTCCAGCATAAAGTTCATAAGTCTTTCACGCTTAGGAACCAATTTTCCATTAAAAGCGAATTTATATTTCATGTCATAAAGTATTGTTTCGATAAATTCTTCTTCCTTTACGATTTTAGGATGAAGACTTATTATATGGAAAATTGGTATTTCCTCACCAATTACTTTTGAGATATTCTCTATCAAATACTCGATCATATAGGTTTTTCCTAATCGAGGGCGACCGAAAATAATCGCACCTGTAACTCACTCTTCAATCCATTCACAGACAGATTGAAGAACAGTAATGATTTCATTCCCATTAGCGACAGGATTATCCTAACAATGCACATTCATTTTATATATTGGACATGAAAATACCGCTATTACATACAATGGGAAATGAAAATACCCCTAATATAAGCAGCTAGTAATATGACCATGTGTCGCTCGCAGCGCGGCTACCGTAGCTTAGCTATTTTTTCGAATAAATGAAAAAAGCAGTAGCCGCTGCCACTGCTCCCTAATTCTTGTTCTAACGTTTTCCCTTTAAGTCAATAACCGGCTAAGGAATTTATAACGACATTGATTTTGCTATGGGAAAAATCAAGAATTAAATCATGATGATTTAGTAGTTAAATATATTTTGGACAAATAACAAGGCAGTACCAAACTCTTCATGTCAAATGGAGTCGTATGTTACTTGGGAAAAAATATGGAAAGGTTGTACGAAATCATAGAGCGGAAAAAATCAGTAATATCTGGATAAGAAACCTCACCTCCTGCGCCTCTTTCATAATATAGGAGCGTTGCTTCACTTCTTCTAGCATCAACTGCTACTCGGATATTCGTTCGATAAATCATCCCGATTCTTAAAAGGAAATTAGGTTGTACCGAAATTTCACCGCCCAGATGGCCCAAAAATGTTCGGTATGGACGCCTCGAGTTTATAAACTCCTCCAACAACGGTCTCGAAGATGACGACTCCATTCTCCTGCCAGACATCGACCGGTGCTCCGTTAGCCGTTACCGCGACTTGGATGCTGCTACGCACCTTGCATAGGGCAGCGGCTTTACCAGAAACAACTCGAGCGGCTTGCAGCGCTCCTTCCGCCCACTCAATGTCGACCGAGAAGTCGCCTCTGGCGCGAAGACCTGTCACCTTCCCCGAATGCCACATCTGTGGTAGCGCAGGCAAAAGATGAATCTCGCCGGCATGGCTCTGAAGAAGCATTTCAGCGATCGCAGCCGCACCGCCAAAATTTCCATCGATCTGGAATGGCGGATGATTGTCAAAAAAATTTGGTAGCGTCGAATGCGTGAGAAGCGCGATAAGATTGTTTATCGCTTCCTCGCCATTCCTAAGCCTAGCCCAGAAATTGATGATCCACGCTCGACTCCATCCGGTATGGCCTCCGCCATTCACCAACCGCAGCTCCAGCGTGCGCAGTGCCGCTGCCGCCAGTTCGGGTGTACCGTCGGGCGTGATCTGGCTCCCGGGATGCAAGGCAAATAAATGGGAGATGTGGCGATGACCCGGCTCCGCCTCTTCATAATCTTCATACCACTCCTGAAGTTGGCCGTACCGTCCAATTTTCGACTGGGGAAGCTTCATCAGTACTCGTTGTAATTCCGGTCCTAGTGCCTCACTTTTCTGGATGCCGAGTGTCAGTTCGGTCTCTTGTACTGCTGTGAACAGTTCACGAATGATCTGCGTGTCCATCGATGGTCCGGCACATAGTACGCCAGATTCTCCGTTTGGAAGGATATATGTATTCTCCGGCGATACAGATGGGCAGGTAACCAGCTCGCCGCCCGGAGTTTCCACGACGTAATCGATCAAGAACAACGCAGCTTCCCGCAAGGTGTGGTACGCTCTGCCGAGAAATTCCACATCCATTGTAAATTGGTAATGCTCCCATAGATGCAGCGAGAGCCATGCGGCACCCATCGGCCAATACGTGGAGGGCAGCCATGTATCCTGTGGAGCAGTATCCGCCCAGATATCGGTATTATGGTGAGCAGTGAACCCCCTGCAGCCGTACATGACGGACGCCGTATGCCGGCCAGGTTCGCGCATCCGTTCCAGCAACTCAAAGAGAGGCTCGTGGCATTCGGAAAGCGCACACGATTCCGCCGGCCAGTAATTCATCTGCGCGTTGATGTTGATCGTATATTTGCTGTCCCACGGCGGAAGGAAGTGCTCGTTCCAGATGCCCTGCAAATTGGCGGGCAGTGAGCCAGGACGGCTGGAGGAGATGAGCAAGTAACGGCCGAACTGAAAATAAAGCGCAAAAAGGTCTGGATCGGACTCTCCACCGCTGAGCCTGTCCATGCGATGTGATAGGCTCACCCGTCCGATTTCCACGTCTTCCGTAACCATCGACAACGATACTCGTCCGAATAGTTCGCAATAGTCGTCTATGTGTCGCCGATATAGCGCTTGATAACCCAGACGGACGGCACTCTCCGCTTTCTCCCTTGCTTCTGCCAACGGATCAAGGAAACGGAATGTCGTTGCTGCGGACAGAACAAGTGTCACGCTATTTGCGTTCTCCACGACCAGGTGCTCGCCGACTGCTTTCACCGTGCCACCTTCAGCTGTTGCTCTCAGCACTACACCATACTGGCTGCCTCCCTCACCGCCGCAATTACCGCTCATCCAGATCGCGTTGTTTCCCTCTCGCCCGGCATGGTCAGCGTATCGCCAACGGCCACGCTCCAGGCGTGAGGTGAAACCGATTGCACCAGATCGATTTGCTGTAAGCCTCATGATAATTGCCTGATCAACGTAACTAGCAAAAAACTCGCGCCTAAATAAAACGCCGCCCTGACTGAAGGTAACCGAAACGGTACCTTTCTCCATATCTAGTGTACGCTCGTAATTATCCGGTTCGCCATCTGGAAGAGAGAAGTCAAGAAAAAGATGACCAAGAGGCAAATAATGCCGCTGTGATTCCGGCAAACCGGACAACGCCAAGACAGCGAGCCTCTCAGCTTCCTTCAACTTTCCTTCAAATATCAAACGTCGGATTTCCGGAAGATTTGCCTTTGCATCCGGATTATTACGGTCCCGTGATCCGCCGTACCAGACGGAGTCCTCGTTTAATTGCAATCGCTCCTGATGAGTCTGTCCATACACCATCGCTCCCAGCCTGCCGTTACCGATCGGCAGTGCCTCATCCCATTTCGTTGCCGGACTCTTAAATAACAGCTTAAGATCTGTCAACAGCTATCCCCTCCATCCGTAGATTCAGTCACTCCATCCTCACGATATGCTCCTGGAGTGATGCCCGTGTATTTTTTGAAAACCTTCGTGAAGTAATGCTTGTTCTCGAACCCTACCCTCTGTCCAATCACGTTTACAGGAAGATGCCAGCGAGCTTTCAGCAATTTCTGCGCTTCACGGATTCGCAGAGTGTTTAGATGATTTACAAAGTTATCACCAGTTTCCTTCTTGAACAATCTGCTGATATAGTGCGGATGAAGATTCATTAAATCTGCAAGATGCTCCAACGAAAGGTCCTGCATATAATGTCCCTCCATGTAAAGAAGGATCCGCTTGGCGTGAATTGTGTAATCCGAATCGGGAGGAAGATCCTCTGCAATTCTCGCCAGTAGATTCGCAATTTCATTCTTGTCAATCGGTTTCAATAAATAGTCCAAGACGCCCACGCGAAGTGCTCTACGAACATAATCAAAATCTTCATATCCAGTCAAAATAATAAATCGATCACACAATCCGCCTTCTCGAGCTTCCTCGATCAACTCAAATCCGTTTCTCTCCGGCATATTGAGATCCGTAACCGTGACATCCGGCAAATATGCCTGCATGACCACAAGTGCCTCAGAGACGTTATTTGCCACACGAACTTTCGTACCAGGAGGCGCCGCTTCATTAACAACCTTCATAAGACCCTTCAGAATCAGTGGCTCGTCATCGACAATCAGTATTTTCATCGTTTACTCGCCATCCCTTTTATCAATAATGATGGTCAGGCATGTGCCCTTTCCCTGTTCGCTTGTAAGTTCCAGCCGCGACGCGCCGCGATAGAAAGATTTGATACGCTCGCTAACATTGTAGAGCCCTAGCCCTCCCCCCTCTCCCTCACTCATTGGTTTCATCTCAATGTCCCGATACAATTTACTCTGAATGGTGTGCAATCTCTCTTGTGGGATGCCTGCCCCGTTGTCAATAATGTAGATACGAGTTTCATCCGCGGTTTCTTCTGCTTGAACCTGAATATGAACGGGCCGAATCACAGTTGACGCTCCGTGAACAATACTATTCTCAATAAGAGGCTGAAGCATGAATCTCGGACATGCAATTTTATCTGCATTCACATTAACATTAATTTCGTAGGTCAGCCTGTCAAGAAGCCGCATTTTATGAATGTTGAGATAAAAGGTTACCGTCTCAATTTCCCTCGCGAGCGCCGTTTCTTCCTTTTGAGAAGACAAGCTGTAGCGCATCAGTTTCCCGAACCAGAACGAGATGTTCGCTACCTCTTTGTTATTGGCGATTTCGGCGAGCATCCGGATCGTTTCCAGGGTATTATACAAGAAATGCGGCTTGATCTGCGCCTGAAGTACTTGATAGGCGGCTTCTTTATTTCGTAATTCAGCTCGATGGACGTTGTTGATAAGCTCATCCATTCGGTTGATCATGTTATTGTATGTGTTGATGAGAAATCCTATTTCATCTTGATTGTCATGGCGGTTGACAATCAACTTCATATTATCGTCACCAAGATTGCGCATATGTCTTGCAAGCCGAAGGATGCGCTTTGTGATGGTTGATGCAAGCAGATAGTAAGCAAAGGACAAGGCTGCCAGAAAAGCGAATATTGTTAAGATCAGTACAGCTTCCTTTTCTTTTACAGCGCGAAATACATCTTCTACCTTCCCCATAATGACGATTCGAACCCCAAGTTCCTTGATATCCAGTTGATTCACGATCGTTTGCCTAGTGATAACGTAAGCATTGCTTTCATTCGCTTCTAGCAGTTTCAGTGTTTTATCATCAAGTCTCGAAGTAGCTTCTCCATTGAAAAACGGCTTGCCGATCTCAGACAGTAAAGAGGACTTCCAGTTCCCTTCAACCCCTGCTGCTTTATAGAACCTATGAATCAAATCGCTGTTGATACGTATCTCTAGAAGTCCAAGTTTCTCGGTTATATTGTTATTATAAATATTCTGATAATAGATTAGCTGTGGTTCCGAAGCTTGTGGCTCGAGCAGTATCCACTTTCCATAACCCGGCTTCAACGAAAGGGAAATCTCATCAGCTTCTCCCCCCTGCAAGGATGTGTCGATAAACCGATCGGTGATTGTGAGTACCTGTTGCTTTATCTTATAAATTCTCAGCGATTCTATCTCCGGGTTGGAAAAAAAAGATTGTGTGAATATCGGATTGATATAACGTGTATAAGCAAAGATACTCTCGGCGTCCGATTCATAAAGGCCATCCAGATAATCAGTCACATATGGATTGTACTGTAGGAGACGATGGATGGATTGTATTCGTGTTAGATCTGCTTTCATATTTGAGTATGCTTGTTCCAGTATCTTTTGCCGGCTTTCAACGAATTGCTTTGTCAGATTTCCATAGATTTGATTGTAGTAGTAGTATCCAAAAACGATGACTGGAATAAAAATCAGTACGATGTAACCAACAATAATTTTACGGACTATGCTCATGATCACAGATACCTCTGCCTTCGGAATTTCCTTATAACCATATCATGAGCAACCAAAATCCGGTAGAGGCATAATTTCCTCTACCGGTTACCGTTTGCTTACTTGAATAAATCTTTCCTTTTCTGGTAGGTCTCATTAGCCCATTCAACGAGTTTTTGCAGTCCGAGCTGCTCTGCATTCTTGACCATGTTCTCGTAGTTGGCCATCGCTTCCTCCTCGGATTTGGCTAGATATACCTTGACCTTCTCGTTTTTGATCATTTCATCAATCTTGGTCCTCATTGTTCTCTCTTTTGAGTCCGGCCCTGCCTGAATCAGGCCAAGCTCAGGCTTATACTTGGTAATTTTCTTGATTTCCATGAGCGATTGGGTCGTCATCGTACCCGGTACGTAGCTCCACAGCCCTTCCGTTATGCCATCGTTATACAGATACCACCATTTAATCCCGTTGCTTTCGACAAATTGTCCGTTATTCGGATCATACTTCAGATTCGGATAACCTTCTTCGTTCCAGGTCCAATGCTCTCCCTCTATTCCGAACATCGTGAGCTTCTTACCTTCGTCGGTTGCCAAGTACTGCAGCAATTTGATCGACTTCTCAGGATTTTTATTTTTCTTCGTAATGAACGTACCTGCGAAGCCAACCCCTCCGCTGATAATTTTCGCATCACTCGACAGAGAGGTCGGCAGCATCTTGAATGTGAAGGCGCCCCCTTCTCGCTTGACCACGGCATTATCGCTGTCGGCGACACTCACCGTATACATGTGGGCAAACGCTCTACCGCTTGTCGCGTACTGATCGTCGATCTTATCGTTGGCATGTGCGAAGTTTTCCGCCATGATGTAGCCGCTTCGGTATAGCTTGTTCATAAACTTGAAATAATCCTTCATCTTCTGATGGCGAATGAAAAAGTCTACTTTGCCTCCTTGTTCGAACCAGGGGCTGCCAAAGGTCGCATCCACGCCAAACTGCATCAAAAAGTATTGCTCGATCCATTCCTTGTCCATAATCAGCGGTACCATGTCTGGATACTTATCCTTAACCATGCCCAGCACGTTGACAAAATCGTCCAACGTCTTAATCGGTGGGTTCCCGAGCTGCTTCAAGATATCCTCACGTACGGCAATGCCCGGATTGCCGTTGTTGCCAAGTGCGTATTTATTTGCCGCCCATTCTTCCTGAGTCGCGAAAGCATTGCGGATCGTATAGAAGTTGCCGTCATCCATCGTATGGATTGCAATCCGCGTCTTATCAATCTTAAAGTCAGGCGCATACTTTTCGATCAGCTCATTCCAGGGATAAGACAGTTTCGAGTCGGACAGCCGGCTAACGTTGCCATACGTAAACACTAAGTCCGGTAGATCTCCCGATGCGATCATCAGCGGCAATTGCTTGTCGTCCGTCGCTACTGTCACCTTCAGCTTAATTCCCGTCTTCTCGGTAATTTTCTCAGCGATTGGACCTTTCCACTCCTTGACAGGGTACCATGGTGCATCGATAAACAGTGTTAACTCCTCCGCCGTACTCCCCACGGAAGACGCATTGTTCTTTTCGGCTCCCTGGTTTGTATTCGAGCCACTGTTATTGTCCTTACTGCAGGCGGACAACAGCATCAGAACGAGTACAAATGCCAGTGCCGCGACAAGTACTTTGTAACCTTTTGTTTTTTTCAAGACGACCCCTCCAATGTTGTTGATTTGTATATTTAAAGCAAATGCTTTAATATCGATGCAAGCTTTCATCCTTTGACAGAGCCAAGCATGATTCCTTGGACGAAGTACTTCTGCAGGAACGGGTATATGCACACGATAGGCGCTATCGAGACGACCATCGCCGTCACCTGAAGCGAGAAGCTCGTTACTCCCGACGAGGAGCCGTTCGCGACTGCAAGCGCATCCATCGGCGAATTGAACTTGTTGATGATTTCCATCATGCGGTATGTGAGCGTACGCAGGCTCTCCGATTGTACAAAGTAAGCCGAATCCAGCCATGAGTTCCATTGACCTACGCCCATGAACAAGGACATCGTCGCGATGAGCGGCATCGAAACCGGCAGGACGATCCGGAAAAAAACGACAAATTCGCTCGCGCCGTCCATGTGAGCAGATTCCTTCAGTTCGCCGGGTATCTCACGGAAGAACGAGATAGCAATAAGCAGGAAGAAAGTACTGAGCATGGACGGGATGATATATACACCGAACGTATTCAGTAAACCGATCGAGCGTAGCACTACGTAGTACGGAATGAGGCCGCCGGAGAAATACATCGCAAAAATAATAACCGTGAAGTAAAATTTGCTGAATAACAGATTGCGATGTGAAAGACCATAAGCAACCAGACATGTAAATAGAACACCCAGCGTGGTGCCCAGCACCGTTCGGGAAACCGTAACCAGAAAAGCGCGAAACCATTTTGGATCTGCCAAGAATGTTTTGTAATTTTCTAAAGTAACACTTCGGGGCCACAAGTATACGCCTCCGAGAAGCGAATCGGCTCCCCTGTTGAACGATACGATCAGAACGTAGTAGAACGGATACAACATGGCGAGCATGATGATGAGTAGAACCACGTAGATCATGCTGTCTAGAAGAATGTCCTTCTGTTTTTGGTTATGTAGCACGAACGTTCCTCCTTTCACTAGAATAGGCTTGAATCCGACTTTCGCTTGGCGATGTAATTGCTGGAGAAGATCAACAAAACCGAGATGACGGATTGGATCAGGTCGATGGCTGCTGCGTATGAGAAACGACCATCCCGCAGGCCGACTTTAAATGCATAGGTCTGAACAATCTCCGAGGTTGGATTGTTGATGGTGTTGCCAAGAAGATACGCCTGCTCGAAGTTCGAGCCGACCAGACCACCGCCGAGAATACTTCCGATTGTGAGAATAAGTACGACAATGATCGTACCCTTCATGCCTGGAATCGTGATGTGGCGGATACGTGCCAGCCTTCCGGCACCGTCGATTTGCGCCGCTTCGTAAAGAGCCGGACTGATGCCAGTGATGGCCGCCAGAAAGATGATTGTCCACCAGCCCATCTCCTTCCACACGGCACTTCCGACCGCGAGTCCCCAAAAGTAGTTCGCATTGGTCAGAATGTCGAGCTGCTTGTCGATGAGACCAAGTCCCAAAAGCGCCTTGTTCACAAGTCCGACGTCTGCTGATAGAAAGAAAAAGGCGAGGCTGACGACGACAATCCAAGAGATGAAGTGAGGTAGGTAGCTGACCGTTTGCACTAATCGTTTGAAGGCCATGTGTTTCACTTCGTTAAGCATGATCGCAAAAATGATCGGCGCGGGGAAGGTGAAGATTACCTTCAGCAAGCTTAACACGAGTGTATTACGAACAATTGTTCCAAATTGATAATCATTTACGAATTCGTCGAAATATTTTAAACCGACCCATTCGCTGGTGAAAATGCCCTTAATGCCGGATGAAATGCTGTAATCCTTAAACGCCATGATGATGCCGAACATAGGCGTGTAGGAAAAAATCAGAAAGAAAATCATCCCTAGGCCAACGAATAAATGAAGCATCTTTTGCTGTTTAAACCGCTTCCATAAAAACGCTTTCCGATCGGCTTTGGCTGCGGGTCTTGCTAGCTGCGAATCCAATTCCATGTTCGTTCCTCCCTTAATCCCATATTACATCCCAGCAGTACTCACCGGTAAGCCAAAATTTTTGAGAAAGCGTTGTCAATTTTTGATCTAATCTCATCCGCACTAAAATGCGACTCCCCTCCATCGACACTATACCCGCCTGTGGCTCTAAGATCACTCACTTCACCCTACAGTTGTCTATATGCTTCCAGAAGACATTAACATTCAGTAATAGTAATATCATTAAATACTGCATCATAATTCGAATTTTCCCCTTTATATTGAAGACGTGCTTTTTTTTCAATTAAGGTTATTTTCCATTTATAACTACAATTCAACACTTATTGCACACTTTTCAGGGAGTTTCTTGTCGTTGGCACGCTTTGTAGGGATATTCATTTCATAAGAAAAATGTTAAGAATATCCCTACAAACACAAAGAACATTGATTTAACAAGGCTTCGTTAATGGTAAGCATTTTTTATTTGAGACGTTCTGAGTAGAACCTTTTCACTTATCGTTCGACGGTTCCTTAATATGCACCATAATTCTGACCAGATACTCCTCCGGATTTTGTAGCGACACCTCATCCTGCAAGTACTCCTCGTAAGCATCACCAAGCACAACATATTGTTTCTTCTCAATGTAATCAAAAATTTGCGGATAGATTTTATCTGTATCTCCATAATCCGCCCTAGTGTACGAAACCAAGTAGAACCCCTCCGGCATATATACTTTTTCTTGAAAATGAGTTGCCATGCGACTAAACATATGGGACACCATATCTCCGTCTCTCTTCAGTAAATCCTCCTTTTTAACAATTATGCCATTCGGATATCCGATTGGCGCATTCTCCCTCTGCAGACGCAGTTGAAAATCATCCCAGAGATATTCGGGAAATTGCTTCTTGGATGCGTGAACGCGGCAACTCAACAGCAAAGGAATCCTGGATTGCCAGATCACCTGGATATGGCTTGTGTTTACATTGATCGAAAGTTCAATATTCTCAGCTTGCATGATGATCATTTGTCGGGTTTGTTCAAGCTTGGCGATCTGCAATTGGATAATCTCTTCCTGTTTTCGCAGAAGTTCAAGTGTGCTAGCAGGAGTACGCTTGCCCAGATGCCCTCGAATTTCCTCAAGAGACATGCCAAGCTCCTTGAAGATATGAATCACACCGATCGTATCCAACTGGCTACGATGGTAATAACGATATCCGTTGTCGGCAACAAATGCCGGCTTGAACAGCCCAATACGATCATAGTAAATAAGTGTTTTGCGTGTAACATCTGACATTTTGGAAAAAGCACTAATGGATAGCATATCGGTTTGATACATGGCAACCTCCCAAAAAGAAAAACCTGATTGACTGTATAGTTACTATACAGTTTATAATAGCATCTATTGCTACACTTCATCTACAATGGATTGGGGAAAAAAGTTTTAACTACAAAAGAGGAGAATGTTTATGTTGGGAAAATTGCTCCGAAGCGTGAGAGATTACAAGAAGGATACATGGCTGACTCCCTTGTTTTTGCTTGGCGAGGTTGCAATGGAAGTCACTATTCCATTGTTTATGGCGGAATTAATTGATGGGGGAATTAGCGGTGGGAATATGAGTCTGATTGTGAAATATGGCTTGATCCTGGTGTTGTTTGCGCTGGTATCGCTTGTGTTTGGGGCACTCGCTGGCAAACACTCCGCAATCGCCATGGCAGGGTTTGGGAAAAACCTGCGCTACGACCTGTTTCGCCATGTCCAGCGGCTATCCTATTCCAATATGGACAAATTTTCAACCTCCGGCATCGTCACGAGGCTGACGACCGATATTACGCATGTGCAAAACGCCTTTTCAATGATCATAAGGATTGCGTTTCGCAGCCCTGTTATGATGATTTTTGCGACCGTAATGACCTTTGAAATCAGCCCAACCATTGCCGTATGGTTTTTAGTAGTCATTCCCGTTCTTGCGGTGGGGATGTTACTCATTATGAAGTATTCTTTCCCCATCTTCGAACGAGCCTTTGGCAGCTATGATGAACTAAATAAAGTCGTCCAGGAAAATGTCCGGGGTATTCGTGTAGTCAAATCCTATGTTCGGGAAAATTACGAGGTTTCAAAGTTCCAGGCCGTATCACAAAAGATATTCACGCAAATGGTCAAAGCGGAACGCATGCTATCTTATGAACTGCCACTTATGCAAGTCGTTCTTTATGCCGTGATGCTCCTCCTTTCATGGATTGGAGCCAAGCTGGTTGTCAGTGGCACAATGACGACCGGAGAGCTGACGAGCGTATTTGCCTACTCCATGCAGATTCTGATGAGCCTGATGACGCTCGGTATCGTAGTCATTGTGATCGCCATTGCCCGCGCTTCCACCAGGCGAATCAATGATTTATTAAACGAACAGCCTGACATTACGAGTCCGAATTCGCCAGTAACGGAATTGCATACGGGAGATGTGGAATTTCGCAACGTTTCGTTTCGTTACTCAACCAAAGTAGAGAAATACGCTTTATCCGGCATTAATCTTCGAATCCACTCGGGACAAACCATCGGTATCATTGGAGGAGCCGGCAGTGCAAAATCGACACTTGTGCAATTGATTCCACGCCTCTATGACGCAAGTGATGGCGAGGTGCTCGTTAGTGGAACGAATGTGAAACAGTACGATCTACACGTGCTCAGAAACCAAGTTGTGATGGTGCTGCAAAAAAATGTTTTGTTTGAGGGCACCATTAAGGAAAACCTTCTTTGGGGTAATGAATCGGCTACCGATGATGAGCTGATTGAAGCATGCAAAGCAGCCCAGGCCCATGACTTTATCTTGGCCTTCCCTAACGGATATGATACTCACCTGACTCAAGGAGGAAGCAACGTTTCCGGAGGTCAAAAGCAGCGGCTTTGTATTGCAAGAGCCTTGCTTAAAAAGCCCAAAATTCTTATCCTGGATGATTCGACCAGCGCTGTCGATACACGAACAGATGCAATGATCAGGAAAGTCTTCAAGGAAAGCATCCCCGACACAACCAAAATCATCATTGCACAACGCATCGCTTCCGTAGAGGAAGCAGATCAGATTATCCTGCTGCACGAAGGCAAAATGGTGGATATAGGCTCTCACCAGGAACTCCTGAGCAGAAGTGCTATTTATCAGGAGACTTATTATACGCAAACGAAAGGTGGTGGAGAATATGTCGGACAGCACGAATTACGGTAAAACCATTATGCGGCTATTGGCCTACTTCAGGTATTTTAAATTCAGATCTTGCCTGGTGTTGCTGTTCGTGCTGATTAGCGCCGCCGTATCGGTAGTATCTGCTACATTTTTAAAGCTGCTTATTGACGACTTTATCGTGCCTTTGCTGGGCGATCAAAATCCGGTGTTTGATGCCTTGCTGCAGGCATTAACGATTCTTGCTGTGGTCTACGCTGCTGGGGTCATCAGTACGTTTGCCTCCAAGAGATTGATGATTACGATCTCGCAACAAATCTTAAAAAAAATTCGCGACCATTTGTTCAGCCAAATGCAAAAGCTTCCCATTAAGTATTTTGACCGAAAAGCACATGGCGATATTATGAGCCACTATACGAATGATGTGGATACGCTTAACCTGATGCTGACCGACGGATTGCCACAATTGCTATCAACCGTTGTGACCATTTTAGCGGTGCTTGGGACTATGCTTTATCTCGATGTACCGTTAACGATTGTAGTGGTAATTGGCGCAATTGTGATGTTATGGGTGACCAAGACAGTGGGCACAAAAGCAACTAAGCACTTTTTCCAGCAGCAGGAATCGATTGGCGTTGTAGACGGTTATATGGAGGAAATGATACATGGTCAAAAAGTTGTGCAAGTGTTCAGCCGCGAGGATAAAGCAATTGAACAGTTTTCTCGATTAAACGAGGAATTGTTTAAAAACTCAACTACAGCAAATAAATATTCAAACATCCTGATGCCTATTAATGAAAATCTTGCAACCGTAATTTATGTGCTCGTTGCCATTGTCGGCGGAGCTACGGCGATATCTAGCTGGAATACAGGTTTGACACTGGGGAGCATCGCAGCCTTTCTGAGCTTGTCCAGAAATTTCACCATGCCGATCGCCGAAATCTCCTCGCAGATGCATATGTTTGTGGTGGCCCTTGCGGGAGCGCAACGGATTTTCAATTTGATGGATGAAAGTCCCGAAGAGGATGATGGGCGCGTGACGCTAGAAAAAAATCAGCATCATGCCGGATGGTCGTGGAGGCTGGGAGACGGTTCCGTTGTGGCTTTGAAGGGAAAAGTTGAGTTCAGGCAAGTATCCTTTTCGTATGGCGATAAAAAGCAGGTGCTTCAGGATCTAACGCTTTATGCTAAGCCTGGACAAAAACTTGCTTTTGTAGGTGCTACTGGTGCGGGGAAAACCACTGTTTCCAACCTGCTTAACCGCTTCTACGATATTACAGGAGGTGAAATCCTTTATGATGGCATCAATATTCAACGCATCCGAAAGGCTGATTTACGCCGTTCACTAGGAATCGTTCTGCAAGATACTCATCTTTTTTCCGGGACTGTGGCCGATAACATTGCTTACGGGCGCCTGGATGCGAGTGACGAGGAAGTAAAGAAAGCTGCCAAGCTGTCCCACGCTGCCAGCTTCATTGAACGCTTACCGGAAGGATATGATACCCGGCTGGATGGTAGCGGTAACGGGCTTTCCCAGGGTCAGAGCCAATTGCTGGCCATCGCCCGAGCGGCTATTGCTAATCCGCCTGTTATGATTTTGGATGAAGCAACATCATCAATCGATTCACGAACGGAAGCGTTAGTACAATTGGGAATGGACAACCTGATGGATGGCAGAACTGTATTTGTCATCGCTCACCGTTTGTCTACCGTACGGAATTCTGATGTGATTATGGTGATGGAAAAAGGCCAGATTAAGGAACGCGGTAACCACGATCAATTGATAGAGCAAAGTGGAATTTATCATCAATTGTATACGGGAGCTTTTGAATTGGAGTAACGGGAGTCCATGCAATTATCTCGCTTAAGTACCCGTTATCAAAATTAAGGAGTAGTTATAAATGACACAACAAAAAAAGAACAAACTACTAAAAATAATTTTACTCTTATTAGCCATTGTGTTGATTTTTCTATTTATTCGGTATGCCCCTGCTATTTTCGAAATATTATCATCCATGGATAATTTCAGAGATTTTATTCGATCTTCAGGAAACTGGGGGCCAGTATTGTTTATATTTTTCCAAATACTTCAAGTTGTGGTTGCTCCTATTCCAGGGGAAGTTGTGCAAATTGCAGGGGGATACATTTATGGTGTAAGTCTTGGAACACTTTATGCGACAATTGGCATGTTGTTAGGCGCAGCAATAGCTTTTTACTTCACTCGTTTTATCGGCCGTTCTTGGATTGAACGCTTACTAGAAAATAAGAAATACAAGTGGATGTCCGTTTTGAAAAATGAGAAAAAGCTGTCAGTATTTTTATTTATCTTTTTCCTTATTCCCGGCTTACCAAAAGATCTACTAGTATTTGTAGCAGCCCTTACACCGATCGGGTCTTTACGTTTCTTCACTTTGCTTCTTGTTGGACGTCTTCCATGGATCGTAGCCTCCGTTGTTGTTGGAACCACAATTCATCAGGAACAATATGGAGTCGCTGTCATTATTACACTCATCTCTATTGTTGCTTTCATGATCGGGTACTTTTACAAGAATAAATGGATTGAACTTTTTTCAAAATCTGAAAAGAAAGAAGAAAAATCGTAGTACGCATATGTGACGAAAAATTCATCACATAAAATATTTTTACCATGAGTCGAAGGAGATGAACTACACATGAAAATAATGGAAACCAATCGATTGAGGTTAAGAAATTTTTCCGTGACAGATGCTCATAAATTTTTGGAATATTCGGCTAATCCCAGAGTGAACTGCTTCCTTAGTGATAAAGTTTCGACATTGGAAGAAGCAGCTTTAGAGCTTCAAAAAAGAAGCTGTGAAGACTCTCATATTGCAGTCTGCCTGAAAGAGAGCAATGATCTAATTGGAGAACTATTCTATCTGACAGAAGAACCTGATACTTTTAGTATTGGGTGGAATTTCAATGCTAGATATGAAGGAGCGGGATATGTGCACGTGAAAGCGCGGAAGCTTTCTTCAATTATCTCTTTACGCAAAAAGAAGCAAGAAGGCTGTATGCGTATGTAGAGGATGATAACATGAGATCACAAAAATTATGTGAAAAATTATGTATGCGTAAAGAAGGTTGTTTTATAGAATTTGTTTCTTTTACTAATTACGAGGATGGGACACCAAAATATGAAAACACTTTTCAATATGCATTGTTAAAAAAAGAGTGGCTCAAAAATGTTTCAAACCGGAATGGTTTTGAATAGTTTGCGGGCACATGCATGAAACTCAACCATTCGGTCCCACGCGGTCAAAAGAGAAGATAATTAAAAATGACAGCGATTAAACATTTTGGAGTGACAAACATGAAGAAATTGATTCCGTCGATACTGACACTGAGTAATCTACTGCTAGGCTTCACTGCAATTTTGTTTACCTTTAAAGGCGAGATCTTAGCCGCTATATTGCTAGTGATGCTGGGATTATTCTGCGATTTTTTGGACGGTTACTGTGCAAGGAAGTTGAATGCCGTATCGTTGCTGGGTAAAGAGCTTGATTCACTGGCAGATCTTGTGACGTTCGCGGTTGCGCCTGCTATAATGGCTTATGTCGCTTCACTGCATGAGATCCGCATGTTTGGAGCTGCTTGCTGCCTGATTTACGTCTGCTGTGGCGCTCTGCGACTGGCGCGTTTCAATGCTACGCAAAGCCATATTTCTGGATTTGTCGGGATGCCGACACCACTGGCGGCCGTGTTCATGCTGCTGTTGACCGCGTCGCCGCGTCCGTCTGTTGTGGCGTTCGGCACCCTTCTGATTGGAGTATTGATGATCAGCAAGATTTCTTTTCCGAGTCTGAAAAAATGAACGCTGAAGTCGCGGAGGACCCAGTTTTGACGAAAGTTGTGTATTTCTTTTGTTCTTCCATTTTATTAAGTCCAATTATCCCATAAGGTTGGATTATCTATACTCTTTGTAGAGATAAACATATGAGATGGTAAGTCCCGTTACTAAAAAATATGCACTGAAGACCAAAACGCTTAACAAGAAAACCGGAACAGGCTCTCCCCTATAAAATCCGTCCAACCGAAGTTGTGGACTGTCGGTGATATAATAACCGCAATTGGTTCAGTTGGCTTAGTTATCCGGGCATATGAAGAACTCCCGAGTTCATCAAACCCCATGGTGCCAGAATTATATACCCATAATTTCCAATAAATAACACAGTTATTGATAATTGGATAGATTACTTAAATAGATACGCAACAATAAAGAAGAGCCGAAATTTTCCTTAGATTGAGGAACGTCGCTCACTTTTTCAACTGTGTTAAAGTAATGTGGAACTGACAACCACTTATCATAATCAAAAGAAGGACCCTTTATCTCCATTAAGCAGAACATGAACCGATACATATCACGGACAGGGGTTAAATCAGGGAAAGGCAGTACCGAACTGTATCCCCTCCTAAAACTATCTGCACCGAATTGATCAAGAGAACATTCCAAAAGAAAGAGTTCGTATTCACGCGGTCCTAGTACATAGGCTTCTGTATCCACTATTGCGCTTACTCTTCCCTAGTCCGAAAGGAATTGTCTTGGGTCCATATCTAACATGATGTATGATGAACTTTTCGGGATCGGTAATGCAGAGGCTAATGCGCAGTAATACTCTGTCTTTGGGTAACAGCATCATTAGAAAAGTAATATCAAGAGGAAAGAGTACGAATGGCTTGACTAAGTTTTTGAGGGAAATCCATTAAGGAATAACGATAGGTCTCGTTCAGGGCACCGCATTCATTGAATTCGCAGGCATGTATTTCAGCAATTGATCTTCCAAACTCTTCCATCATCTCGACTGGCTTATTTAAGAAATTTAAAGAAGAGCCCTGCGCTTTTTCTACGACTACAAATTGTCTTTCGCCAATTAATCCCTTTGAAAGAACTCGTGGCACAAAAAATTTGATTGTTGTTTGCTGTAAAAAAATATTAGTTTCTTCAATATCGTATGTATGACTTAATTCAATTCCGAATAAGTTCCTGCATACCCACAGAAACGGTGCTTCCACACTTTCATCCACTCCCGATGATCTTACAACATATTCACCAGAAATCGTATGGACAAGCCAGACATCGCTTGCATGGCCTCCTAAAGAAGACTGTGTAAGTATTTCTTCTTTGAAAAGTGATTGTAAATTCATATCGAGTACCTCCTGAGCAATACTATCCTTACTTTACATATCTGAATAATATTGTAATGAATTTTACCATTTAACCACGATTTTTACTAACATTTTTCTAATAATTTCACTATGATCATCTGGGACTACCATCTCACTCCATCTATATAACAGTCCAACACAAATAACCATTCACGTTACCTCCATCAGGCTGTGTGAATGGTTATTTGTTTATCGCCAAGCGGGTTAGAGAGACTGAGTCTACTTTTCCCCTACTGCTATCGGATTGTCCTTATAAGAAATCCAGTCACTCCAGCTGCCTGCATAGAGCTTCACATTCGTAAAGCCCGCTTCCTGCAGCGCAAGGACATTAGGCGTAGCGGAAATACCCGAGCCGCAATAAACAATGATCTCTTCTTCTCGCTCCAGCCCAGCGAAGTGCGCCTTCAGTTCTTCCGGCGATTTCCAATTTCCGTTCTGCTCCAGTCCGTCCTTCCAGAAGTAGTTAAGTGCACTCGGGATATGTCCGGCAATAGGGTCAAACGGCGCTTCCAGGCCCAGATACTGATTGGAATCACGGGAATCAACAAGCTTGATCCCATTGGTTTCGATAGCAGCCCGTACGGCATTCACATCTGCCAGGAGGTGTTCTTGGACAATAGGCTCCAGCGTACGTGATGTTAATGTGGGTTGTTCACTCGTCACGGATTGGCCCGCTTGGACCCATGCCTCATAACCGCCATCCAGTATGCGTACGTCTTCGACGCCTACATATTTCAATAGCCACCATAAGCGCGACGCTGCCGGTCCATTCACATCTTCATAAACAACTACCGTTGTTGATCGGTCGATCCCCAGATTTCCGAAAGTCTTCGCCAGATCTTCTGACGAGGGGATCGGGCTGCGCCCCCCATGCTCCTTAGGCGAATCGGTCAAATCACGTTTAAAATCAACGAACACTGCACCTGGCAAATGGCCTCTCTCATAAGCTTCCTTCCCATAAAGCGGTTCTTTCGGCGAAAAGCGAACATCTGCAACAACCGTATCTCCTGCTAAGATTCTTGAACGCACCCAATCAACATTTACAATGTTTGACATGTTCTTCTTAACTCCCTTCGGTTTATATCGTAAATTCAATGCTGTCTTCTGTCTTTACCTGATGAAGCGATGCATAGATGTCGTTTTGAATTTTCAGCAGCCCGGCATCGTCTCGTTTGCGCGGACGAGCCTGCGGTACCTGGAATATGGCATTAACTCGGCCTGGACGTGGCGATAAGATCACAACACGATCAGCCAGAAAGACGGCTTCTGCTACGTCATGGGTAATAAAAACTACAGTCTTTTTTTCCGATTCCCAGATTTGCAGCAGATCGTCCTGCAGCTGCAGCCTGGTGAGATGATCTACTGCACCAAACGGCTCGTCCATAAGCAGCACCTCAGGGCGATTAGCGAAGGCGCGTGCCAGACCCGCTCGCTGCTTCATACCGCCTGACAGCTGATGCGGATACTTTTGCTCGAATCCACTGAGCCCTACCATTTCCAGGTATCTCCGCGCGGCCGCACTTCGTTCGCGCTTATCCGTTCCTCTAATCTCCAGACCCAGTTCGACATTACGCTGCACCGTGCGCCACGGATAAAGCGAGGGATCCTGAAAAACGACTCCTCTCCGCTTATCCGTACCTTCCAGAGGACTGTCACCGAATCTCACATCTCCCTGGGTAGGCGCTTGCAGTCCTGCCAGAATCTCCAGCAATGTACTTTTTCCGCAGCCACTGGGTCCAAGAATGCAAAGAAATTCTCCGTCCTCAATAGCCAGGTTGATATCAGATAGTATTACCGCCGGCGCAGTCTCGCCGTATACCATCGACATATGGTTGATGGAGAACCCCGCCATACGCCCACCTCCTCTTCCTAATTATTTTTTGGGCACATAACGAAGATCAAGAATCTTGTCGATATCATATATCTGATCCTGGAAGCCTAATTCAAGCTGAGTTTGTTGGGTTTCCTGCAGTGACTGCTTGTTCACGTCAGGCTTGTTCTCCCACAGTACCATCTCACGCTCGAACGCTTTGTCAACCGCAGCTGGGTCAATCTTCACTTGCGTCAGGAAAAATTTCTTATACTCATCGAGATGGCTCTTGGCATATTCCTGGGATTTAAAATAAGCGCGCAGCAGCTTCTCCACCGCATCAGGATGCTTGGCAATAAAATCATTTTGGGATACCAGAACGCCTGTGTGGAAGTTCGGCAGATAATCCCATCCCTTGGCCAGCAGAGTTGCCTTACCGCTGAGCTCACTGAGGGAAACGAATGGCTCATGAATGATGGTGGCATCCACTTGTCCTGACGTCAGACTGGCGAACGCAGCATCGTTTACACCATTCGCAATCAGAGTAACATCATTTTTAGCAAGACCATGCTTTTTCAAAATTACTTGCGTATACACATCAAGCCCTGAGCCAAAAACGGCTGCTCCCACCTTTTTACCTTTTAAATCCTCAATTTTTTGAATTTCTGGACGTGCGATCAAATAAAATGCACCTTTTGTGCGGAACATGGAGGATACGATTTTGAGAGGCGCCCCTTTGCCCGCTGCTACTATAGCTTGTGTTGTGGCGAGATCGGCAATATCGATATCCTTGCTCGTCAGACCCGGAACTGGATTCTGGGTCGAAATGAATTCAACGTCCAGACCCTCTTCTTTAAAGAACCCTTTCTCTGCTCCGAATTGAACGGCCATGCCACTCACTCCATTGAAGGCCGCATACTTAACCTTCTGCAGCTGTTGGCTGCTGGTGGCAGGAGCAGAGGACGAATTGGAGGATGAACCCCCGGATGCTGGAGCTGCCTGAGTTGCGTTATTAGTTGCGTTGTTTCCGCAGCCTGCAAACAGGATTAAGGCAAACAGACTCATCAACATAGTTCCCATGCGTTTCTTGTTTCTTTTAACCATCCTATGATCTCTCCCTATGTGTGAATAAATCTGCAAATTTCTGTGAAACTTCAGTTTGACTTCCACTTGAGGACTACCTTTTTCTCCAGTAGATCGATGAGTGCGATAATAGCTACCGAGACAACCGTTACAATCGTAATAATGGCAAAAGCCTGCGCAGTGTCATACAACGACGTCGCCTTGACCAGAATATTCCCTAAACCGTCCTGCGATGCGATCATCTCGCCGAATAAGGCACCTACAATCCCGGTTGCTGCCGATACCCGCAGAGCCACGAAGATCGTTGGCGCAGCTGAGGGCAAAATAACCTTGATAATCGTTTGCCATCTGGAAGCCTGAAACACTCGCGCTACCTTCAGATGATTATCTGCCGTTTGCTTGATTCCGGTAATCGTGCTGAATGCAATCGTAAAGTAGCAAAACAGAAACACGACAGCGATCTTATGCGGAATACCAATACCCATCCACAGCATAATGAGCGGAATGATGGTAACCTTCGGCACAGCCATCAGAGCGGATAGAAACGGTCTGAATAAATCCTCCGCGTGTCGTACGAGTACAAGAAACATGCCAGTAGCAATCCCTAACCCTGCAGCTAACAAATAACCGATGAAAAATTCCTGCATCGTCACACGAAGATGGTGATAGATCTCACTATGGGTCAGCAGCACATAAATCTGCTTCACAACCTCTGTCGGCTCCGACAAATACAGTTTCCCTACGATCCCCATTCGAACAACTAGCTCAATAGCACCTAAGAGGAGCAGTGCGAGCGCGATTTGTCCAATGAGGATGATACCAAATCTTTTTGTTTTCTTGTTCTTCATCTCTAGCCTCCCTTGCGCCTTGAATCCCATGCTCCTTTGAGACGGGCTGCCCTACGTTCTCGCTTAATGATTTAGCTTTGTTGTAAAAGGCCTTTATGAGCGAAACGATTCTCGGGGCGTGCCAGTCCAAAATGATCGCGGAACGTGCTTCCCTCATATTCAGTACGGAACAATCCACGTCTCTGCAGCTCGGGCACGACAAGGTCGATGAACAGATTCAGACCATCAGGCATATAAGGCGCGCACAGGTTAAAGCCGTCCGCAGCCTCTCCTTGAAACCAATTCTCAATCTGATCGGCTATTCGCTCCGGTCCACCCACCAGAAGCAGATGTCCACGAACCGTAGCGGCAAAATAATGGAATAACTCACGGATTGAAATATCGTCATGACCTGATGCGTTCTGAGCCAGCTGTATGAAAGGTCTCGCCCCTTCTCCAGGCAAGGTAGACAGTGCCAGATCCGGCAGCGGACCATCGAACGGATACGCGGATAGATCGATGCCGATACGTGCAGACAATGGCTTCAAATCAAAATTTGTAACCAGAAGAGAACTTAGCTCCCGATATTTGGCATACGCCTCATCATCGGTCCTACCGACAATGGGCACCAATCCGGGCATAATGAACAGCTCGTCCTGCTTCCGACCGTACTTGGCCAGCTTGCTCTTAATTCCGGCATAAAATGCGCGGGCTTCCTCAAACAGGAATTGTCCGGTAAAGATGACATTAGAGAATTGCGCACCCAGCTCCTGACTCCGTTCTGAGGTTCCAGCTGATAAGAGTGGAAGCTGTCCCTGTGGTGGTCTCGCCACATTAAGCGGTCCAGCAACAGAGAAGTGGTCACCCTTATGATGAATCGCGTGAACCTTGCTTTCATCTACAAAGACGCCGGACGCCTTGTCCCTTATGAAAGCGTCGTCCTCCCAGGTATCCCACAAATCCTTCACGATTTGCACGAATTCATCAGCGTAATCATAGCGCTTCGTATTATCCCAATGCTTGTCACGGCTAAAATTTTGCGCTGCACGGGCATCGGCTCCCGTAACCACGTTCCAGGCTGTTCGTCCTTGGCTCAAATAATCGAGTGAAGCGGTCATCCGTGCAATGTGATAAGGCTCTGCATAAGTCGTGTTGGCGGTCACGATTAACCCGATTTTTTCCGTAACTGCGGCTAAATGGGCAATCATGGTGAATGGCTCCAGCCTGACCATCTGGGATGGGAATTGATACTGCATATCCGCACTGGATGCCAACGCGTCTCCAAGAAAAAAGAAGTCGAACTTTGCTGCCTCCAGACGTTGGGCCACTCCTTGCAGGAACTTGGGATCGAAAGCACCATCGGTTACCGATTCAGGAAGTCTCCAGCCTGCCGGATGGTAACCGGTCGAGAAAAGGAACAGGCCGAGATGAAGTTGACGTGGTTGATTTGAATGGCTCATAATGATTCATCCTCCTAACGAATTAATGAAATATTTTGTGAAAATTGGTCAATCGTGTTCAATTCTTCAATGGTCAGTCGTTGATCCGCAAATCGTAACGAATCGCGGACTTGCTCAGGCTTGGAAGCACCCAGGATTGCAGAAGATACGTAGCTGTGACTAAGTACCCAAGCGAGTGAAAACTGCGCTAATGTCCAGCCCCGCGCTTCAGCGAGCGGGCGAATGGCTTCAACGAGTTCATAAGCCGGATTCTTCTGCAAAAGCAGCTTCAGTCGCTGCTCTCCCGCTGCCAATCGTGTACCTTCCTGCGGTTGCTCACCCTGCTTGTATTTACCGGTCAGAATACCACGGCCAAGCGGACTGTAGACAATCATGCCAACCTTCTCCGATTCAGCGAATGGGACTAGCTCCTGTTCAATACCTCGTGAGATCAGACTGTATTCCGGCTGTACACTCTCGAACCGGCCCAACCGGTTCAACGCACTGATTCCATGCGCCTTGGCAAGCTGCCATGCCGCATAATTTGAGCACCCGATGTATCGGACTTTCCCCTGCTTAACCAGTTCATCCAGAACGCCAAGCGTTTCCTCTATTGGAGTGGCTGCATCAAATCCGTGCACCTGGTACAGATCAATGTGATCGGTCTGTAACCGACGAAGACTGTTTTCCAGTGCACGATAAATGTGATAGCGGCTCAAGCCTGAGTCATTCACACCCGTACCAACAGGTGCCTGCACCTTTGTAGCCAACACAATATCGTTTCTTCTCCCCTTCAAAAGCCGACCCAGGATCGCTTCCGATTCCCCAGTCCGGTTGGGATCACCAAGGTCCATGCCAGATCCGTATACATCGGCGGTATCTATTAGATTAATACCGGCTTCCAGCGCCTGATCCAGCACAGCTGCTGAGGCTTGCTCATCGATCCAGCGACCAAAAGCCATCGTTCCCAGACTGACCTCGGACACTTTGAGGCCAGTTCGGCCTAATTTTCTGTATTTCATTCGTAAGTACACTCCTTATACAACAAAATAAACAGCCAGAAAGACGCCTTGTTCCCATTCGCGTCTCTCCGGCTGTCCGGTAGAGTTCATATATTAGATTAATTATTCCGATGTGTTTAGTAGGGTAATAGCATGGAGTGATCCTATTGTCTATATGCTATAAGTTTCCTTATTCTCTCAGCATATCGGCTGCTGCTTGTTGTCCTTTACTTACAGCAAGCTCATAAGGCGTCTGTCCATCGGCATTTATAGCAGTTCGGTCTGCTCCGTGCTGCAGAAATATCCTGATTAGCGACTCACGGCCGAAGTAGGCTGCTACGTGAAGTGCGCTGTAGCCTAGCCGGATACTGCCTTCACATTTGGCGTTGACATCTGCGCCATGGCTGATCAGCAGCTTAATGACATGCTCGTAGTTGCCGAGAATCGCAGCATGGATCGCCGTGTTGTTCAGACTCCCGTCCTTGCTCCTGGCATTTACATCTGCACCCAGTTCGAGGAGCATTTTGACAATTTCCTCATTTCCAAAATGCGCTGCCATCGACAGCGGCATAAATCCATCTGGACTATATGCGGAGATGAGCTCGGGTGATTGCTCGAGCAATTCCTTAACCCGCCCTGTGCTACCGACCACCGAAGCTTCAAACACATCGAGCTCTGCACCGTTGTCGATAAGCAGCTCCTTGATATCGTTCGCACGCATGTAGGCAGCCATTAGAACAGCTGTTTCTCCCTTACTATTCGTAGCGTTCACGAGCGTAGAATCCTGATGAATCAGTTGGGTAACCTTCTCAAGGTTATTCAGCTTAACGGCCTCGACCATCTCATTGCGCAATTGCTGAACGTTGTCAGCAAGGAGTTGAGCCCTGCGCAATAGCTCCTCCGAAGATTGAATACCAACATTGACAAAGTGAGAGACAGCCCTCGATCGATTGGTCTCCAATCCTGAATCAACGAGCAGGTCCACCGCTTGAAGTGCCGTATCGTCCAATCTTATGGAGATTACGATACTTGGCTTTTTCTTAGCCATATACGCCTCCATTTAAACACTGTATTTTTGATTACAAAATTACAATATCACATTATCTCTTGAAATACTACCCCTTATTCACATTGTTTTACACGGAATTTGTGTGAAGATCGTTATACCTTGATCACAACAAAAGAATCGCACATGTGAAGCCGAAATACAAACAAAGCGGACTATATAACCATGTATCATTTTTAGCGAATGAAGTGTGATTGATGTTCTTAAAAAATCCTACATATTTAAAATCACCTATCGCACGAAGAAAGAAGACGGCTGCGCAAACGAAACACCCAACTCTTGTAAGGGTATTGGATACAAAGTAAGCTACAAAACCTCCTTGAACCAGAAGAATGAAACACACAACAAGAAGAAGCATAGCCACAAATAATGTACCCAGCCTACCAGGAACAAAAGCAGGTTTATACTCCCCCGCTCTCGAGGGTATAACGGCATGTGTACCCCAGCGACCCCCATATGCCCAATAAACATGCAGGATACTAATGATACCTAAAAGACTTACAGTTGATAAAGTCATCACAAATTTCAATTGAATGCCTCCCTGATCACCTTATTTCACTTTGCTCCATAGCCCTAACACAGTTTCCAAAAACATGAAGCCTACTAATAATTTCGTTTGCGGCCTTGGAAGTACACGAACTAAAAGAATTGAAAATATGAATATCAGTACATTATTGAATATGCAAATATAATTCAGCAAACTGGTTTCCAGCTTAACGTTAATCATGGCTAAATTAAGGCTAGCGTTTGAAATTACGGCCAACCCGCCACTTACGAACCATATCGATTCTTGGGTCATCGATTTGTATACTCGGGGTGTTATCCAGATGTGAATAATCCCCAAAAGCATAATCATCAGTGCTACAATCAGGTATAATGCTTGTATAGATAAGCTCCTTTCTACATTTTTTTGGGGTTTACTAGCAAACTTTCAAACATACGCATCCGTATGTTGATGGTTTTTTTATGTCCCTATGAATTGTACGACAACTCCTTAGGGACACGCAAAATCATATATTTTTTAATAGCATCGCAAACATTTTGCCAATATCAAAATTGGTATTAGCCTCAAACCGGGTCATCCATCCTACATAAATTAAATAAGTAAGTCTGGCCCTGTCTAATGCCTCTAAAGGTGCCAGACCTTGCTTTTGATACAGTATAGCCATAAAATTAATTCTTTGTTCCTCAATATCTACTAAACGAGATGCCACGAAAGGATCATGATGGGACCAACCATAAATGCCAATCTCAATTTGTTTGTCTCGAGAAATACTGATCTGAAGCAGCTGCTCCAATGAGGAGTTATTTTGCTCCATGCTTTGAATAATTCGTTTAGTTGCATGCTCCTCCCAAAAATCCAACATGGAATTCAGCAGTTCCTGTCGGTCCTGAAAGTAGTGGTAAAAACTCCCTTTACTTATTTTCAGCGTCCGAGCTAGTACTTCGACACGTACTTCATGGATTCCAGCTTCAGCTAATTTATTGAGTCCAGCCTTTACCCAGTCTTCCCTTGTTAATTGCATGATTCACCTCTAGATACGGTAGCGTATGTTTTTATAAGGTTACTCTTTCATTTTTATTTTGTCAATAGCGTATGAACCTCTCAACTTTGATTATGGAATTGTTCATTTAATTTCAGTCGCGCAGCAGCTTGATTCGTTACTTGGCTTCTCCTCACAGCACGTGGATGTTATTTGAAGGCTGCATACGCCTGTCTCTGGCAAGTCCAATTCTACGCTGCGGGCGGCCACCCAATCTCCGGTTAGACCTGCGACAACAGACCGAACCTGTTCATATCCTGTTGCCAAAAGAAAGGTTGGAGCTCTTCCATAGCTTTTTACACCGACGATATACAAGTTTTTCTCAGGCTGACTCAGTTCCTTTTCCCCATGAGGACGAACGGTTCCACAGCTATGCTCATTAGGATCGATCAGGGGAGCGAGCTCTGCAACACTTTCAATAGCAGCATCAATATTGATTCTAAGCTCTCTTAAGAAAGCAAAATCCGGTCTGCTACCTGTATTGCTAATAATTTCGTCTACGCCTACGATCTTATCGGCCTTTCCAGCTCCTATGACGTTAATCTGTCCATTCTCTAATTCAAAATTCCTGATATGAAACGGAGTCACGACATCAACAAATCCTTCATCCACCATTTTTTGTATGCGTGTCCCAAGGTCACCGCGGGCGGGGAGACTATCGTTATCTTGACCACCGTAAGCTTCTGTAACACTTTGTTTTCGCATAACCCAGGTGATATGCGTGCGCGGCTCCTCTATCTTTAAATCCTGAAGCTCCAGCAAGGTATTAATAGCAGAATGGCCTCCTCCTACTACAAGGACATGTTTACCTGCATAACGCTGCTTGTGCGATCCGAGAATATCAGGTATTCCATAAAAAAAATGCGCAGCGTTCGACTTTTCTGATTCGGTCCAGACTCCATCGGAGAGTGACGGATTCGGATGATCCCAGGTACCCGTGGCGTCGATAATAGCCCTTGCCTCAAATTGCTTAGGTTCTCCATCGATCTCCACATACACGGAAAATGGCAATTCATCACGGCCGCTTGTTTTTATTTTACTTAAGCCTTTTCTGCTAATGGCTTTAACGTTTGAATGATACCAAATATGATTTTTAATCTCGGGTATCTCCGCAAGTGGTGCTAAATAGGTCTCTACCAATTGTTGTCCCGTCGGAAGTCCAGCGTCGTCCGGGGCTTTCCAGCCATTCGATTCGAGAAGTTTTCTTGCGGCCTTATCCACGTTGTACTGCCAGGGTGAGAATAAACGAACATGCCCCCATTTTAAGATATTGGAGCCTACGGCAGCTCCTGCTTCAAATATCACAAAAGACTCACCTCGTAAGGATAAATGAGCCGCAGCTGCCAAACCCACTGGTCCCCCACCAATAATCGCAACTGGCAATGACTGCTCCGTATGCTGATTCCCCTTTACAATATCTCCTCCACAACAAGTCGCCTTCCCATTGTCCTGCTTGTTAGTTTCATAAAAGTTCATAATGATTCCCTCCAATTTTTATTTGCATTTTGCAAGTATTCATGAAAAAAATTACCCCAAAGGGGTTGTGCAGCATTGGCTGGATTTAGCCATGGCATCATTTAAAAGCTGGATCGAGCGAATGACGGTTTCTTTTTCAAAATCGTTCATGTGTGAAAAAACTTCATTCAGATACGCATTCATCTGTTGGTCAATCGTCGTTGCTACGTATTTACCTTCTGTCGTTAATGAAAGAACATATACCCTTCTGTCGTCAGGATCGGGTAACTTTTTTACCAGATTCATTTTGATTAATGCTTGAATCTGGCGACTGAAGGTCGTAATGTCGGTTCCCAATGCTTCTGCTATCTGCTGAATGGATGGCTTATGCTGATGGTCAATCTCATACAGGATGTGACTTTGAACTAATGAAATATCAACTCCACCGGCAGTACAGCAATTTTTATTGAGAAAACCAAAACGACGTGTCATGATTTGAAATAGTTCGCGAGTATTATCCATGGCAGCTCACCTCATGAATTAGTTATACAATATATATTTGCATTTTGCAAGTATTTAATTCCCCCTCACCTCTCGGGTTAGGGAGAATATTATGCACAGCCTCACATTCTATTCAATGAACTCATCCTCAAGTGTTCCATGAACAAGGACAACTTCGTTAACATCAAACTTATTCCCGTCCAAATCGAAAAATACAAAGTTGAAGCCGCAGCTGCCGCGGTCATGAAGTTGTTCGATTCTTACACCACTGGATTTCAGGTGGTCATGAAGCACTTCTATGCCACTCACCTCAAAGGTGAACCTGAACATTTCATTACCCAACTTATTAGGGAATTGGCTATCGATCTCCCCCTCTGTTTCAACCAAGTGCAGCCATTGTCCATCAGAAAGCTTCATAATTGCTTGAGCTTCTGCAGGATTGAAAGGTACTGCATATTCCAATCCAAAATGTTGCTGCCACCATTGAGCTGACTTGATCGGGTTGCTAACAGGCACATATACCGAACATATCCCCTTCAATGCAGTTCCTTGAAATACATTTGAAATTTGTGACATCCTCATCATCCCTTCAATTGTTTATTCGTTCTAGCTTAGGTTCAAACATCTTGTGTCACATCAACGGTATCCCTTGAAATCACTTGTAATCATCATGCTAAATTGGAATAATATGGGTTTATATGATCCTAATATGTATTCTATGACGAAGTGCTATTTCCTTTAATATATTCCTTTTCCAACAACAAAAAAGCCGCAATTTAAGCGACTTTTCTTCCATTTCATCAATTTTCCCTTTCCCCAATCCTCATGGGCACATAATTTCTGACGTATGATCCGACAAATCTAATCCTGCCTTTGTAAAATCCCTTGCAAGATCACCTCTAGCCCCCAACGAAACCGCTCTCCCGAGGAGAGTAGCTCGTCCCTCAAATTGGCAATCATCGGATATCGCATAACATCCAACGATTCATAAGAGGTTAAAATTGTATTCAGCGTTGTCCCTTTCTGATCACGGGAAGCTTGTTCGAATGCAACTGAAGTTGCATAGAGAAGTAATAAATCCACTCCCCATGCTGCGGACGTGGAACGAATTCCTCCTTCATGCAACCGCCCAAGGATATACTCCATGAGCGCTAACGAGTGTGATCCTACGGGAATCGTCGTTAGAGCGAGCTCGGCAATACCCGGAGATTCATATAGAACCGTTAGATACGAGTTCAGAGCATCGAACAGATTCGTTTTCCAGGATCCATCTTGAGCATCCGGCAATACGACTTTATCCAGCCCATAGTCCAACACATAAGCGCTTAGCTCCTGGAGGTTCGTGACATACACATATAGCGAAGAGGGACCTGTATCCAATGCTTTGGCGATTTTACGCATGCTCAGCCCGGACGAGCCTTCGTTCTTCAGTAATTCCAAGGCGGTCTTCACAATAAGATCTTTGCTGAGCGGCTCCTTGGCTGGCCGCGAACGACGACTGATTACGGTTCGATTTGAATTATTCATAATTCCCTTATAACATGTTCGTTTGAAATAGTAAACTATCAGCTGAAAGTTTCAATGATGATATTGGTACTAAACCCTGCATTTGTATGTAATAATTAATTTATATTCGTGTACCGGTTTATTATTAGGAGAGATATGTGAATCGGGATGGGTTGAAATAATTTGACTTCAATGAACATCACAATTAAAATTAGTTTAGTCAAACACTCATAAACCGTTATACTAAAACTAAGTTTTCCATACTTTTTCATTAGGAGTTCACACTATGAAACAGAAATCGACCATCTCGGATGTGGCCAAGTTAGCTGGTGTTTCCAAATCAGCTGTTTCTAAATATTTGAACAATATTCCGTATGTATCGGATGAAACACGCAAGCGTATTGAACAAGCGATTAAGGAATTGGATTATTACCCCAATAATTTCGCGAGAGCTCTGGTCCATAACTCGATTAAGCTGATTGGCTTGGTAATCTCCAATATTCATATCATGATTAATACCGAATTGATTAAATCCATTGAGGAAGAAGCCAATCAACTTGGTTATAACATTGTATTAGTTACTACGAATGATAATGAAGCGAACGATGAGCGCCTGTTGGAAATTTTAAAAGACCGGTTTCAGCATCTGGATGGTTTGATACTCGCCAATGCGAGAGAAAACCGACTGAATCTGGAAGCTTTAAAACAATCCTTCGAACACATTGTTATGGTGCATCGTCATGTTCCTACGGATTTTATTGATTATGTAGTCGTGGATAATTACACGGGTGGGAAACTGGCTGCCGAGTATTTGGTAAGGTTAGGTCACAAGCAAATTGGTATGATCCAGGGGCAAGAGGACATCTATCCGACTCGTGAAAGAGCACGCGGGTTCATTGAAGTGCTGCAGAAATATGAACTGTATAATCCAGAGTATATTATAGAGGGTGGAAAAACACTTGAGGATGGATACCGCGCTGCAGAAAAAATTATGCTATCGAATCATAAACCGACCGCAATCTTTGCGATAAGCGACGTGCTCGCTTTTGGCTTATTAGATGCCGCACGTGAGTATGGTTGGAAAATCCCCGAGGAAATATCACTCATCGGCTTTGACAATTTATTCTTCTGCAAATTGGCCAGAGTCCCTCTCACAACAATTGATTCTCGAATCAAAGAGCTCGGAACTCAAGCCGTGCAATTGTTGGTACAAAAGATTGAGGGCCAAATAGCAAAAGAAACGCTGCAGCAAGTGATGCTGGCTCCATCGTTAGTTTCGCGGGAATCCTGCAAAGAAATTTCACATCAATAATAAGTCGGAACCAGGCTTTCTGAGAAAGTATCCTGGTTCCGACTTGACGGTAGATGCTATTCACTTATAAAAATTTATCGATGTTTAAAATTCGCCGAGCGTTTACCGTAAAATGCAGCAATGCCCTCATGAATATCCTCACTTTTAAAGACGATTTCGCTCAGCTCTAACGATTTGGATTGTCCTGCGGCCGTTCCGGCCAGTAAACCATGATCTACTGCTTGTTTGATGCATTTCATAGCTACACCGGATCTTAGGGAAATCGTTAAAGCAAGCTCCATAGCTGCTTCCAGAGCCTTCCCCTCTGGAGCGATTCGGTTAATCAATCCCATACGAAAAGCCGTCTCTGCATTAATGGAATCCCCGATATACATTAGTTCCTTGGCCCTTGCCTCTCCAATCAATTGGGGCAATCTTTGCGTGCCTCCGCTCCCAGGAAATACGCCCAATTTACATTCTGGAAATCCAATTTGAGTCTGTTCCTCCATCACTCTGATATCGCAGCATAAAGCCAGTTCAGCACCTCCGCCCAAGGCAATTCCGTTGATAGCCGCAATGGTAGGGATCGGCAGCTTATCCAGCATATCGTATACGTAATTTTCGATGGCTAATTTGTCAACGATCACGGTGCCGGCCTTAACCAGATCAGCAAATTCTTTGATATCCGCGCCCGCACAAAATGCCCTGCTTCCTTCACCGGTAACGATAACAACGCGAATTTGGGGATCGGTCTCGATTTGTTTTAAAACTTGCGCAAGCTGAAGCGTCAACTCTCTTGATACCACATTTAATGGAGGATTGGATAATTGAATAACGGCTATGCCATTGGACTCCCGAATTAGCTTTATCGTATCACTCATCGATTATCTTGCCTCTTTTCCTTTTAATTCGTCTTTTAAATTCATCTGATTCGCGTTGAAAATTCGAGCATCCATCAAGGGAACCTCAGACGGTACGATAACTGGAAAATCGATTTTATCAAGAACATCACATTGAATATCCACTCCCGGTGCGATCTCCATCAGCATGATTCCATCCGGCGTCAAATCAAATACGGCTCGTTCTGTAATATATTTCGCTGTTTGTTGGCGCTCCAGGGCATACCCGCCGGACCATGTAATTTGCTCTACATCTTGAATGAATTTTTTAATGGAACCATCCTGATGGATGACCAATTTACCGTCTTCAATTCGAACATCGCTTTTTCCGGCTGTTAATGTACCTAGGAAAAATACTTTTTTGGCATTTTGGGTGATATTAATAAAACCTCCCGGGCCAACAATTTTATTGCCGAACCGGCTGACATTGACATTCCCATGCCGATCGACTTCCGCAAATGATAGAAATGCCAAATCCAGACCACCGCTGTCGTAAAAATCGAATTGATACGGTTGATCGATCATAGCCTCATAATTGGTCGCAGCTCCAGCGTCATTCCCCAAAGCAGGTACACCTCCAATTAAGCCTTGCTCGACGGTTAAAGTAAGATCGTTATAAAAGCCTTCTTCAGCTGCAACCAAGGATATTCCGTTCGCAACGCCAAAACCCAGATTCACAACAGCATCCTTAAACAATTCCATGGCTGCTCTACGGGCAATGATCTTTCTTGAATCAAGAGGAAGAACTGCTATTTCACTATCCAGCTTATGAATGTATCCGGCGTAGGCTGGGTCAAATTTCGTGACATATGTTTGCCAAGGCTCTTTATCAACCACAATATAGTCAACAAGAATGCCGGGAACTTTAACCTGCTTCCCCTGTAAGGTGCCATTTTTGGTGAGACGTTCCACTTGAGCAATCACGATTCCGCCCGTCCGACGCGCAGCCGTAGCAATAGATAGATTTTCACCGAATACGGCCTCGTGTTCCATTGTCAGGTTTCCCTTTTCATCAGCTGTTGTAGCCCGAATAAAAGCAACATCAATCTTGATGGTTTTGTACCGTAAATATTCTTTGTTATCAATTTCAACAACCTCCACTAAATCCGGACCTCGTTTGCTCCCTTGCTGTCCACCTTGCAAGCGAGGATCGATAAAAGTATGCAGTCCAGTTGTCGTAATTAATCCCGGACGTCCGCCTGCCATTTCCCTGGTCAATTGAGAAAGAACTCCCTGTGGGAATGTGTACGACTCGATTTCGCCCGATAATGCCATATCTGCAATCCGGGGACTATTGGTTAGCGTGCCGCATATTGAGCGTTTAATTAATCCCGAGTGCGCCAATCGATTCATTCCGGCTTCTTTCCAATCGCCTATCCCTACAGCATGGGCACATGTAAGGCTGCGCGGGAAACCAGATTTGACAAAACGGCCCTCAAGCCCTTCAATTAGCTTTTCAGGAACGGCATGACCACCTCCCGATCCCCCAATCCAAAGCGTATCATTGTCTTTAATTAGTGCTGCTGCTTCTTCGGTTTTGATAATTTGAACCATAACCTCCACTCCCTTACCATTTAATTGCAAGTAAATTCTTTATATTCCTTTAAAACACTGCGCATAATAATCAGACGATGAATTTGTGATGTCCCGTCATATATCTGACATATTTTAGCATCCCGCATGAACCTTTCTAAGGGGTATTCCTTGCTGTAACCGTATCCTCCGAAAATCTGAACGGCATTGGTCGTATGCATCATCGCATTGTCGGAGCAAAAATATTTGGCCATAGAAGCCTCTTTGGTATAAGGAATGCCGGCATCTCGATACTGAGCAGCTCGATAGAGTAAAAGTCTTCCCGCTTCAATCTCTGTTGCCATTTCCGCCAGCATAAAACCGACGCCTTGAAAATTTCCAATAGGCTGACCAAATTGTTTGCGATTAGCCGCATAATTCGACGCTAATTCAAAAGCTGCCTGGGAAAGACCTAACGCACACGCAGCTACATCAAGACGAGTACCATCAAGGCCGGACATCATAATTTTAAAGCCTTGGCCTTCTTCACCGAACATATTCTCCTTCGAAATCGTACAATCATCGAAATACACGGAGCTGACCGGTACGCCATGCTGTCCCATCATCGATTCTTTGGGACCTACCTTCAATCCCGGCGTCCCTTTTTCAACGATAAAGCAGGTGAGACCATGTACCCCTTTTGTGGGATCGGTTGATGTCAGGACAATCAGCATATCGGACACAGGAGCCAAAGTAATAAAACATTTACTGCCGTTAATGACCCAGTTATCTCCGCTTCTAACCGCACTCGTCTTAATACTCGCTGCATCCGAACCAGAATCCGGTTCCGTGATCGCAAAGCCTCCGATTTGTTTCCCACTGCTTAAAGCAGGAATCCATCGCTGTTTTTGTGCCTTACTACCAAATCGATGAAGAAGGCCAAGATGAAGATGAATAGCGCCTATAACGTTACTGACCGCTGCGCTTGCTCGAGATATCTCCTCATTGCACATCACGGATGCTAAAGTTCCGCAGTCAATCCCTCCTTCTTCTTCGCTGAGCTCCATACTTAAAATACCAAGCTCGCCGGCCTTTTCAACAATGTCAGGGAAAAATTCGTCCTTTTCATCGATTTCTTTGGCACGGGGTGCGATAACCTCTACTGCAAAATGACGGACCATGTCTCGAATTTCTTGATTCGTCTCATCTACTTGAAAATTCATCATACGACACTCCTTTAATTGACCATATGTTATTAACTAATCATTGACGGTAAACTCTGCCGATTTAGCGAAAGACGTAGTTACATGGTTAAAGCCTGATTGCTTTGCCAGCTCGTGAAGACTCGTAGATCGCCTCCAGTATAGTAAAGGTTTTGGCCGCTTCATCACCGGTAACAACAGGTGTGGATTGATTGCGAATGGCCGACCATACATCCTTATATTGTGCTTTCAATGAAGCAACAGATATGTTCCCATGATCCAAATTCGTCTCACCCTTTAATCCATGGGTTATACTTTTCTCCTGATCTAATCTGGAGCTGTAAAAGGAGACTTCATCTCCCACGATGCTGATGGAGCCAGAGCTTCCGAATATATCGAGTTGGGATGGATATCCGGGATAAGTACCTGTTGTAGCGCTTATCATCCCATGTGCTCCACTTTTAAATTTCAGGCAGGCTACCGCGGTATCTTCGACTTCAATGTCGGTATGAACAGCTCTGTCCGTAAATCCGAACACCGCCTCTACATCCCCCATATACCATAGCATCAAGTCGATGGTATGGATCGCTTGAACGACGAGAACTCCCCCGCCAGCCAGGCTTTTGCTTCTGTGCCATGAATCATAATAGGACTTTGGCCTATGCCAATGAACGGTGCAGTTAGCTGTGATAAGCTTGCCAAGCTTTTGCTGGTCGATTTTCTCACGAAGAAATAATGCCGAAGGGTCAAATCGATGCTGGGATACGACAGATAGTTGTGTTCCCTTTTGCTTGCACAAATCTACATACGTTTTTATTTTGTTCATATCAACGCCAACTGGCTTCTCAGCTAAAATATGCTTGCCGTGGCTGGCACAAAGCGAAATCAATTCCTCGTGATAATACGGAGGGGTTAATAACACCACCAGGTTGATGTCAGGATCTGAAACCAAATCGATACTATTCGGATAAGATTTCGTATTTGTTGATTCAGCAATACGCGCTGCCAACGAAACGTCGCGATCAGTAACGCCTATAAGGTTCAGATCGGGCAATTCCTGAATCGCTTGGATGTGCGCCTTGGAGATGGCACCACAGCCTATAAGACCAACACCTATTTTCTCTCCCATACGAATCCCTCTTTCTATTGAAGTATGTTGTACCACCGCAAGGGTGGTCTAACCCTCTACTTTTAGATTATCTTTTTGCATAATTCGTACGACTCCCGTGCTTTCGAGTTCGTTGATTTGCTCCATCCCATATCCAAGCTCCGTTAATATTTCCTCGGTATGCTCACCTAATCTTGGTGGCACTCTGGTGACAGCCGGAACCTTACCATCATATTTCACGGGATGTGCTAGAAGCTTCACCGTCCCTGCTCGCGGGTGATCAAAACTGACGAAGGAATCGTTCCATACGACCTGCGGATCGTTCATCACTTTTTCATAATTGTTGACTTCCGCATACCATATACCAATCTCATCAAACACTTGTGACCAATGATCGAAATCCTCCTTCTTCAGATGTTCCGTAACTCTGGAATTAATAAACTCACGCTTTTTGTATTGATCACTCGAAGTCCATTGCAGAAAATCATTGTCCGAAAAAGCTTTGGATAAATGACTCAATGAATTCATAGATAAACATATATGCCTGTCTGCCGTCTCATAAATGCCGTAAGGCGCTTGATGGAATTTCGTTGCAATACCCGAAGCACTCCGATCATAAAGTGTCGCATTGTTCGCAAAATAATTGATCGGTTCAATTTGCAAGTCAAGAGCTGCGCTGAGCAAGTTGCTTTCCACTTTTTTTCCGATGCCCGTTTTTGTTCTTTCATATAGCGCCACCAGCACACCCATTGCAGCCAATACAGCAGCATGTTGATCGACGATTGCCGTCCCGACCGGAATAGGCGGGTCACCGCTGCGTCCGCTTAGCATCGCCAATCCGCTCATTGATTGAATTAACAAATCTTGTCCAGGCCTATCTTTGTAAGGGCCAGAAGATCCAAAACCGGAGCATGAGCAATATACAATGCCCGGATTGAACTCGGATACCGCTTCATATCCGAACCCCAGCCGATCCATAACGCCTGGTCGAAAATTCTCGACGATCACATCCGCCTGCTTCATTAAATCCCAAATAATCGCTTTGCCTGCTTCATCCTTAAGATCGATACTTAAGCTCCGTTGGTTTCTTCCAGCCAGCAAAAAGAAAACGCTCTCAGAATGAATAAATGCTTCTGCCCCAGCCCATTGTCGCTCAAAGGCACCATTGACGTTCTCAATTTTAATGACATCTGCACCTAAATCACCTAAAATTTGCACTGCTGACGGGCCCTGAAGAAAGTGAGTGAAACTTAACAATTGAATATCCTTTAGCATGCGCCTCACCTCTATCACACATTTTTGTAACAGGACAAAACGGAATTTATTAGTAAACCGGTACACTACAATAGTGTAGTATTTTACTGTTTTACTGTCAATATTATTCTTTTGAACACTGATTATAAGGATCTTTCGACAATTTCCGTAATATCCAATGCTTTAACTGTGTTATCAGCTTCTTTGGCTTTGATCCCATCACTAAACATCGTCAGGCAATACGGACAATTTGACCCAATGATCGTCGGGTTCAGTTGAATCGCCTGTTCCGTCCGTTCGATGTTGATACGCTTCCCTTGCTTTTCTTCCAGCCACATCATCCCACCGCCAGCACCGCAGCATAATGCGTCCTGCCGGTTGCGTTCCATTTCAACGATCTCAATCCCGGGAATCATCCTTAAAATCTCGCGCGGAATATCATAGATATGGTTATAACGCCCAATATAACAAGAATCATGATAAGCAACGATTTCTTTGACTTCCTTGGTAGGTTGGATGCGTCCTTCCTGTAACAGCTTCCAGATAATTTCGGTATGATGAAATATTTCTGCCTTCAAACCAAATTCGGGATACTCATTTTTAAATGTGTTATACGTATGCGGGCATATCGTTACTATCTTTTTGATATCATAGAACCGGAAGACTTCAATGTTTTCCTGACATAGCTGCTGGAACAAGAACTCATTACCCATACGTCTAGCCGTGTCCCCGGAATTAACCTCCTCATTACCCAACACAGCGAACTTAATGCCGGCAACATTAAGAATCCTGGCAAACGATTGTGCGATTTTTTGGCTTCTGAGATCAAAAGAGCCCATAGACCCCACAAAGAATAAATATTCGAATTCGACAACCTCATCGATTATAGGAACCACGATGTCATCCCTTCCTTCTCGCCAACGAATCCTCTCATTCCTGTTAATGCCCCAAGGATTGCTTTGTCGCTCAATGTTTTGGAAGTACCGAGAAGCCTCTGACGGCATTTTCCCTTCAGTAAGCACCAAATATCTGCGCATATCTACAATCTTATCGACATGTTCGTTGGCTACCGGACACTGGTCCTCACAATTGCGACATGTTGTACATGCCCACAGCTCTTCCTCTGTAATGACATCTCCGATCAGATTTGCTGAAGCATTGCTTTGACTGGGAGCCATACCTGGAATCCATGGATTCCGGGAGGTGACCGCGGCTCCTTTATCCGTAAGGTGGTCTCTCATTTTCACAATAAGATCCATAGGAGATAGCGTCTTACCGGTACCCGAAGCCGGACACATATTCGTACAGCGACCGCACTCTACACAGGCATATAGATCAATAAGCTGATTTTGTCGAAAATCTTCAATTTTCCCAACCCCGTAAACCTCCTGCGTTTCGTCCTCAAAGCTAATGGTTGTCAATTGGCCTGCGGGCTTGGAGTCGCGTAAATAAATGTTAACTGGCGCAAAAAACACATGTGCATGCTTGGATTGTGGCACATAAACTGCAAACGCAAGCAGCGTGATCAAATGAACATACCAAAATACATAAAACCATGCTGCCGCCGCATGAGTGCTCATGCCTTGAAACAAAGAAGCAATCGCTGATGAGATCGGAGCCGCAAATGCGCCCGAATGTCCTAGCCAAAGTTGTTCAAAGGACAGGCTCATCAAGATGGAGAACATTAAAACCGATAGAAAGATAATGACTATTCCGGATTTGAATGTACGGTTCAATCGCTCCAATTTTTCGATATAACGCCGATAAAAAGCATACAGCGTAGCCAAAAGCACTAGAAAAGTTGTGATTTCCTGAAGGAAACTGAAATAGGGGTGTGTATCTCCCAGCGGATATTCGAACCCTTTGAAAAAACCTTTTAGAATCAGCTCCAGGGCTCCAAACTGTAAAATGATAAAGCCATAAAACATAATAACGTGCATCATTCCGCTTTTCTTGTCTTTTAATAATTTCTTTTGTCCGAAAACATTAACGAGCACTTCATGGATACGTTGTGCATAATCTTTTTGTAAATTCGCAGGTTTCCCCAATTTAATAAATGAAACACGGCTGTAGATCAAATTCGCGAATATATATAGCGCACAACCTGTTAAAAGGAGGACAACAACAAAGTTGAACAGGGATACCATACGTCCACTCCTTTCTTTCCCTTACAAAATGATTCTGAAATGTAAGCTTAATGGCTCAACTTTCGCAGCTTTTCCCTCAGGATAGGAATGACTTGAGATAAATCGCCAACGATTCCATAATCGGCGACTTTAAAAATCGGGGCTTCCGGGTCAGTATTAATAGCAACAATAGCTTTCGAGTTGGACATCCCTGCTATGTGCTGGATCGCGCCGGAAATCCCGCAGGCCAAATAGAGATCGGGGGTAACCACTTTCCCCGTTTGACCGATCTGTAATGAGTAATCGCAGTATCCGGCGTCACAAGCTGCACGTGAAGCCCCGACAGCACCTCCAACCACTTCGGCTAATTCGTAAAGTGGTTTAAAGCCATCTGCGCTCTTAACCCCTCGCCCACCCGAAACAATAATTTTCGCTTCGCTGAGGTCAATGCTGTCCGATGCTTTGCGGATGACACTTTTCAGCTCGGTTCGAACGTTTCTATGCTCGATAGCGTAGTTAATAATTTCTGCAGTACGACTCGTGTCAGGTTCCTCAATTCGGATGTTGTTGGGGCGTATGGTAGCCATAATAATCCCCTCTTTAATCCTTGCTTTGTGAAAAGCTTTACCTGAATAAATCGGGCTCGTACATACAACGGAGTCTCCATTTACCTCGATGTCAATACAATCGGAAATCAAGGCTGTTCCTATATGGGCTGCAAATAGCGGCGCTGCATCTTTGCCGATAGAGGTATGTCCGAGCAATATGGCATCCGGATTTACTCGGCTACTTATAGTCGCGAGTGCGTCACAACAAAGCTCAGTGGGATTGTTATCTTGTTGATTGGAGGAAACCGCGAATATTTGATCTGCTCCATAATGAGCCAATAGACTGAACAATTCTTGATTGTTATTATCGATGATAATTGCAGTAACTTTACCACCATCTGCCATCCTTTTTGCTGCACTGAGCACTTCCAGGGATACTTTTCTTAATTTCCCATCACGTATTTCGGTTACAACCAGAACGTTTTTTGTCATCTCTTTTCAATCCTTCCTATGGTTAATAACGTTAATTAATTCAGCTTTAATAGATTAGGAAAAAGTGCGATCAACTGGTCTACTTGCTCATCAGCATCGCCCTCCAGCAGTTTAACCTCACCTTTCTTCGGAGGCAAATACACATCAACATATTCTATCATCGAGTTCACATCCTCCGTGGAAAGACCCAAATCCTGCAGGGAATATCGATCGATGCTCTTTTTCTTCGCCTTCATAATACCTGGTAAAGATGGATAACGGGGTTCGTTTAATCCCTGCTGTGCAGTAATCAGGATAGGCAATGACGATTCTATGTTCTCCGTATTCCCTTCTGCATCTCTTTGTGCCAGCACCTTGTTTCCATCAATTTTCAAGTTCGTCACCGCAGAAATAAAAGCAATATCCAACTCTTGCGCTACACGGGGACCCATTTGTGTCGACCCATTATCAATGGTCATGTATCCACCCAGAATGATATCAAAGGACCCCTTTTTTTTAATTGCAGCAGCTAATATTTTGGACAATACGTAATCATCCTGTATAGACGATTCATCCTCTACACATACAGCGAAGTCAACCCCCATTGCCAATGCATGACGCAGAGCGCTATCCGTGCGAGCCGGCCCTATAGCCACAACTGTTACTTCTCCGCCATGGGATTCTTTTAACTGAAGCGCCTCCTCAACCGCATATTCATCATAAGGGTTAAGAATAAATTTGACCCCGTCTTCGTTAATTTTACCGTCTTGCAGCGTAATTTTTTCTTCCGTGTCTAAGGTTTGCTTGATTAATACGATAATATTCATTAAGACTCATCCTTTCTGACATAAATAAAATATTTAGTGTACCGGTTTACTAATTGTTATTTTTCTAGATTAAATAAACTAGATCAACGTACCCTTAGAAAAATAAAAATTTCGTTTAGATTACTAATCAGCGACGATGTTTAATTGTGTGATAGAAATATAAAATTTAGTAAACCGGTTTCCTCATCATTATATTTCGTGATGTTTTATGTGTCAATCCCCTTTTCACAAGATCAAACTAAAAAACCTCTGAAATTACAGAGGTTTTAGTTTGTATCTTATTATATTGCATTGAAGTATGATCTCACCGCTACTTTTTAGCTCCATAAGCGGACCCGTTATCCAATTGCTCCTGCCACTCCGGTGCTGCAAGTCCCGTCACCGTTCCATTCAGGAGAGGATCATTCGTAGTCTTCATCCAAACCTCCACCTTGTCTCGAAGCTCTTTCAATACCTGTTGGTATTCCGGAACGTGGACAAGATTGTTAGTTTCAAGAGGATCATCCTGCAAGCTGTACAGCTCCTCCGGCACATTAGGCTTGTAGTATTCCTCCCTTACGACTTGCCCCGAAAGGCTGCGGTGAATGTCTAGAGGAAGATAAACAGAAGGTCCGTCTTCAAAGTTGCGGATATATTTATAGCTTTCTGTTCTAACGCCTCTCATCGGATGGTATTGATCATGCCAGGTCAATTCGGAAAAAAAATGGTCTCTTGGCTTTACTTGTGTGTCCGACTTAAACAAACCGAGAAAGCTGCTTCCATCAAGCCCCTGAGGAATTTCCGCTCCCGCAAATTCAAGCAATGTGGGCATTAAATCTATATTACAAAGCAGCTGATTCATTACAAGTCCTCCGGCTATCTGTCCGGGATAATACATAATTAAAGCCGTTTCCAAGCCCGCATCCATCAGCGTCCCCTTCGCTCTCGGGAAGGCTATACCGTGATCAGTCGTATAAATCACAAGCGTGTTATCGCTCAATCCGCTTTCTTCCAATCCACGGAGTATGCGGCCTATGCTTTGATCCAGCACTTTGGCAGAGCCGTGCAGCAGCGCAAAATCTTCCCGAACCTGGGGTGTATCCGGCAAATAAGATGGCGGCACTACTCTATCCACCGGGTCAGCGACCGCTTCATATTCATCAAAATCCCGATGTGTTTCAAAAAAGCCCACTGACGCAAAAAAAGGCTTTTCATCCTTGGCTTCAGCTTTTTCATGTAAATAGTCCAAGACCCTGTCAGCGACTTGAGGTCCCCTGTCTCCAGGAACCGGCAGTACCTTGTCATAACCAAGTTTGGAGGTGGATGAGGTTAATCGGCTGTCCGGTTCGTCTATCGTTTCATGGCTGAAGCCAATCAATGCTGTTTCGTAGCCTTGTTTGCCGAGCTCCTTAGGCAAGGTCGCTACACCCGGATGCATTGAAAATCCCAAATGGGCTAAACCGATCATCCCATGGTTATGCGGATACAATCCGGTCAATATACTTCCACGGCTCGGACTGCACTGGGGAGCGGGGCAAAAATATTGATCGAAGCGTACCCCCTTTTCCGCCAAAGCATCAATCGATGGGGTTTCTACTGTTCGGCCATAGCAGCCCAAATACCTACCTGTATCGTGTGATATCATAAATAAGATGTTAGGTTTTTTCATTGTTTTGTCTCCTCTTGGCTGCTGCGGCGCTTTATTCTTTCACTGCACCGGAGGTTAAGCCTGAAATAATATGTCTTTGGAATATAAGCACCAGGATGACGATTGGTATCGTTACCGTTATGGCCGCTGCCGAAATCTCGCCCCATGGAAAAGTAAATTCTCCCTGGAACATCGCAATACCTACAGGTACTGTCATCATATCTTGTTTGGAGTTGATCGTTAAAGCGAAGAGAAATTCATGCCAGGCGTCAACAAACACAATAATCGCGGTTGTAAATAGTCCAGGTGCTGCGAGAGGAAGCAGGATTTTCCAAAAGGTTTGCATAATCGAGGCTCCATCGACCTTGGCCGCTTCCTCAAGCTCGTACGGTATTTTTTGAAAAAAGGTTGTCATATACCAAATGGATAATGGCAGCGCGAACGTCGTATAAGGGATAATAAGTCCCAAATAAGTATTCCGCAGACCTGTAGCCTGCATAAACAAAAAAATCGGAGAAATCGTGGCAATTTGCGGAAACATCGAAACAGCAAGCAGTACGCCCAAAAAGACAGATTTCCCCCAAAAGTGAAGCCGGGCAATCGCATATGCCGCAAAGGACGCGACGATCAGACTGTAAATCATGGTCAGACCTGCTATCGAAAAGCTGTTGAGCAAATAACGGCCAAACGGATGATTAACAAAAACGCGAACATAGTTATCCCATGTATAACCAGGGACGAATATATCAAAAGCATACGTTCCATACAGATACGCAGTTTGCTTAATGGAAGCCAGGAAAATCCACATGAAAGGAAACATGGCCGCCCCCACAAAAACCGTGACACCTAAATAGAAAAGAAAGCCTGCTTTTTTAACCATTGCGCATACCTCCTAACTCCCGCGTTTGCTGACTGCATCGGCGCCTAATATTTTTACATAGATCATACATATGATGGCGATACATAGAAACACGATAACAGACAACGCAGAGCCTGCCCCAAAGTTAAGCTCGGAAAACATCGTTTTGTAAGCATAGATGGATATCGATTCTGTCGAATTGGCCGGTCCGCCACCTGTCAGCACATAAATCAGGTCAAATACACGGAAGGCATCCAGTGTACGAAACATGACCGCAACGAGGATCGTGGTTTTTAAAGAAGGCAGCGTAATATGAATGAACTGTTTCCACCGATTCGCTCCATCAACCTGGGCCGCCTCATACAAGGAGCCGGATATGGTTTGAAGTCCCGCCAGCAGCAGTAGAGCGACAAAGGGTGACGTCTTCCACGTATCCGCAAGAACAATAGAGAACATTGCTCCAGACTTGGTAGACAGCAATGTACTCATTTGTGGTATAAAGCCCGTTTCAGCAAACAGCTTTGCCACAATACCGTTCTGACCATCGTAGAGAAAGTGCCAGATCATAGCCGAAATGGCAGTTGGTGTAGCCCAAGGGATCAGAACCGCCGCTCGCACAAGACCGCGTCCCCGGAAAGAACGATTGATCAGGAGTGCTATCAGCAGGCCAAACAGCATTTCCATCGAAACGGCATAAACCGTAAACAAGGATGTATTACCGATAGATTGCCATAGACGACTATCCGTCAGAAATTTTTTATAATGGTCCAAGCCGACAAAGTTCGGTTCGATAAAGGTCCCTTGGAGTGCGTTCGTTAATCCAATCGCATCGTCAGGCCGTTTCATCATTCCTTTTTCTTTCAACTGCACCAAGCTGCTGCGAATGACACTAAGCTCAGATTTCATCCGGGCTGCCTTGTCATTATCGAGTTTCATGTATTTCAGCTGCTCTGGTACCGGTTTAAAATCATATAATAGCCTGTCAATCTGCTCATACCTGTCTTTTATCGCCGGGTCTGTCTCCAATTCCTTGCGGATTTGTTCCGTTTTCAATCTTAACGGCTCTAATTCGGTACCCGCTCGGCCACCTGCACCCGCCTCGGTCTCCAGTGTTTTTAATAATATCGGTAAGGTTTCTGCGTATTTCTCCATATCCAACGCGTACACGGTATGAATCTCGCTTTTAGTCGGATCGTTTAACCGAATATCATATAAACTGATCCAGATGGAACGCATAACCGGCCAAATGGCAATAGCACAAATTAAAAGCACTGCGGGCAAAATCAATACATAGGCCGTCCTGCTTTCTTTTGTTAAACCGATTCGTTTGAACATTTCGGGGTCACCTGCCTTTAGCCGTATCGTAACAGGAAAAAATGAAGAGTCATCCTGCTGTATGACCCTCCATTCTATTGTTATTTCGCCTCTTTATCTTACTTCGCAGCAACTGCCTGCTTGATTTGTGTTTCCAGGTTAGTTAAAGTCTGTTCCGGTGTTTGCTCGCCTGCAATCGCTTTGGACACTTCCACTTGGATAATGCCGGAGATTTTTGCATATTGCGGTGTAATTGTCCTTGGAATCGCGCTGCTCAGACCGTTAACAAAATCACGATTCGCAAACAATGGGCTTGCTTTCTGCACGTCAGCATCGTCAAACAGTGGAAGATAGGTAGGCGTTTGTGTGCTGTTGATTGCGATTATCTTCTCCCCCTCAGCGCTGACCATGAATTTCAGGAACTCCCATGACTCCTTCGGATGCTTGGAGTATTTGTTAATTGCTGCAAGCCAACCTCCCAGTGCAGCCGCTGAACGCGCATCTCCTGAAGGAAGTGGAGCGATGCCAACATTGCCAGCTACCTTGGATACTTTCGGATCATTTGCTTGTGCGTATAAAGCCGGCCAATGGCGGGCGAACACAGCACTTCCTTCCATGAATGCGGTCAAGGTTTCTTTTTCCGTAAAGGTGTTCAGATTCGACGGTACTGCAGGAGACTTGGCGATTCTCACAAGCTGCTTCAATCCCTTAAGCGATTCTGGGCTGTTCACGGTTACATTGCCTTTATCATCGATAATTTTACCGCCGTAAGCACTAACCAGTTCTGTAAAACTGACCGATAATCCCTCATACTGCTTCGCTTGCGTAACAAAACCGTACTGAGTACCACCTTGGCCCTTCAACTGCTCTGCCTGCTTGATCAGATCATCCCAGGTTTTTGGTACGTCTTTCACCAAATCTTTCCGGTAGTACAACAACCCTGAGTTATTATAGCGTGGAAGCGCCCATTGCTGGCCGTTGAAATATCCGGATTCGACTCCTGCTTTAAGGTATTTGCTCAGATCTACATTATCGTCTTTGATCAACCGGTCAAGTGGAAGGATAAATCCGGCTTGTGCGAACTCCGCTGGCCATACCACGTCCAGATTGATAACATCCACCTCCGCCGATTTGCCGCCCAAAATCGTTACGAGCTGATCATGTGTTTGCGAAGAGTCATTCGGGAAGTCGCGCAATTCCACTTCAATATTAGGAAACTTTGCCTGGAACGCCGCAACTAGCTTTTTCGTTCCCTCGGTTTGATCTGCACCTTGTCCGAATACAATTTTCACCTTTTCAGCCGATGGTTTGGTTTCTTTCGTTGGACTGCTGTCTTGAGGAGCAGCTTGTTTGGAAGGAGCTTCTCCGCCGCAGGCAGCAAGCCCCGCAGACATGGATACAATTAATGCTGTGTTCAATAATTTGTTCTTCATTTGTTTTCAGACCTCCAAATTAGTTTTGTTTTCATTTTTATAAAAAAGAATGAAAGCTTCTCTGAAAAGCTTTTCAGAAACTGCAAGGCTCTTCATCAGAACCCCTTTCCAGTCTCCATTCTCAATTGCTACACCTGATTAAATTGTTTAACCGAATCCCGTTCCACGATCCAGTGGTTCATATAGGACCTCATTTCATCCAACGCAACGCCATTTATTAAACTGTCCAACATTTTAATTGCCTGCGAACCCATCTCATACAGAGGCTGGGCAACTGTAGTCAGCTTTGGGAAACACATTCCCGCCATCCGCGTGTTGTCAAAGCCGATTACTGAAACTTCATCCGGTATTTTCACCTTGTGTTCATGCAGATAGGAAATCGCCGCAAGTGCTCTTTCGTCACTAGTTGCAAATACGGCCGTCATCTCTGGGAACTTCGTATGTAATGCTTTCATCGCCTTGTAGCTGTCTTCAAAAAGGTATTTGCCATATTCAATGCGATCCTCCGGAACAAGTTCGATGTTATGTGCTCTATGAGCACGCAGAAAACCTTGAATTCTTGGCAAACCGGATATCGGATCGAGCATTGAACCACTGATCATTCCAATCTTCGTATGACCCTTCTTGATCAAATAATCAGTCGCATCATAGGCTGCTTGCTCGTCATCGACCTTGACCGATGGAATATCATACTCCAGACTGTGGGTAGCAGCAAGAACGATAGGGATATTTAAGCGTTTGAATACTTCATAGCTATCCGGAAATATAGGTTCACTGGTGAACACGATGCCGTCGATCTGCTTTTCGCTTAACACTTTCAGACTGGATAGCCTTCGCTCTTCATTATTATCCGTATTGCATATGATCAAGTTATTACCGCTTTCATGGGCCGCATCTTCCATACCCTTGATCACTTCCGCATAAAACAAGTTGGATATATCTGGAATGAGGACACCTAAAGTCTTCGTTCGTTTGTGAATCAGACCTATTGCCAAAGCATTAGGTGAATAATTCAGTTCCTTGACCGCCTGTAATACCTTATCGCGCTTATCTTTAACAACAATATCCGGATTATTCAATACTCTTGAGACGGTACTGATTGAGACATTGGCCATTCGGGCTACATCTTTAATGGTTGATTTCATTTAGTTTCACCTTATATTTGTAATGAAAAGCTTTTCACATCCATTATATCAAAGGTTTTTCGATTCAACCACTAAAATTCAGAATATAATTTGTTACTTAAGCAAGCTTCTATTCTTATACCAAGTATTATACTCGGTATTGTAAGTTTTTCAATAGGTAAATGAAATTTTTCCTTTTCACTTCTGTTTTCGCTGCTTGCGCCGTATTGGATTCTGATTTTCTAATAAACAAAAGCCCAGCCACAACACAAAAATAAAGTGTTAAGACTGGGTTTTGCTGCAGGTCAAAAACTCGTTTTTCCCACCATTCTAAAGGTTTTTACCTCTTGCATGCCTTGCAAGCTCTCTCCTTTAACCCGTATGAGTCCGTTTCTCCGACAAACGTCGATTAACAAATAGCATGAACACCCCTGCGGATACGAATACTGATACCGCACAAACGATGAACACAACCTTGTACCCGGTATATTGGGCAACCCAACCGAGAATGATCGAACCGAGTCCAATGCCGAGATCAAACGCGGTCATAAAAGAAGCACTGGCGACACCCCTTTTATCTGGAGGAGCTAGCGTAAGATTAGCCGCTTGAAGAGCTGGCTGCGCGGAACCGAAACCGATCCCGTAAAGAACGGCAGCGACAATAACACCGATCAGTCCGTTTGAGAAGCTCAGTACCACCAACGACAATGCTGTAACAATCAGGGCCGGCAATATCACATAGGCTTCGCCGAATCGATCGGAAAGTCTGCCTGCAACCGGCCTTGCCAGCGTTAGCGATACAGCGTATACCAAAAAGAATGTTCCGGAGTTTACCTGAATCGAAGCTCCGAATAACGGTAAAAAAGTCGTGATCCCGCCGTATGCGACAGCTACGAAGAAGAGCACTGCCGTAACGGGCAGTACGGATCTCTCGAATAATACGATCTTCCTATCGGTCGTTTGGGGGCTAAAAGGAATGCGGGTTGAAAAAACGAGTAATAATGCTGCAGCAGATAGGCCTGTTGCGAGTAAAAACAAGCCATGAAACGAGCTGTTCTCCAACACCCATATTCCCAGCATCGGACCTATCGCCATAGCGACCGTCATCGCCATGCCGAACCAACCCATGCCCTCCCCACGGCGCGAAGCCGGGATAATGTCCGTGATTGCAGTGCTGACTGCCGTCGTCGATAAAGCCCAACTGGCACCATGAAGCACGCGTAGAGCAAGTAAAATCGCCATTGTGCCTACCCAATCGTAAAGATACATCGAAAGGATAAAGAATAGCAGTCCCCAGATCATGAACGGTCTTCTGCCGTAACGATCCAGCAATCCCCCGACAATCGGACGAAAGACAACCGCCGTTAAAGTAAATACCCCTACCGCAAGTCCGACCTGCGATTCGTTGCCACCCATTTCTTTAATAAAAAGCGGCATTGTAGGCAAAAGCAAATAAAAACCCGTAAATAAGACCAGCATCCCCAACGTCATCTGGATAAAAGATTTCGTCCATATTCGTTCCATACGATCCTCCTTTTGACAAATGCCTTCATGTCCGATCATTCGTCCTGCTGTGTTCGGACTCGTTCGATTTCTTCCTTTATCCACTCGATTTCAACCTCGCCCAGACGCTTGCGATGATCGAATACCCGCAGCAGCTGGACGCGCTGCTTCTCAGGTTCCGGCTTTTGTATTAACAGATGCGACTCGAATTGTAATACATGTATTACGCTCCTCTCGAGAATAAGCAGATACTGTTTCAGACAAGCCAGGCGCACTTCTTTGTCCACATATTGAAAGTACACCATCTTGAACCGGAATGCATTTTGCGTTTCGGCATCCAGGATGAAATCAAGCGGCTCCGCCATCAACAGCTGAAAACGATCACGCCCTGCTTCGGTAATCTCATATATTTTTCTCGTTCGTCCTCCCTTCGTTTCCTCTTCGACCCGCAGATTGATCCATCCGCTTTCCGTCATGCGAGAGAGCAGTGGATACAAAGTCCCCGAACTGATCTTCCGACCAAGCCCGACCGCATTTTTAAGAACATCCTGCAGCATATAACCATGCTTCTCGCCCGTCATCAATTCTCCTAAGACAAACAATTCGTACAAGCCCGAATCACCACATTCCTATATGTGTCGTATCGATATATATTATATGTCGTATCGATATATTTATCTACTGTTTTTTCATTAAAAAAACGGCATCTCTGCCGTTATGGTATGAATATGAAAGGCAAATTATTATAAGCGCGATTTTCGAGCCGCCGCAAAGGATGTCGTACTTAGCCACAAGGCTCACACTGGTTATCACTATTTTGATCGAGGGAGTTGGTTATTTTACAAAGCATTGATTAATTTACCGAATATAGTTTAATATATTAATCAAACCGTTCATTTCATACCCTATAACCAGTTTACTATAGCAATGATACAAAGGAATACGATATATTTTGTTAAAATGACCTTAAAATTAAAGGAGGACATCCAAGTGGATCAAGTTGATAAACAAATCCTTTTCCATCTTCAAAATCAAGCAAGAATTTCGATGACAGAACTGGGTAAATCTGTTAATCTATCCCAACCTGCGGTAACAGAAAGAGTGCGACGCATGGAGGAAAAAGGAATTATTGAGGAATACCGCACCATCATTTCTCCCGAGAAAACGGGGAAACAAGCAGCTGCTTATTTCCTGTTTCAGACTAGAGAGTGTGATTCATTTCTCGAATTTGTCCGCACGTCTCCCCATGTCGCAGAGTGTCACCGGATAAGTGGGGAACACAATTATTTATTAAAAGTGATGACCGACTCCATTCGCTCTCTTGAACAGTTTGGCAATGACTGCAATAAATATGGCACGTACACGATTCTGATTGTCATGTCTTCACCTGTCGACCATAAACCTTTCATTCCAGCTGTTGAAGAATCAAATGAGCTCAACCATGCTTCTTTGAAGTGAACCCATGTTCTCTGGCGCTCCACGCTACCAGCAGAGCAAAGAGCAGCAAAATAAACAAGACCCACGGGAAGGAACGGACATCTATAGCTTCGAGTAAAATAGCGCCGATTAAGCCGCCCCCGCCGATGGCCAGATTCCATGCCGTTACCAGCATCGATTGGGCTACGTCTACACTCTCGCCAGCGGCTTCGGCCACTGCCGTTTGCAGCAGGGTACCCGCTCCGCCGAACGTCAGGCCCCACAAGGCAACCGCCAAATAGATCACAATAGGCTGACTGCTGCCAATGCCAAGCAGCATAGCGGCCAAGGCGAAAGCAGCAAGGCTGATCAGTACCAATCGACGCTGCATACGATCAATCCACATACCGGTAATCCAGAGCCCAACAATCGATGTCATGCCGAAAATAAGCAGTATCAAGTCAACGCGACGGGCAAGCCCGACCTGAGCAAGGTAAGGCGCAATATAAGTGTAAAGAATATTATGAGCCAGCACCCATACCAGAACAACAGCCAATACGGGGCGAATCCCCTTCATAACGAAAACTTTGTGGAGCGGTAATTTCTGTTCCGTTGACTGCCCTTCAAAGTCCGGCATCTTCCAGGATATCCAGGCAACCAGCAGTACAGTCAGCAGCGACATGATCCCGAACACTGTACGCCAGCCGACCATTGTGCCGAGGAATGTTCCGGCAGGAACACCGAGCGCCAGGGCGAGTGGCGAACCGACCATTGCCACTGCCAAGGCTCGCCCCTTGAGCGCATCCGGCACCATTCGACGGGCATAACCTGCTGCCATTCCCCATAAGACACCACCTGATACCCCAGCAAGGAAACGGGCAGCCAGCGTAAGTGTATAATTGGAAGACATAGCGGTGACGCTATTGAACACAAGAAAACCAACCATGATCAGCAGCAGCAGCGGCCGTCTCCGCCAACCTCTTGTTGCGGTTGTCAAAGGAATCGCGGCCAAGAGGGAACCGAACGCATACAAAGTAACTAGTTGACCAGCGAGGGCCTCCGAGATTCCCAGCCCTTCACTAATCTGGGGCAGCAAGCCGGCTGGAATGGTCTCAGTGAAGAGACAAATAAAAGCGGCCATAGCCAAGGCAAGTAAACCTGCCCATGGGAGACGGTCAGAAGACGTAGTGCTGGCGGTGGCACTTCGCGCGGCAGAAATATTGTGCTTTCTCAATTTGGAAACATCTCCTATTTAGATTTTGTGGATTAGTGAATCCATCTCCCAAGCGAGTATTCGCCGAGTAGGTATAAGTTTACAAAATAAATCCGCCATTTTACATACAGATATTAAGGCAATTATGACTCATGATCTACAATATTAAATTAAAAATTATACATTGACCTTTAATTTTAATGTTTTCTTATTAAAGGGCTTTCATCAAAAAAAGCTCAAGCGTCGTCTCCGCCTGAGCTTAGATATGTGTTTCCATTTCTCATACGAACTTCTGTGATCAAAGTCCTTGGGCCAAAACCCGTTTCAAGAACTTACCTGTGTAAGAAGCTGACACCTCGGCAACCTGCTCCGGTGTACCTTCGGCTACAAGCCGGCCACCCGCTGCACCTCCTTCCGGGCCAATATCAATCACCCAGTCAGATTCCCGGATTAGTTCCAAACTGTGCTCGACAACGACAACGGTATTTCCCGTTTCGACCAGCTTATTTAGCAGCACTTGAAGCTGTTTGATGTCAGACGGATGGAGGCCAGTTGTAGGCTCGTCCAACAAATAGAGTGTATGACTTTTGGACGGCTTACTCAGCTCTTTCGCCAGTCTGATCCGCTGTCCTTCCCCACCCGACAACGTTTTGACCGATTGGCCCCATTTCAGATAACCAAGCCCGACCTCACACAGCATCCCAATGATACCCGCAATCTTCGTCTCCGACTTGAGGATTGGCAGGCTTTCCTGCACCGACATATTCAGTAGATCCGAGATGGAGAAACCCTTATACTGGACGCTCAGCACCTCATCCGTAAACCTTCTCCCTTTGCAGTCGTGGCACTTTACCTCCAGATCCGGCAGGAAATTCATATCAACGGATAGCACACCCAAGCCTTGGCATGTCTCGCAACGACCTCCCGGAGTATTAAATGAAAAATGCTTCGAAGTCAGCTTTCGTTCCCTAGCTTCAGGCAATCCAGCAAACAACTGGCGCAGTTGTGTAAACACATCCGTATAAGTGGCGACATTCGAGCGTTGAATTCTCCCCATTGGCGTTTGATCAAAAATAACGATATTACCAACCTGCTCCAAACCCGTCATTTCTTTGCATCCCGTCTGCTCATTTCTTTTGGGATTTCCTTGTGCAAGGATATCGAATACAAGCGTAGATTTGCCTGATCCTGAGACCCCTGTTACGGAAACTAATCTGCCAAGTGGAAAGGAAACAAGCGGAATATGAATATTGCGAACCTGTGCCCCCTTGATCGTGATATATTGTCCACTCCCCTTCCTGCGGACGCGTGCAGAAGTCGGGAGACTTTCTTCTCTTAAATAAGCCCCCGTAACCGAAAGCTCGCTTGCTATCAAATCCTCCAGACTGCCTTGCCCTACTACGGTTCCGCCGTATACTCCAGCTCCAGGGCCGATATCGATAATGTGATCGGCAGCACGCATCATCTCGATATCGTGCTCGATAACAAGCACGGTATTGCCCAAATCTCGCAGCTCCTGCAGCACCCGAATAAGGCCAACTGTATCCCGGGTGTGAAGCCCCGTTGTTGGTTCATCCAGAATATACAGCACACCTGTCAAACCTGAACCAAGCAGCGATGCAAGCCGCAGCCGTTGTGCTTCTCCTCCGGACAGTGTTACGGTCTGTCGGTTCATAGAAAGATAGCTGAGTCCGACATCCATATTGCGTTTTAGCCTTGTAGGCATATCGTGGAGAATAGGCTCAAGCAGATGAAGCCCTTCGGGCGGAAGCGCCGCCTGCAATCCTTGGGTCCACTCGTATACATCACCGAGCGACCAATCCGAAACATCGGAGATTGAGGCGTCAGCTACATGAACTTGACGAATTTCTTTCTTCAGGCGAGCGCCAGAGCATCCTGGACATAGCTGTTCATGAAAAAAACCTCCGTCTTTTTCATGGCCGCTAGACTCACCCTCCTTCTCCTTGTAACGCCGCCACAAACCGGGAATGACACCTTCAAATTTAGTACCTTGGGCAGGCTTCACATTCGGATAATGGCGCTTGAATGCCTCGCTCTCCACTCCGTAGTACAGCAAGTCATGCTGAATATCACCGTATTCCTTCAAGGGCTGATCAGGGTCAAGGTCAAATCCATAATGCTTCGCGGCAGCCATTAATATGCGGATCTGTATATCCCGATGGACACCATTCAGAGAAGCGACTCCCCCGTCGCGCAAGCTGAGCTCCGGATTAAAAACCGCAGCTTCATTAATACTTGCCACATGACCAAGTCCACTGCAAGCTTCACAGGCGCCCTCAGGCTTGTTGAACGAAAAGTGGGACATTCCCAGCTTCTCAAGCTCTATATGGCAATGTGGGCAACGCATCATCCGCCGTTCCATGTCCTCGTCTTCCTCTGCCAGCAGTCCTGCAGGTTCAAAAGAAGGCGGGATGCTGCCGCTGCAAGAGGGACATATCCGATCACCCAGTCTGGAAAAAATAAAACGGACATACGTGTATATGTCTGTCACCGTCCCGACCGTTGAGCGCGGGTTGCGGTTGGTAACATGCTGTCCAACGCTGATGGAAGCGGACAAGCCTTCAATAGATTCGACCTTCGGCTTGCCGATCGAATCCGACGTCAAGCCCATGGATTCCATATACTGTCTTTGACATTCCCGCTGAAGCGTATCCATAGCCAATGTCGATTTGCCGGAACCCGATGGCCCTGTCAGCACAACCAGCTTGTACTTAGGAATCGAAAGCGAGACATTTTTCAGGTTATTCTCCCTTGCACCCTTGATAACAATGGATTCTTTCACAAAAATCCTCCTCATTTTATGCCTAGCCCCTTTGCAAATTAGCAAGAAGTTCGATAAAATAAACTCAATCAAATATACGTCCATCTAGTATCTTTGTTATCTAATATCTCGATAGTCAAGATATATATATATATATATATCTTAAAAGGAGGGTTTTCTTTTGTCAAGCGAAGACCAAGATCAACCAACAGAGTTGCAGGAGAATTTCACCTTACGCATGCGAGGCTTGGGAAACCGAACTGTATTATATCAACAGCATGTAGCTGCCTCTCTGGGGTTATACAATAATGATTTTTTATCCGTAGATATCCTGCACGAAAAAGGTCCCATCACCGCCGGTGAGCTCTCCAAACTAACCGGGCTTGCTACTGGCAGCGTCACTGCATTAATTGATCGGCTTGAAAAAAATGGTTTTGTTCGCAGGGAAAATGACCCCAATGACCGTCGCAAAGTGATTATTGTGCCTATATATGAAAATAAAGAAGAGGTCAGCAATACCTACCTCCCCCTTCACACTGCGATGGTTAAATTGGCTTCGTCCTATACAGATGATGAGCTTGAGTTCATCACACAGTTTCTTGGTAAAGCAAGTATGGTCCTTGAAGAGCAAATTCATCATCTCAGTTCCACGACACATAGCAAATCTTCTACCTGAACCTTATAACCTTATAAACCAAAATGGACGATATTCCGGATAGTCTCAATAACTTTGGTACATCAAAAGCCCTCATCCTTCTGGAATGAGGGTTGGCTGTCTATCTTCCAAGCCTCGAGTAGCGCATGATGGTGCGAAACATCCTCTTATCTGTAAGAGCATTGAAGATGTATTTATCCGGCGAGGTATTGACCTCAATTATCCACGGCTTCAATTTTCCATCAATTCCTATATCCACCCCGTATGACCGAAACCGTGGGAAAACGCCTCTCATATGTCTGCTGATCTTGACACTCAACGTCTTGAGTCCAGCTACATAGGTTACTTGCTTGTTTTTGGGCATAAAAGGGGCCAGCAATTCATGGGCAGGCATCGGCCTCCCACCGCTATGATAGTTGGTCACGACCTTATGGGGTCGAGCTAAGCGTCCCACAATTCCTGTTGCTTCCCACTTTCGCTCTGGACTGCGTTGTACCATGACTCGTAGATCGAACGGACGACCATGGAAGTGGAGTAATGGGATGCCTTTTTGAACGAGGTAGGTTTTCTTCCCCTTTTCTTTGACGAAAGCTGCATAGGCCCCATCGAACGTGGTATAGAATCGGCTTCGTGTGCCATTCTGCAGTCGATAGCCTTTTGCACTGCGAGACAATTTAAAAATACCAAAGCCCCCTGTGCCGTGGCTTGGTTTTAGATACACAGCACGATATTTCTCAAGCATCCCTCTTACGTTTGTTTTATTGACAAGGCTCGTCGGTGGCAAGTGATGGGCCAATTCCTTATTATTCATCAGCGCCCGATATTTTCCCAGCTTATTATTCCAGTACTTCAAGTCATCACCCCAAATCATCAGATATCTCCACGTTTTAGTTATATGCGGAATGTTATTCTGTGTTTGGACGTTTTGACTGTCTACCCGTGTATCCTTGTCATGATCGATCTTGAACTCAAGAGGAATTGCACTTCACCCTGCATTCGTATTACAGTAGTATCAAGCAATTGTTGTCGTTTCAGCTGCATACCTGGTTATATGTTCCCTGAATCCCTCTATATTGCCCACACTGCTACCATTTAACATTACATTCCACCTGAGGTTATGTAATAATTAAGGTAGCCTATATAAATCCAGAGTAAAGGAGTCCTGACCTATGCAAATATCTTCTTTTTTGTTTCCCAAAGATCATGTTGCTTATATTACCACCTCCATGTCCATGAAAGAAGCTATGGAACATTTGGAGCATCACCAATACTCGGCAATCCCCATCATTGACAGTGAAGGGAAGTATGTAGGCACCCTATCGGAAGGCGATTTGCTATGGAAGCTGAAAAATACCCCTGGCCTAGATTTTGATAATATGAATAGTGTCTCCGTAATTGACATCAAAAAACGCCTCAAGATCGAATGTGTTTCGATTAATGCACAAATGGAGGACATGCTGGCACTTGCGGCTGATCAAAACTTTGTACCTGTCGTAAACGATAATCGTGTGTTTATCGGTATTATTCGCCGTAAAGATATTATCGAATACTACACCAAAAATATTACCGATTAACATGGCATCTTTGATTACAGTCGATTCCGCTCTAATATTCCTAATACGGTCACTGCAACGAGGCTGCTGTTTCATTGGCAGCCTCTTGCATACATAAGATTGGTGAAATCAAGCATAATAAGTTGATCATTGAAAGTGAGGATCTGTGCAGCCTATGAGTATCGAATCATCGCGATTATTTATCGCCATTCCTATAGACGAACTATGGAAACAACAATTGACTCAACAGATGACAAGACTCCAACCCAAGCTTCCTTTTCAAAAATGGACACACCCTGAGGATTATCATATTACGCTGAAATTTTTAGGGGATACATCCGTTGAACAATACGAGCGGCTATCTAAACTGTTAACTCACGTTGCTGAAACGACCCAGCCCTTTCAACTAACGCTGACAGAATGGGGAACCTTTGGCCCTCACGCTTCACCCAGTATTTTATGGGCAGGTGTGGGAGGTGATCTGTTACCATTAATGAACTTACAGCAAAATATAGATAATAGTATGACTGAACTCGGATTCCTCAAGGAAAACCGCGATTTTCACCCTCATTTGACCATCGCTCGACGCTATAAAGGTGACTCTATCCCATTCTCTATTACAAATTTGGTCCCACACGTATCGGAGTCTACTTTGTACAAGTCGGTCAATGAATTTAAGCTATATGAAAGCCATCTTAAAAAAACACCGATGTACGAGCCCATTGCTTCTTTTACATTCAGTAAATAAAAGAGTCGCCGTTCTGCACAGCGACCCTCTACCTTACTTTTTCTTTGCAGCGATGAAAGCATCGACCTGTTTTTGAACCTCAACAATAATCCGATCCAAGCCTGCTGCTTTTTGCTTCTCAATATACTCGCTTACTGCTTTATCCGCATCTTTTACAGCACCGGCTTCAATCGCCCGGCCTAGTTCGTTTTGAACCTGATCGCGCTGCGCCAGCTCGTTCTTGATCTTGTCGCTGACCACAAAGAAGCCATCCAGCGGGTTCGTAATATTGCTTGGGTCGTTGGCGAATTCTGCCTCTTTTACCCAGAAGCCTTCTTTATAAGTCGGATTCGGTCTCATAAATTGCGGCTTCCAGAGCGCCCATTGCCCGCCCCATTCCATGTAATTACTTGTTGTGGCGTTCATCCCAGCCGGATAATTCGCTGTTTTGCCATCCAATATATAGTTTTTGCCTTCGACCCCATATTGCACGAGATCATACAGCTTTTGGTCTGTCTCAATCATATCCAGGAAACGAAGAACCAGATCCGGATGTTTCGAGTTTTTATTGATTGCTACAACATTTGCCAATGCTGTACGGTTCGGGAATTTTTTATCGGGATACAGCTGGGAAGATGAACGCTCAGACGATTTATCCGAGAAATTTTCTTCTGCATTTGCCCATTCGTGGGAGCTGTTAGCGAGCAGCATTTTACCATTTCTAAACTTAGGACCCGGATCTTCTTTATCAACCAGAACATCTTTATTAATAATGCCATCGAGATACCATTTCTGCGCGTATTTAGCCATGTCGCTGTAAGTTTTCGTTTGCTCCAAGGCTTTTACTTTAAAGGTTGAATCATTCAGCTCCACGACGAGCTGATTGCCCCCCTGCGCCGACAAATCATTCAACTCATCGCGCAATTCAAAGAAACCGGATAGCACAGTTGGAACTACAGGGAAAGCCACCTTCATGTCAGGGTAAGCTTTTCTGATTTGATGCGCCAAATTGTCGAGATCCTCCAAGGTTTTGATGGAACCCGGTGCTGGCTCAATACCCGCTTTTTTCGTTAAATCAGCCCGCCATTTCACAAAAGGCCTTTGACTCATTTTCATCGTCCATGGCAGTGCCACCACTTGCCCATTCACCGTAGCAGCCGCTAAAGTCCCTTGTTCTTGATACTTTTTATTCAAATTCGGCGCATATTTGGGAAGCAAGTCGTTAAGCCCCAGATACGCACCCTTGGAAGCCATTTGGCGGTAAGCCAACCAATCCCCATCGTAATTCATATCCCAATCATCACCGGATGCTGACATGACAAGCAATTTTTCTTTATAGGGGTCGCCAAAAGGTATTACATTCACTGTAAATTTAACATTTAAGCCTTTGGATTTCACATAGTCGCTGACAGCCTTCCATACTTCATCTGTACTTGACTTCTTATCCCCGCCAAAATAAAATTTCAGTGTGACCTCCTCTTCTTTGGATGTCGGCTTTTGGGTATCAGCTGCTGCTGTTGGTGTTGTTGGTGTACTCCCTGATGGTTTCGTATCACTGCTGCACGCGGTCAAGGTCACACCGCTCAGGAGCATGGTCGCTGCAAGCAGCGTAGTAAACGGTTTCTTGTTCATATGACTCTCCCCTTCAATTGATTGGATTCAATATACTAAACAGCGATGGCTGCAATAGCTTGGATTCATCCTTTAACGGCGCCTACCATTAAACCTTTGACAAAGTATTTTTGCAGGAATGGATATAGAAAAATGATCGGTCCAATCGTGATTACGGTTACAGCCATCTTGACACCCTCGGTAGGAAGTGTTGCCGATACCCGCTGCATTTCAGCCGAATTGGTGGAGCTTTTGAGAAACTCGACGTTGCTTACAATGGTCCGCAGCATAAGCTGCAGAGGCTGAAGCTTTTGATTATCGACGAACATAAGCCCAAGAAACCAGTCATTCCAATAATTCAAAGCGACGAATAAAGATATCGTTGCCAGTACCGGCTTGGCTAGCGGAGCTATAATTTGCAGCATGATTCTCCATTCGCTTGCACCGTCAATCTTCGAGGATTCAAAAAGCTCTTCCGGAATCGACTGCAAGAAATTACGAATCAGGAATAAATTAAAGCCTTGCGCCAGCGGTGGCAAAATCAATGCCCAAACGGTATCCTTCAAGTGCAGATAATTCACACAAATGATGTACCAAGGCACCAATCCCCCATTGAACATCAGCGTTAGCAGAGCAAAGATCGATAATGCATTGCGATACTTCAATGTTCTCCTTGCCATCGCATAGGCGCCGAGATAATTGACGATAACAGCCAGCACAGTGCCTACGATGGTTACGAAAATACTGATTTTATAACCATCAATGATACGTTCTGCACCCAGAAATAACATACGATAAGCGGTTAGATTGGGATGAAGCGGCACCAGTGTGTAACCATGCTTGGCTATGTCCGCCTCCGTGCTTAAGGAACCACTAATGACCATCACAAAAGGGATGAGACAGAACAAGCAAAATAGGGAAATCCATATCATCATGATAAGCTGAGAAAATTGAAATCGTTTCATTGTCATGAATCTAACATCCTTTGTCGTCAATTAGAACAGCGCGGAATCTTTATCGATTTTTCTGGCGATCAGATTGCTTCCCAGCACCAGGATGAAAGCGCCAATCGATTGCAGAAACCCGGCAGCAGCTGACATTCCGATATCACCGTTCACTCTCAGACCCCTGTATACGAAAGTATCGATGACGTCTGTGGTTGGATACAAGGTCGAAGCATCGCCAATAACTGCATAGAACATGCCGAAGTCAGCGTTCATAATCCGTCCGATAGCGAGTAATGTTAGAATAATAATAGTTGGCTTCAGCATCGGCAAGCTGATATAGCGGATTTGCTGCCATTTGTTCGCTCCATCGATTGCAGCTGCTTCAAAGTAAGAAGCGTCGATCCCCGTCAATGCGGCCAAGTAAATGACACTGCCATATCCTGTTACTTTCCAGCGCATAATCAACACCAGGATTGCCGGCCATAGGCCAGGATTGCTGAAGAAGTCTATCGGTTCAAATCCAAAAAACGAGATGATGGAATTGACAGCCCCAACATCTGTCAGCAGATTGTAAGTAAACACACCCACAACGATCCATGAAATAAAGTAGGGCAGAAACGTTAAGGATTGAGCTACTTTTTTGAATGCTTTGTTGCGGATTTCGTTGAGCAGCAGCGCCAGACTGACTTCAAATATCAATCCTGAGAAAATAAATAATAAATTCAGGAAAATCGTATTCCTTAGCGCCCGAAGCGCGTATTCGGAATTGAACAGGAATTTAAAATTGTTGAAGATCGGATTCGCCCAGCTGCTGCCAAATATGCCTTGAGTAAAATCGAAATTTTTAAAGGCAATGACGAGCCCTCCCATCGGCATGTAATTAAACACAAGAAGCAGCAGCCCAACAGGTACAAACATCAAGTAGACAGACCCATTCCTCGCCATTTCCCCCAGAAATCTCTTCGTCACACCCATTCTCTTCCTCTCCTATCCTAATCTCTCTATCATGAAGGTGTGTTGCTTGATGTCTTTATTGTACGGTCTGGGCCATTTATAAACTATGAGGCAGACTTAAACTTTCACCCCGCATTATTAGCCTGATGAATTGAATGTCCGCTGAAAACACAAATGACCCTTAAGCCGGCACTTTCTTCCAAAGTGTCCAGCTCGTGGGTCACCATCACTCCAAGTAGAGTTTCCTTCACTTCATTTGATCTCTGTATCCTGCTGCAGGATGGGATGCCTGATCGTTATATGCGTTCCTTCCATCGGCGCGGATACAATGCTCAGCCCATATTCTTCGCCAAAATAGAGCTTGAGCCGTTGATGCACATTCCACAATCCTACGCCCTGACGAGTCCCACTGCGCTCCTCTCCGATTCGGCCATCATGGATTTGTTGCAAAACCTGCTCTGGAATCCCTTTCCCGTTGTCTGACAGCTCGAAGATGAGCTGACCCCCATCACATTTACCGGTCAGTACGATCTTCCCCTTGTCCAATTGATCGCGTATCCCATGATGAATCGCATTTTCCACTAATGGCTGCAGCAGCAGACGCAGGACTGGCAGTTCCATCAAGCCCTCATCGACAAGCACCACAACGCGCAGCGGACGATCCAATCGGGCAGATTCAATGTGCGTATAGGCTTTCAAATGATCCAACTCTCTGCGTACAGTCGTCAATTCCTTCCCTTGATTCAAGCTGAGTCGCAAAAGATTTCCCAGCGAAGCAACCATTTCGCTAATATCAGCCATGTGATGAGACTCCGCTTTCCAACGGATGGATTCAAGCGTGTTATACAGGAAATGAGGATTGATTTGGTGACTGAGCACCTGAAATTCCAGTTCCTTCTTGACCTGTTCCGACACATATACTTCTTGAAGCAGCTGCTGGATCTTTTGTGTCATCTGAATGTAACCGTTGTAAAGCCACCCGATTTCATCCTGTCTGTTCGTTTGAACGAGCGTCGTTTGAAAATCACCCTGTTCCAGCTTTCGCATGGATCGAACCAGCCGCATAATCGGATTGGTAAAATGCAGCGTTATGTAGATGATCACACCCACACAGGAAACGATATAAGCCACAACAAATACGACCGTCAGCTTCGTTATTTCCTGAATGGGACTCATTAAAGTCGCTAGCGGAATGCTGCTGACCATGACCCAAGGCTCATCGGTTAAACGGGCATACGTAATCAGAGATTGGGAATTGCCAAGATTAATAATTTCGGTTCCTTCATTGTGTTGTTTAATGACATTTAATAAGGCAGCCGAATTGATATTGGAACCGATCAGCTCTTTCTTCGTGTGCGAGAGCACGCGTCCTTCATCATTGAGAATGAAAGACTCCTGCCCCTTGAGAGATTGTGGTGGCGTTACAAATCGATACATTTGATCTTCCAAAATATCTACCGCAATAATTCCCCGAGGTTCATTATCATACAAGCCTGTAAATTGTTTCATCCTCGTTATTAACGGTGTCGGGTAAAAAGACGGATTGTCTTGTGGTAAAAACAAACGCCAAGTTGGCTTTCCATGTGAAATTTCATCGCGGAACCATGCCTGCTCAGCTAAGCCGCTGCCATCATCCAAATTTTTAGTGAACGTCGGGTAGTCCTCCAGATGAACCGGATATATACGCAAACGGAACGCGCCTGCGCTGCCAAGCAGGAGTTGTTTCTGATAAATGAAGCTCGCCATCTCAACGGCTACATTGCTGTCCTCTTCCGGTGTTTGTGGTTTCGTATCCAGCAGCTGTTGAAGCTGTTTGGTTCCAATAATATCGTTGATGCTATTGTTTAAACCGTCTAGATAGGCATCAAAATTTTTCCGATTTTGCATGAAGTAAGCTATGTAGAAAGATTCACTGGCGTCCGATATGCCTTTAGTAGACTGATGATACGAATAATAGGAAAAAAATAAAAAGGGCGCAAGAATTAGACAAAAGAACAAAACGATAATTTTCCTGCGAAATGAGCCATTCGGTATGAGTCTTGAATTATTCATCCTGAATGCCTCTTAAGTTGCGATATTCCTTAGGCGTCATGCCTGTCGTTTTCTTAAACAATTTGGCAAAATGAACGGGATCCTTATAGCCTACAAGCTGTGATATTTGATAAATTTTATAACGAATATCGCCCAGCAGGTCTTTGGATTTCTCCATTCGAATATCCGTTAAATATTCCAGAAACGTGTTTTGTTTTTCCTTTTTAAATAACTTGCTAAGCCATACAGGCGTCACATACACTTGTTCTGCCACGCTTTGCAGGGTTAAGCTGTCTGCGTAATTTTTCTTCATATATTGCTCAGCTGTCATTAAGATCTGGTTATGCGATTGGGATAGCTGCCCAAAGCCACGGGACACTTCCATTAGATATCTCGTTGTCTGAATCTGAAGAGACTCCATCGTATCGTACTGCTCCAACTGCTCCCATAATGCTATGACATTATGCTCCCACCAGCAATCTTTATATCCCGCAGCCGATGCCTTTTTAAAAAATTCAAGCAGCCATTCAAAGGTCTTCTGTTGAATATCACGGATATTCGTATAGGACCAAGTACGAACCAACTCAGGGAATTCGTCCATCTGCTGCACAATTTCCTGCTCCGACCCATACTTGACGAGATCCAGAAGCGCATCCAGCTCGCTCAAATGAATCTCAGCGAATTCTTTATCCTCTCCATGCTCTCCAGTCATCAGGACCCGATTTCCACCATAGATTACTTTGTGCTCCAGTGTTTCCAAGGCCTCGTTGTAGATCATTGCCAGTTTGGAAAATTTGTCGGATGCCGCGCTCGTTCCGATACTGACGTTTACTTTGACATACTTATTAATACGTTCAATCAGAAGCTCTGCCAATTGTAGACTGGTTGTTGTGTCTTCCCCTTGTGTATGCTCTAACATAATGACACAGCGATCCTTGGCATCGCGAAAAATCGTAAATTGGCGTTGACTCTCCTCTTTCAACGTTTGCACGATCACATTGTCTGTGGCGAAAAGAACCAGCTCTTTTTCGTGTTTATACCGTTTGGATTGCTCGATGGCCTTCATATTATCAATTTCGAGCAGAAGCAGAACAACCGAGCTTTCCAGAAGCCAATCCAGATTCACACTCGTTAGGCGATGCCGAATACGCGAGTCCAGCTGGTTCTGGTTATCCTTCTTAATTAATTCTTGCAGCAGTTGTTCCTGGATGCGAGGCATCGCCTGCTTCACATTGTTTTCCAGAAAATCCTGATTGAATCTGCGAAGACGTTCTGCCCGTACTAGATCAACCGCTCTTTGTACGACTCCTTTCAATTCATCCAACCGAATTGGCTTTAATAAATAATCCATGACACCAAGCTGCAGCGCCTGTTTAACAAAATCAAAATCATCATAACCGCTGACTACGATTGAACTGCCCATAGGGAAGCCTTCGTTATACAGATGTTTTAGACATTCAATTCCCGACATTCGATTCATTTTGATATCAGTAATCAGAATATCGGGCCTCATATCACGAAAAATTTGGAGTGCTGTATCTCCGTCATCAGCTGCGATCACTTCATCAATACCGTAATCCGACCATGGGAAAACTTTTTTCAGACCTTCACGAATTTCTTTTTCATCATCCACAAGCAGCACTCTAATCATGATTCCAACTCCTAGTTGTAGTCCTTCCCCCTTTAACTATACCAACCAAACCGCTCATGCAAATAAGACAATATTAAATTTTCAAGGGGAATGCCAATCATTTGGGCGTCTTGTCCTCCTGGAGCCTGTCCTCAACTTTAAGCAAATGCGAGACTTTACCAAGACTCTTGTTAGTAACGACATCCAGCATTTCTTTTTTTAATACACGAACGTTTTCTTCGAGTGCTTTGGCTTTTACAATCAACGCCTCTGATGACTGCACACCTATACCAATAAACTGAGACGCTGCTTCCGAACGGCTCTGCGCGAGCCCTGAATTCACTAATAAATCCACTGCAGCCAACGAGGTGACATCCAACCTTACAGAAATGACGATACTTCTTTTAGATTTTTTACTCATCATTAACACCTTTGTCTAATAGTGTAACACTTATTACAAAATACTTTAGCACACCATCTATTAACTGTCAAAAATTTCCTTTTAAAAGTTTATCAAACATCGCAATCCTATCATTATCCAAATATTCACAAGTAGATTGTAGTTAAAAAATTCATTGCATATAGTCCCTTATTTGTGGAAATAATGTAAATACTTTACGTCTTTTCCCTGTATGGAGGTGCAGCATGCGGAAAAATCCAAATGATAACAGCCTACCGCCCAGTCATCCGTCCGCTCCACAGACAGATCCTGCTTCTGCATCAGAATCCCTGAACTCCAATGCTATTTCTTCGCGATTAGAAGACAATTTGAGGCGCATCGAAGATTATTTTGCCAATTGCAAGGATTTGAAGATTTTCCCTTGGGGCTATGGTCCGAAGCTGGAGCAAACGGCATTTTCTGTTTATTTCGAAACGCTGATCAAGCCCGATCATAAGAATTACCTTAAACAGACATTGCAAAATCTCGTTGCCCACGAGATCGGTCCCGCTACGACGGTTACGGTCGACAATTTGATTGATTTTTTTGAGAACGATGGAGTCGCCTCCCCCTCAGCTGAACTGATGGAAGATATGGATCAAGCCGTCAAAAGCATTCTGGATGGAGAAGTCGTCATCTTTTTTAATGGATGGAATAAAGCAACTGGTTATGTTGCCCTCGATGTGGAACAACGTCAGGCTTCTGAACCGATTACAGAGCCTGCTGTACAAGGCCCCCACGTAAGCTTCATTGAGAGTCTTGATCGCAATATCGGCGTCATTCGCAGCTTGCTTAAATCGCCAAACCTAAAATTCGAGTTTTTTACAGCAGGTCAGCAGAGCCAGCGAAAGGTATCGTACGGTTATTTGGATGGAACTGTGAATCCTGATACGTTAAGCGATTTCAAGCATCGTATGGCCAAAATCGATAAGGAAGAAATTCTCGAAGTTTCCTATCTCGAAGAGTGGATCGGGGATTCCCGCTATTCCCCTTTTCCGCAGGTTCGATATACGGAACGTCCAGATACTGCCATTACGGCTCTGCTGGATGGCAAGATCATCGCTATGGTGAATGGAAGCCCCTCTATGTTAATCTGTCCGGGTAATTTCGCAGAGTTCTTCATGACAAGCGAAGATTATTATTATCGAACGATTTTTTCTTCATTAATACGGTTGATTCGGGTAGCGGCCTTTATAATTGCTCTGATGCTTCCGAGTACCTACATTGCTTTGTCCACCTTCCATTCCGAGCTCATTCCAACCGTTCTGCTTCTTGCGATATTGAACACGCGGGAGGGAATTCCGTTTCCGGCTGTAATCGAGGCGCTCATTATGGAATTTTTCTTTGAACTGCTACGGGAAGCAGGTATCCGCTTGCCTCGGCCGATCGGCTCTGCCGTAAGCATCGTTGGAGCGCTGGTCATCGGACAAGCAGCCATACAATCGCAGATCTCATCCCCGGTTATGGTGATTGTCGTCGCCTTAACGGGCATCGCTTCCTTTGCGCTCCCTCAATACAATATGGCAATCGCGATTCGAATATTGCGGTTTCCGTTAATGATTATCGCAGCAACGTTCGGAGGACTCGGTATCATGGTCAGCTTCATACTGATTTACCTTCACTTGGCAACATTGACTTCTTTGGGACAGCCGTACCTTTCGTCAATAGCTCCGCTGGACATCAACAGACTGAGGGATGCCATTATCGTTTTACCGCAACGGGTACTGCTTCATTCGCCGCGTAATCGACACTTGCACAAAAAGACCTCAGAAGGGAAGAAGGTGCCGTGAAGCCGTTTTATTCCATTCTCGTTTCCTTAGTTATCCTTGGGTTGACCGCTGGATGCTGGGATAATAATGAATTGGACGAATACGGATATGTCCAAGCGGTGGCCATTGATCGGACCAAGGACGATCTCATCCAGTTAACGACCCTTTTCTATAATCCTTCAAGCAAGAAAGAAACGGGCGCAAGTGGGAAGCCTGCAGAGAAGGGCATCAATATCCAAACGAGCGGAGAAACGATCTTTGAAGCCATTAGGGACATCACGAAGAAGTTCGGACGCAAGCCCAAGTGGGATCATATGCGTGTTATTCTAATCGGAGAACAGTTGGCCAAAACCCAAAACATACGGGAAGTTCTTGATTTTTTCTCCAGAGACCAAGAACCTCGCGGCACGGTCCTCCCCTTGATTGCAGAAGGATCAGCCGGAGATTTTTTGAAAATTCAACCCTTTATTGAGCAGACTATTGGCCAACAATACAAAAAGATGGAAACCAGCGGTTCCCTTTATTCCGCCAAAACCTCCAGCATCCCGTTGTATGACTTGGCGATTCAATTGAAAAGTCCCTCTAAAACCTCCGCCATCCCTTACATTCATAAAAACGGCTCGCAAAATAAAGCGGAGGTATCTGGAGTCGCGTTTATCAAAGACGGCAAGCTGGTTCACATCCTTGAGGAGACGGATACGGAAGCGTTCATGATGCTGACAGACAAATACATGAGTGGGATACTGGAATTTCCTTGTATCAACATCGCCAAAGATCAAGTTCAAAACAAAGAATCGTTTGAAGTTCTCTCTTTCAACAGCAAAGTAACGCCTATAGTAGAAGATGATGTCGTGTCGATAGGGGTAAATATTCGAATCGAAGGAACTGTTGGAGAGCTGCGATGCTCCCTTTTAAAAACGAAAGAAGACGTAGAACGTTTCGAGCATACAATCACAGACATGGTCAAAAAACAACTTCAGCATGCGATCTCGATTTTCAAGCGACAGGAGCTGGACGCCATCGGAATCGGAAATCAAATTTACAGGAAAAATCCCAAGCTCTGGAAACGCCTTGAGCCGACATGGAATAAGCGACTTGCCCAAAGTCAATTCCAGATCGATGTGGATGTCGAAGTACTGAGTACTGGCATGAATGTAGGAACCCCGTTTGGAACAAAGGAGAAGTAGCCATGATTGGTAAATTAGTCTGCTTCTTGTTACTGGCTACCGCTATGCTTGTCTGCGACATACCAAAGTTCAGAGGAGCCTGCCCCCGCGATCGGCTTGTCTATGGGGCGATGCTGGCGCCTCTTCTTTATCTCGGTTTTCTATTTGTTACCACCAAGTCGTGGCCTAATCTTGACACCATCTTCAATCTATTAAATGGCCCGGCCAAGCAAATCGTCCAATGGCTTGATCCTGCAAAGTCTTCATAATGCACTAACCTGGAATCGGGAGGAACCTATGAATAAGCAAGAACGTGTTAGCTCTGTCCAGATGACCATGCTATTCCTCTTCTTTATGACAGGCTCTTCCATCGTCATCATCCCTGCGCCCCTGACGAACGTTGCCGGCAATGGAGCATGGATTTCTCTTCTGATCGCTTTGGCAATGGGAATGATCCTGTTAGCAGGCGTTCTTTATTTATATCGACAATTTCCGAATAAATCACTTATTGAATACAGTCGCATTACGCTGGGGAACGTATTAACCACGGTGCTGCTCATTCCACTTACCTGCGTGATGTTCTGGCATGTAGCTGGCATCGTGATTGAGATTGGAACCTTTTTTAAAAGCACGATGTTAAAAGAGACGCCTACCTATGCCGTAAACTCTCTACTATTCGTGACGATAGCTTTGACGGCGCTAGCTGGCATTGAGGTTATGGCCCGAATGGCCGCTGTCTTACTGGCTCTGATGTTTGGATTCATCGTCATCATCTGGGTGCTCGTCGGGAATTTGTTTCATCTGGAATACCTTCTTCCTGTCATGCCCGATGGGATCGGGCCCATTCTTAAAGCTGCATATATCGTTTATGGATTTCCCTATGCCGAGCTTGTGGTCTTTTCCATCATATTGCCTTACGTGCAGCAAGAGGATACATCTAAGGTCGGGAAGCACTTGTTTCTTGCGCTCATTGTTAATGCCATGACGTTGCTGACCTCGGTCATTTGCAGCATTATGGTACTGGGGCCTCTGTCAGGTGAACTCAAATATTCCTTATACCAGCTTGCACGGTTGATCTTTGTTCAGGAAATCATCGAAAGAATCGAATCGGTCATCGGATTCTCGCTTATTATCGGCTTTTACTTCAAAGCGTCCATCCTTCTGCTTATTCTTATGAGGGTTCTGTCGCAATGGCTCAGATTAAAAAACGAACGTTTCCTGGTCTTTCCCGTCGCTTTTATCTGCCTTCTGCTATCGCTCACTACCTATACCAAAGAATCCGCGCTTGAAGAAATCGTGAATACAACATGGCCGTTGCTTAATAATATCGCTTATATTTTTCCGCTCCTTCTGATCTTCATCGTTACATTAATTCGACAACTCAGCAGACGAAACAAAAATCAAGATGTATGAATTAAAGTCAGTATTGGATATGTGTCCAATCACCGACGAACAGCATACTATACTTCAAACCAACATTTGAGGTGAGTATAGTGAGTAAAAAAGCCACAAAGAAAAACACGCCACCCTCTTCGATAGATAAATATAAATTTAATATGAAGGTAGTTACCTCCGATGTCTGCAGCCGATGCAAAAAATGTGAACGTGGTCGTCGTTACCTGGAGGAGATGTCCCAGCCTGGTGCGATTGGTAAAGGAGTTCCGTGTATACTAACCAGGGGAAGAGCCTATGTGTAAATGGAGTATGCCGACTATACTTTAAAACGGTCGATAGACAGCTGCAGTTGTCCCGCCACATCACTTAAATGCCGGATCGAGCCTGTCATATGTCCCATGGATGCAAGCTGCTCTTGTGTCGATGCAAGAATATGCTGCGTGCCGTTCGCATTCGCTGCGGCAACCTCGGCAATCGCATGGATCGCTTGAGCAACGTGAACCGTGTCTGTTTCCATCTGGCCGGATACCTCGGTGACCTCTATCATTTCCTGATCGATCTCACCGATGGATTGAACGATGGAGTTGAACGACGCTCCCGCATGGTTCACGTCCTGCAACCCGGAATCGACAACCTTCGTACTTTCGTTCATGAGCATGGCCGCTTTCCGGGTTTCTTCCCGAATCGTTGCAATCAGCTCGACGATCGTTTCCGCCGATTGTGCCGATTGAATAGCCAAGCTGCGTACTTCCCCTGCGACGACTGCAAATCCTCTGCCCTGTTCACCTGCACGCGCTGATTCAATCCCGGCATTCAAAGCCAGCAGATTCGTTCTACGGGCTATATCGGTGATAAGCTCGATCGATTTCTCAATCTCCAAAGCCCTATCCTGAAGCCCGCCAACGACTTCATTCATCGAAGTCATCACCTTGTGAGCCTCGGTCATCTGCTTCATGGCCGTTCTTATCGCATCATGACCCTGATAAGCCGCTTCCTTTGCATGGTCTACGGTCAAGGACATATGACTGGATTTGACGGCAATCCTCTCGGCATGTCGTGAGATCACATCGATGATGCGAGAGCTCTCTGCTACGCTTATATGCTGCTTCACCGACCCGGCTGCGACCTCATGAACCGTGGTAGCAATTCGCTCTGACGCCTCCCCCGTTTCTGCAGCACTGGAATTTAACTGTACGGAATGCGTTGCGAATTGCTCCGCATGGGTACCCACCTGTTGAATAAGCTCACGAAGCTTATACACCATCTGATTGAATGATCCAGCGAGTTCTCCAAATTCACCCTTGGATCTGATCACGATTTGTCGGGTCAAATCGCCTTCCCCCTCCGCTATATCTTTCAATTGGCGGTTAACTACAGCCAATGGTCGGGAAATACGAGCGGCCAATATCATCCCGAACGTTAGCGCAATCAGGATCGCGGCGGCGCTGGCAATGACAATCATTTGACGTGTCGACTCAACAAGCTGCGCATTCGTCCGATAAGCTTCATTCATCAATTGCTCCTGCTGGTCAACGATTGTTTTGGTCACATTTTTGATTTCCGAGCCGGTCGGAAGCACTTCCAGACTAATGAGCCTTTTCGCTTCTTTCGGGTCTGTTTTCAGGAGCGCTGCGACTTTATCTGCCTGAGTCTGCAGCTTCTTATTCAGTTCCGAAATATCTTTCGCCGTTACCTTCCCTTCCTCCGACAAATTGTTTGACACTTTCCCCACCAGTTCGTTCAGATCTGCATTGGTCGATTGAAACCCTTGCAAGTACTGGCTCTCATTGACTACAAAATAAGCGTTAAGGAAATTCATTTGCTGAGCCGCGTCGAACTGAATAACATGTGAATCAAAGGCAGCACGTGCCTGTACCTCCACCAGTGCCGTATACGATTCATTGACCGTCTGTAAATACCGATAAGACATACCTCCAATGACACCGAGCAAAAGCGGAGCGATTAGAAAACCAATGATGATTTGTTTACCAATGGACAATTTCAACTTGTAACCCCCCGTGTCCAAATTCGTACAAGAACGATTAGATTGTGCTTTACATATCTTATCGCAATGCATGTAAAGTTTGTGTTAAAAAAAGAAACGCCAAGCCTGAGTGGTTCCAGAGCTTGGCGATTTCTTCTATTGGGCAATCAGTTCTTGACTACAATTTGTACAGAAGCTTCCTTAAGTATACCATCCAATTCCAGATCGGGAAGTCGATCGGAGATAATCCGATCTACAGCTTCAAGAGCCGCGAACGAGAACAAATCCTTCAACCCGTACTTCGTATGATCCATGACAATATTCACTTCTGAGGCATGCTCGATGACGAGCCGTTTAATTTCGGCTTCATGCATATTGGAATTACTAAAACCATGCTTGATCGATACGCCAGTGGTACCGATGAAGACACGGTCAAATGCCATTTGGGCAATGGAGCCTGCGGCAATAGGACCTACCAAAGTCGATGTTTTATCCAGAAGCATGCCTCCAACTACGATTGTAGAAATTTGCTTGGCCTGAAGCTCAGCGGCAATATTAAGGGCATTCGTGACGACGGTAATGCTCATTTCCGATTTCAAATATTTGGAAACTTGCAGCGTTGTTGAGCCGCCATCCAAAAATATCGAATCACCAGACTTAACTAGCTGAGCAGCTAGCTGGCCAATGCTCATTTTTTCATCCATCATGATACCCGTTCGATCCTGCAGTGCAATATCCTTGCCGACGAGAATGGCACCTCCGAATGTACGCCTAAGCAGTCCCATGAACTCAAGCTTTTCCAGATCTCTGCGCAGCGTCATTTCGGTAACGTCAAACGTATCCTTCAACTCAGCAATTTTTACTTCGCCGTCCAGAGCCATTCGATCCAAAATTTGCTGCTGACGTTGGTTGATGATTGGATTATGCGTCATGGTGAACCCCCGTTACTTTTCTTCAATCCCTCTATTATCCACGGAACTTAGATCAGGAGCAACCTTAAGCTATATTTCACTGTCTCACCGGGCTCCAGAAAGACAAGAGTTCCTTGCTCACGCTCTTTATGACGGCCTTCCACATGGCAGTTAGCAGGCTCTATGCCAAGCACATGGGTTCCAGCTCCTGGCATTTTCCATTGAACAAGCTTCGGTAAGGTGTCTGATGACCATTGAAGCGTAGCCTGTACCTTAGCATCCCCGTTATGAAAAGGGAAATGGTGATTGATAATTTGCACTTCCGGTTCGCCTTGCAATTCGTGATAATAGACTCGTTCTTGATAATTTGCATCCGGAGCGTGCCACTCCTTATAGCCATGAATCGAATTACCGTTTTCTCGCGCTTGCACATAGGTATCCTTGAAATGGATTTCTGTTTCTTCGCTTAACAATGGAAATCCGAAATTGAAATGGTAGAGGATCATATGCGGACAGCGCTGAAAGCCCATATTGCGTACTTCGTCCTGAATGAATATTTCGTTCTTCCCGAGACGACTGCTAATTTGGCGCGATAAGCGAAGACACCCTCCAAAGATCGAGGTTTCTTCCAGCTCGCCAGAAATGTTCATATCCATTTCGTCATCAGACCAGCTGCTTACAGCCGCGACCTGCTTTGCTATAGTATGGTGAATTCGACCATGCAAACCAAGGCTTTCCCCATCATCCTTACCAGATGAGCCTACTTGCATCAATCCGCAGGTCATAAGCAAACCACCGGATGCTGTTCGAAGCCAGCCGTTGTCAGCAGCATCATATAAAGCGGAGTGAGCATCCCCATTGGGAGATTGCCAGCTAATCGGCACTCCATGGAATTCAGCTAGAGAGATGTCCAAGCCCTTGGATGGGGTTACATAATAGGTCAAGCCCGCTCCCGTTCGTACCTGAATCTGCTCAACACCCGTTTCATTTCCCTCTATGCCTTTGAAGCGTTTAATACCAGCGATTTGTTCAATTTTGCCTACACGTGCTTCGAGTTCGCGTCTCGACCAGCTTTTTCCGTATAGAATCATGGGGTGATATCCTCTTATTCATCTTCCGTAACGATTGGTATCCGTTCGATACGGGGGTCTGTAAAGATATCATACTCATCACGGCTAGTGCTGGAAAATTCGGAGACAATCGCACCCAAGTCGCCCGCTTGAAACCAATGCTTAGTACCAGGATCTATCGTATATTGTTCACCGGGAAGTAATTCGATCTCATGAAACACGGTGTAATAAGGCTCGCTTCCTGGCGGAATCGTCGACTGGATGTTTGCCGCAGCTGCACCCTCGACATACAGGAATACTTTTCCTGAGCGGCAGCGAAAGGTTTCCATTTTGCCAGGATCATCGCCAACTGGTGGGTGTATATGCTCCGGGCACGTCTGGCGTGGAAACAATACTAATTCTTTAGCGCAGTAGCGGTCATTATTCACATAAGTAATGAGCTCCAAGCCTTGAATGTCAAGCTCGCCAAGTCCAAAACCCGCCACTTCAATATGCTCCTGCTCCTCTTTCGTTAATGCAATACCGCTAGACTTCAACATCGCGGCTGCACGCTCCTGCGCTTTACCCAATTCACTTCGTTTCATAGATGATCCCTGCCCTTCTCCACAGATTTGTGATGAGGTCCAACCCAAAGGCCATCCTCATTGTTGCTCCAATTATGCAAATTAAGCTTCATTTCATGCTTTGTCCAACCACTGCTGATTCGACTCCACACAACGGATCCATCCGGAATGCCACTTGTAGCATCTGCCTGTTCAACATTACACGCACCGACACCGACAGCGGTATGTAGTGTATCATCTAAAGTTAAACCCCTTATCAGGCCATGTAAAAATCCTGCAATCGTACAATCGCCGGCACCTGTGGTCCCCACAACATCCACCTTATAGCAAGAAGTTATCAACTCACTATTCGTCCAATTGACGAGATGTTCTTGAGCGGGTGAGCAGCGTCCCATAGTCAACAGCCGACTTTCATTGGACGTTGTTCGCACATACAAGCCATGCTCGCCAAGCTTCAGCACTACGATAGCAGCACCCATTTCCAGCAATTGCTCCGAAATTTCAGATAGGAGGGCACCACTTGCAAAGGGTAAAAGATCCCCAGACAGACATTCTTGTTGAAACTGTTCGTAATAATCAGGATGCAGCATATAAAGAATTTCCTCAAAACTCGGCAGAAACACATCGACATAGGGGAGTACTTTTGTAAATATAGCACGCCAATCGGCTTTACCCGCATTGGACTCAGGATCAGGCTTAGCCAAATCAAGCGATACGGTCAACCCGCTATCCTTGACCTTCTTTAGCAATAGAACCAATTCAGCACCATCATTTTCGTACATCCTGCGCATTAAAGGAGGGTATCCAAAATGAAACAAGCGTGCACTCTGGAGCTGTTCAGAAGTTAGGTCTGAAGCTGAATACGTATCGTTAGCTCCTGTTGAGTGCAGGAAGGTCCGGTCTATGTGTGGCGGGCTAATCACGATAGAGTAAGAGCTGTGCTCGTCAGGCGATACAATCATACCATCGACTAATGTCGAACTATGCTGTCTCAGCAGGTTTAGAATAGCATCACCGAACTGATCTTTACCGATTTTGCCCATTAACTTAACCTTGCTGCCCAGCCGGTGAAGCGCAATTCCCGTATTGGAGACAGCACCTCCCGTTGAAATGACGGCAGGACCTATATCCACCAGTTTACCAGGAACCAGCAAAGCCTCCATTCCAGCCTGCTTCTCGTAGATAGTCGGTATGATATCCAGACAGATGTGCCCCGCGACGATCACTTCTGCTTCGTTGCCACTCAAAGCTAATCCCTCCAGTCAATCGATATCGTTTGCCCTGTCCGGTTTGATTCCAATGCAGCTGTAAAAATCTTATGGCTGCCCGCTGCCTCTTCTGGAGTTGCACAGTAGAAAGGCTGCTGTGTATCCTTTCCATGCGCCAGTTCGTCACAAAAAGCTGCCCACATTTGGAGAATTGAATCCGAGAAGCCGAACTCAAAGATACCTCCGGTAATTGTGCCATACGCTGATTTATAGGGAGCATCTACTACATGCCATGCTTGAGGACCACCTGGTGTATACGGTAAGGAAGCTACCTGCTTAGGATTTTTCGTTGTAAATTCTGCAGAGAAATCCGTACCTGATATCCGAATAAACCACGTATTCGCATGACCCGGGGCAATCCGCTTGGTGGAGAGAATCATAGGAAACTGTTGGTTTTCAAGCTCCACCTCACAAGCAAGGATGGCATTGTCCCACGTCTCGCAGGGCACCATGTTTCCTTTACCGTCCGGTCGTTCCGGTATGATTTTGGACAATAAGGCTCTTACAGACTTCGGCTTCCAGCCATAACGCATCGGTAGGTGTAGGACATGCATGCCTAAATCCCCCATACATCCATATTCGCCATTGGTGGCGATTCGCCTTTTCCAGTTAATCACTTTTGTTGGGTCGAGATCGCTGGAATGCCAGAAGCCCGCTTCGACTTCAATAATTTTACCGAATTTATTGTCTTGGACCCACTGAAAGATTTGTTGAGCTCCCGGGTAAAAAGGAAATTCAGAGGAGCAGCGAACGATGACCTCAGGATGATTAATAATGGCTTCTGAAATAAGTCGGTTTGCTTGCTGGTCAATACCAAACGGCTTTTCTCCCAATAAATGCTTGCCTGACTCGATAATATCGATATAAATTGTCGCATGAAGCTGATGGGGAACCGCGCAATAAATGGCATCTACAGAAGGATTGGCGAGAAGCTCCTTATAGTCGGTGTATGCGGCTTCCACGCTTGAAATGTTATCCTGAAACCACTCCGTCGCCACAGAATTCGCATCGCATACAGCCACAATCCTTGGTTCAAAATCAACATTAGTAAGATGACACCAACGGGCTGCCGCGCTGGCAAATTCTTTCCCCATTAAACCGCAGCCAATAACCCCAAAGCGAATGATTTTTTTCGACATTTACTATGATCTCCTTCTCAATGTTATTGAGTTAATAAAGCCTGGGCTTGCTCTGCGGAGGCTCCGTGGTGGACAATCGACATCAGGGCTTTGGTCATACCCGCTGGATTCGGATGCTGAATGACATTGCGGCCATATACAATTCCTGAAGCGCCTTGCTTCATCAATTCTACGGTACGGTTCATAATTTCCTCATCGCTGGCTCTTCCACCGCCACGAACTAGTACTGGAATCCCGGAAGCAACTTCAATGACACGGTGATACTCTTCTACATAGTCACAAGGATCTGCTTTTATCACATCTGCGCCTAATTCAACAGCTTGACGCACAAGCGGCAAGATTTTGAGAATATCACCATCTACCATATAACCACCCTTATCTTGACTCGCCATAACCAAAGGCTCCACCATCAGGGGCATACCGTATTTCTCACATTCTGTTTTTAATAAAGATACGTTTTTAATGCATTGATAGTGCAGCTCTGGCTGATTAGGCAGCAGTAAAAGATTTACACACACCGACACCGCATCCATTCGAACAGCTTGCTCGATGGCCTTATCGATAAGCTCACTAAACAAGAAACGCGGCAGCACACTTCCATAAATATTAGCTACATCTGTACGAAGCACGAGCCCGGGCTTCTGGCTGCCATGGATCGATTGGAGGTGTCCAGCCTGGCCGATGCTAAGTTGAATACAATTGGGACCTGCTTCCACAATCGTTGCGATCGCTTGCTTCATATTCTCAATTCCAGCCAAAAATCCAAACTCGTTAAAAAAACCGTGATCAACAGCCACATCAAAGCATTTTCCTTGCGCACTGAACATACGATTTAATCTTGGTTTTAGTTGTAGCGACAATTAAATCCACTCCCTTAAACTCATAGTTTAAATTTATTAAAGTTCGATTATAACTTTAAATGTTTGTTTACAACATTATAATACGTTATTTTATAACATTCGTCTACAGAAAAAAATCACCCAGAATGAATCAGGGTGATCTATTAGTAACACTATCAATTAATGCCCGTACATTATTCGAATTCCAGGCAAATCGATGCAACCGAATAGGCTGGCACTTCGAATGTAACCGTCTTGCCGCTAGCCTGAATCGAACCATCGTTGGATACCTTGCGTTCGTTCATATCTACGTAATAAGCTGCTGATACGGCTTGGAACAGCTGCAGTGTTGCTGTCGTTCGCTGCCCCTCTGTTTCGTAAACACGGATGATCCACCGTTTATCCGTATCTTGCTCCGGCATTTTCACAGCGGCTACAACCACCTTGCCTTCCGTCAGCTTCAAAAAACTTCCGTCAAACGTCCGAGTACCTGTATGTGGAGTACCCGACAATACGTTGAACGGATGATTGAAACGGTATGCGGTTTCGATCAGTTCATGATCGCAGGCTGATTCCACAACGCATACCCCAATGCTGATTCGGTGATGATTACCGAGCTCCGGATACGGGTCCGGATCATAAGAGCTGCGGATTAATGAAACCGACAACGCATTGTCCGCCCCGCGAAACCCGTATTTGTTGTTTTTATGGATCATCGATATGACCGTTGCATCGACGGGATGAAAGGTGACCCGCAGTACGTCGTTTTCAAGCACATACTTATTCTCTCGTTCCACCCTCGGATCAGTTGGCAGAAAAGGATTCACCGAGCCTTCACCCTCCGAAATGGTGTATGTGCTATAACCGCATGCCGGGGCTTTGACATATACGAGCAGCCGCATGTAATGATGTCCCCAATATGGGTTAAAACCTTCATCGATCACTTGATGTGCAGTATCTCTGCCTTCGCTATCCCTGACAATCAGTGTTTTAATTGGGCTATTCCAATCCCAAAGTACGAATTCAGCAGTCTCCTCGCGGTTGTATACAGAGGGATTGAAGAAATGAACGATTCGCGTATTACCGCGGCCCCGTTCGACTTGCGTAATTTTGAACTCGCGTGTGCCATAACCGACACCTGCACCTTCGGACACCGTGAGCTTGTCTTCAGGTCCGCTCCATTGTGACGTATCGATCGTGGCGGCAATACTTTCAAGCGCAAGCTTACGGTTCGTGCTCGCGATCGCCATCGTATTTTGAAACAGACCGAGCGCATGCTCTCTGGTTTCGATGACACCGGAGCCGGGAAGAATATCATGAAACTGGTTGAACAGCACATTTCTCCAAGCTTCCTCATACGCCGCTCCCGGATATGCGGACCCCGTTGCAACCGCCGCCACCGAGCTGAACGTTTCAGCTTCGTTTAACGTCGCTTCTCCGATCCGATTTGCTGTCTTGATCCTTGTCTGTGATGTATAACAGCCAGTAAAGACGAAGTTGATTTCACCGGTCACGACAGGCAGCTTATCGGCAATCGGTTCGACGAGCTTATAATACTCACTGAAGGTGCCAAAGCGGATTTGAGGATAAATCGGCCAGTCGTTCATATCCATGATACGTTCCAAATCGCGTCTCGTCGGGCCGCCGCCGTGATCGCCAACACCGTAAACGTTCAAATAGGTTTTCAAGCCGGTTTGGCGGCAAATTTCCGGGACATACGATCCGAGAATGGGCTGTACGCTATCGTTATACCACGTCGGCTCACGATAAACGATAACCGACTTACCAGAAGGCGCTTGCCAGCGATATACAATGTGTCCGTCATTACCACGGCAGTGGTAGTAAAACTTAACGCCGCCGTTCGCCAATATTTCCGGCACGTTGACGCTGTGCCCGAATGTGTCCGGCTCAAAATCGAGATTTAGACTGTCCGGGTCTATATCGAATAGCTGCGACAAATATCGTTTTGTATAAAGCAAATGCCGGGCCAGACTCTCGCCGTTCGGCATATTTTTGTCTGCTTCCACCCAGTGCGACGCCGTCACTTCCCAGCGCCCTTCCTTAACACGCTTCTTGATCTCCTGCAGCATATCCGGCGCGTACTGCTCGACGATTCGATAAATGGATGCCTGTGATTGGGAAAATCTAAAATCGGGATACTCGTTCATCAAATTCAGCATCGTCCGGAACGTATCGATGGTAACTGCGACCGTCTCATCCCATGGCCACATCCAATTCATGTCGATATGGGCGTGTGCAGCGCAGATGATATCGTAACTTTTCGCTGCAGCAGCAAGCTCGCTCAGCATGCTCTCAACGTGCTGTGATGTATGCTTGCCAATGACACCCTCTTCGGCGATTTGTTGTTCTACATAGGATAGAGCCGCTTCAATCGGTTCATTGTACCTGTACCCCTCCACTTTAGAAACTTCATGAGCAAAGACCATCTGCGACAGGATACGCTCTCCCCAATAACCTGGTTTTGAGCTTATTTTTTCTTCCCAATAGGTTTTAGGCGCGTCTCCAAGAAGCTTCCTAAGCCGAGCGTCGATCGATTTCATATAATTCCCTCCACTATTTTGATTTCAAACATATCTAACATACAAATATACATATCTTACAACCTAAATATAAATCTAACAAATATACTTGTAAAGATTTATTTTTCAACCTCATACATTAGATATACTCGCTATTCACTGCTAAAAATACAACAAAATAAATTTGTATATTGGTATTATTTTTGATAGGATGTGTATGTATATTTTGGACAGAGGAGGCCCTACATTATGATACGTGAAGCGAAACGCGCTCCGCTGTACTCGCAAATCAGAGACTACATCCTTGAACATATTCATCAAAATAAATGGCAGGCAAATGATCGGTTACCCACGGAAGCGGAGCTGGCCAAGCAGTTCGGAGTCAGCCGATTCACCGTCAAAAACGCACTGTCCGATTTGGTTAAGGAAGGGTTGATTTACCGCATTCAAGGTAAAGGCTCTTTCATTTCGCAGGCTGTAGCTGATCAGGATAACATCTCTATGCCTCAGGAACGTGCGGTGGGAGCAGTAGGTGCATTCAGGCCCATTGTCTTTTTGACCCCCAGTATTCAAAGCTCTTTGTCTGCAAATATTTTGGCTGGAGCTGAAGAGTTGCTATCCGAGCATGGATATCCCATCATGTTCCGTTCAACACGGAATGATCAGGAGAAAGAGCGGCAATTACTGCAGGAGTGCTCCAGGATGGGAGCCAGAGGCTTCATGATTATACCGGTTGACGGTGAATCCTATAGCGAAGATATTTTGCGACTGACGTTGAATAAATTTCCGGTTGTCGTCATAGACCGTTACTTGCGAGGGGTCGACACGAATTGCGTCTGTTCGGACAATATAGGAGGTGCATATGACGCGACTTCCCACCTTATTGAACTCGGTCATTCCAACCTCGCTTTTGTCGCCCTGCACAATCGGTCAACTACGAGCCTGGAAGACCGTTTGACAGGTTTTGAAAAAGCGCTGACCCAGCATCACATTCCGATTGACCATCACCGCTGTCTGATCGAGTTGTTTAGCGAACATCCACCGAAGGCTGAACAAGGCGACACCTTTGTTGAACATAAATCTCTCGTTCGGTCTTTTTTGGAACGGAATCCCGATGTGACTGCCGTGTTCGCGGCGACGAACAGCAGCGGAATTGCAGTGCTCGAAGCGGCAGAGGAGCTTGGGATCAAGGTACCTGAACAGCTGTCCGTCATATTTTTCGACGATTACGAGCATTCTACGCTCTCTCGTATCCCGCCCAGCTGCGTCATCCAGCAGGATAAAGAAATCGGCGCTGCCGCTGCACAGCTGCTCATGTCTGTCATTGAAAATCCGCTGCTGGAGCGTAAGCAATTGACGCTGCCGACTCAATTGATACTGCGGAAGTCTACCGCCCGGGTAAGGCCATCATAAGTATCACACGATTAAAGCCTGATTTGTCAGCGGGACCTGCTGCATGAAAAAGCCACAATACGAGAATTATCGCATTGCGGCTTTTTGGAGATTCGTAAGGCATATACAGGAGACAGAACTATCTCCATTACAAGTAATGTTTAACTGGCACTTTTCAAAGCTTCTGCAGGCACTTTAATCTCAGTTACTTTGTTATGATTGGAAAAGGTATTGTCCATTTTCATATCCATGGAAATTTTTTGTCCTTGTTGGTCCATATCCATGGTCATTTCGACATTCATACTCATTGGGATATACTCATCTTTTTTGATAGCATACGTCATCTTCATACTCTTAATATTCATCTGCTCCATCATCGCATTCATTTGCGGATTATTGCTGCCTGAGCTGTTCATCAGCTTCTTAGCCAGCTCTTTAACGCTATCGCCGGATATCGTCGCGCTCATCACATAATTGCCTCCATCCTCTGTAACCTTTGTATCCTTGGTTATAGAGTTGAATTGCTCCAGCTGCTTATCCGGGCTTGCCTGATTTTTAATCGTTGCCATTAATTGATCCTTGGTGTTGTCAGGCAATTTAGTCCAGGTTCCCTGCGACTGCATGTATATTCCCTCTTGTGTGATGTATTGCTTAATGTCTTGAGTTTGACCATTGCCTGGCATCGCCATTTTGATTTCCTGGTACATGGCAATCGGCTCTTGAATCACATCTGTTTTCATATTCATATTTACTTTCTGATCTTGCTTCTTGCCGTCCACCGTAACGGAAATATTCTGATCCATCTTCGTATCCATGGAATAGCTTTTCAGCTTTTGACTGGCCTCCGATGTTTTTTTGATCAGTTCTTCGACTGTTGGCGTCCCTTTAGTTGTTTCAACCTTACTTGTTGCCGTTGGTTGATTCATGCCAGCCGCTGGCTGACTGGCCCCTGCAGGAGCAACTTCACCTTTTTGCCCACACGCAGTGATGCTCAGCAGCAACGGAACGGTTAATAACATTGATGTCCATTTTCTCAAAATAGTTCCCTCCCAAAATTTCTCTATGTAATAAGCTCCTTATGTATTTACCCCTATCAAATAAAACTAAACGGTAAATCCTACCAAATTGGTATTTACTTCTTGAACAATGCAAATAGACCCTGGAGCAGGGTCTTAGGATCTTTAAGCATTAGCTGTTTCGTTTAGTACGCGCGTGTTAGTCGTTGTCGATCTGTATTTACAAGCTTTTATCTGTGAATCGTATTAGTGCACGTATCGCATTAAAGTGCATGCCCTCGTGATAAAGTGTATAGTTTAAGAATTCACCTATTGTACTTAAAGTTAAACCACTGCCTGTTGTTAATGGTTCTTTCACTTGCTCGCCAAAGCGATTGGACAAGGTCACCTGAATCCGTTTCGGTTGCTCTGCAAGTATTTCAAGTAGTATGTCCAGTTTTGGAGGCCCCTCGTTCCAATCGGCTGGTTTGGTACCTTTTGCAAATAATCGACCATAATTATCAGGCAATTGCACAGGCTCACCAGCGTAATGAAAGGCAAATCTCTCTTGAACCAAATAAATATGTCCCAGATTCCATCTCACATTGTTATTAAACCCTTCTGGAATGAAATCCAGAGCTTTTTCTGATATTCCCTCCACAGCATCGATTGTAAGACGGCGTACAAATTCAAGTTGATTGAACACTATTTGTTCCATAGGATCCCCCATTCTTTAACCATAATACCAATAGTTTACCATATAACAAAGGTGAAGAGGGAAATCGTCCGTATTCAGGTACCACAATAGGTTCGGTAAGGTCGGTTTGATGGCTCAGGTAGTGTAGAGTAATCAGCCTGTTCAGGAGTGTGCGCGTATGGGTTTGAAAGCACATCAAGAAGTCGCTCCATCACGCTGTAGTCTCCTTCTTTCTCTGCAGCTTCCAGTGCTTCTTCGACCCGATGGTTGCGCGGAATTATCGCAGGATTGCTGTTTCTCATTAACTGATGCGAGGAAGCTTGTGATTCCTGCTGCCTGCCAAGTCTCGCCTGCCACAGCTCTTGCCACTGAGCAAATCTCTCGGTGCCAAACAGGATTATATCCTCCGTTTTATCAATAGTTAATGCTCGGAAAGTATTGGTGTAATCTGCACGGTATTTCTGCATCATACTTAATAGGTCTTCAATCAGTGATGCATCCTCTGGCTCTTCGTTAAACATCCCGAGTTTTGCCCTCATTCCCTTCAGCCAATTACGGTGATACAGCTCGCCAAAATTTGAAATCGCATCCTCGGCCAATTTGACAGCCTGTTCCTCGTTGACATGCAGCAGCGGCAATAGGCTTTCAGCCAATCTGGCAAGATTCCACACCGCAATATGCGGCTGATTACCATAGGCATAACGACTATTACTGTCAATAGAACTGAATACAGTGGCTGGATCATAGGCATCCATGAAGGCGCAAGGACCATAATCAATGGTTTCTCCGCTAATGGCCATGTTGTCGGTGTTCATCACCCCGTGAATAAAGCCCACAAGCTGCCAATTGGCAATCAGCACAGCCTGACGCTTGATCATTTCCTGAAGTAGGCTCAAATAGCGGTTCTCAGCAGCGTCAACTTCTGGAAAATGCCTTTGTAAGGCATAATCAGCCAAGGCCCGTAGATCCTCGTCATTCCCCCATCTTGCAGCGTATTGAAAGGTTCCGACTCGCAGATGACTGGCAGCCACGCGGGTCAGAATTGCGCCAGGAAGACCGATTTCGCGGTTTATGGTCTCACCTGTTGTCACCACTGCAAGGCTGCGGGTGGTAGCAATACCAAGCGCATGCATGGCTTCGCTGATGATGTATTCGCGCAGCATCGGTCCAAGCGCCGCTCGACCATCGCCTCCCCGGGAGTATGGTGTACGGCCTGATCCCTTAAGCTGAATATCCAACCGCTCACCTGATGGTGTACTCTGTTCGCCAAGCAGCACAGCTCGGCCATCCCCTAACATGTTAAAATACCCGAACTGATGCCCTGCATACGCTTGAGCAAGAGGCAAAGCTCCATCTGGGATCTGGTTGCCAGCAAGCACTGCTACACCTTCATTGCTTTGCAGCGCTTGGACATTCAACCCCATAGATGTGGCCAACGGATTATTAAGAATGATCAACTTTGGTGAGCGTGCAGGTGTTGGGTTGAATCTGGTATAAAATGAATTCGGCAGACGAGCGTAGCTGTTATCGAAATTCCACCCAGTTTCTTTTTCTGGTATTGCTTTATGTTCTGTCATTGTATCTCCTTATAATTTCCATATTTTAGAGTTTCAGTTTTGTTTTGCACGAAATATAAAATGACCTTACGTCATTCTGTCCGTTAAATCCTGAGCCGCGATAATTTGAAGAAACTTAACCCATCTAATCTACCCATATTGTAGCATTATATGAAATACACGCAAAATAATTTATGATGATGGGAATCAGCATCACAATCGACTTTCCATCCCTAAATGAAACAGAAAAAGGCCCCCATGTACGGTGAGAGCCTCTTACCTCCGATATTTTTAAGCTTCGTCAGTCTATCGGCCTTAACTCATATAAATCCTGTACATTGCATCCGACTGAGTTGGCTATGGAGATTGCCGTTTTTAGTGGCATCACTCTTTGGTTATCTATATAATCTAAAATGCGTTCAGGTTTGTAACGAAGCTGCCGCGAGAGTTCCTCTAATGTCATATCTGATTCGTTCAAGCGCTCCTGAAGCAAACAACGTCCCAACTCAAACTTCATCATACACCTCCTCAAAGGTACACTGTGTATATCAGATATCTTTGCCATTACAGCATATTTCAATTCGCACCATTCGTGTTACCGCTCGCTCGTCCATATCCACCTGTGCACAGTTTCACTTTCGTTCTTATCTTTTACCTACAAGAATTTCCCCTGCCTCCAGCTTTGTTAACTTTTCCAGATTGAGCGTTTGAATTTTTCCATTATCCAGCTTACGAATAGCTTCAATTTGTGTAGTTGTGGCTGGTTGATCGCGAATAAGAGAATACAGATTATCATAGGCAATCATTGTGGCAATCTTTTTGTCTCCGAGCTCGTCAATCAGACGGTACATACCTTCGATCGCTTGTTCCTCACTTTTCAAACCGAACCCCGAGTCTGTACTCAGTACAAAGCGGTCAGGGAATTCTTTCATAACGGGTATAAAATCTTTGAGCTTATTGGAACTTTCTGGATTAAATGCTGTGAACCCTGCGAAGAAATCAGCATACACATTAGGATATGTTTTCAAAAGCTCACGGATGTTGCCCGGAGAATTAAAGGCATTTGCATGCGCGAAAATAAAAGTCGTGTTCGGATAGGACGCTAATGCGTCTTTGAATTTCTCAATTACAAATCCGTTGGGAGGGTCGATATGAAGCAGGACGGGGGCTTTGTACTGGGCACACAGTTCATAAATTTGTGGCAAGAAGCCGTCCATCGGATCTTTCGTTTTCCAGGCAACCTTGGACAAAACCGGTGAATTTGTGGACGCGGCTGCAATTTCCCCGATTCCGAAATATCCTTTTTCCAGCATCGTGCGAGCGGCATCCACCCCTGAAGATTCAAGCAAGTTGATTCCGGAGAAAAAGGGAATGATGACTTCCGGGCGATCACGGTAGGCTTCCCACGCAATCTCATCTGTTTTTACTGCCGAGGGCTCAGAGACGTCACCGAATAAAACGATTCGATCGACCGCGGTCGTTTCCCACATATTTTTCATTCTGATATATTTATAATCGCTGGCATCATGATTATGAGCATCGATCAAAGGAATATCCCCATATGCTCTAATCAACTCTATTAAACTTTTATTCGCTGTTTGTGGAGCCGTATTTTCGGTTGTGACAGGCTTGGGTTCTGTTATAGGAATGATTTCCTGCGTTGCAGTAGTATCACTCAAAAAAAGCACCTTACCTAAAAGCACGGCACCGATACATGCAAAAAATAGGATGAGTAACAAATAAGAGATCTTTTTTTTCGACCGCACTTTATTCCTCCATTCTTTGGCAATATGAAAATTACATTTATTACCTTTACTTTAAAATTAATAAATACTTTTGTAAAGAAGTATTGTTGGTCACAAACTATGTATTCACTACAGCACAAAAAAAGCTATTCTTTTTGTACATAAAGGATAGCTTTTTTCGTTTGAGATATTCAGTCTATTAAAATGATTAGTCCAGGCAATATGTACTGTTATTCGCCGTAAGTCTTCGGATCCAGACGAAATGCAAGACCCTCCCAGTTGAAGTCACCGCACTCTCCTTTGAGTTGGTTTTCTTGAGCAACTTTTCGATAGAGCTGAAGCGCAGCTCTGTCGTCCAACAAGGAGGTGTCCTGGCCAAGGTGTTCCGACAGAAGTTGATGGCGTAACGCACGCACCACTTTCGGATCCCATATGGCAGCGTTCATCTCCGTATGACCAAAGAGCGAATTCGAGTGAAGATTGCAGGACCCAATTGTCGCCCATGCATCGTCCACCAGCATGATTTTGGCGTGTACATAGATATTGCTGCGCCCACCCTGACCATCGGGTCCGGCAATTCCGACAAGCGTGAAATTTTCATAGTCACCAAGTGCTTCTATGTGAGCAAAGAAGCCTTTGCGGTCCCGGTTCCGGCGGGCTGCGCGTACATATTCCTCGGGTTCGGCTGGAACGAGGACAACAACATCTACACCACGCTTAAGAGCTTCCTCAAGACTGACCGCTATCTCTGGAATCGGGAGTGCCTGATTCTCAATATAGATCGAACTGCTTGCAGCGTAGATTGCCTGATTGTACTGATCGAAGATAGTTCGCTCCCCTGCGGCGATATCGTAGGGAAGCCCTCCTGGAGTCGGGTGACTATCGTTGTAACGGCCCGCATGGACATTGCGCTGGATCTGTACGAGGCTGTCGCCTCGGGGATCCGTAACGTGCATCGGAAAGGACAGTTCATCATCTCCGTTGTGACCCCACACACCGTCTTCCAGCATTCTCTCGCTGGCCTCGTTCCATCTTTGGACGAAATTGTGGTGCACATCGGTCGCAGACGGTCCCATCACTTCGACGTAGACATCGTGACGATGACCTTCTCCCACGTGGCCGGGCTCGAAGGCTTTGAAAGTTGGATTAATTCCACCAACAAATGCTGTCTCGGACGGTTGGCCTGCATCTATCAGCCAAATTTTTTGGTGTTGGCAGTAGGCGGCGTGAGCACGGTCCCAACGGGCGCGGAAGCTCGAATAACGCTCATCAAGCATGTCACGGTCAGCAGGCGATCCAGCAAATGCTTGGCCATACCCACTGCTCTCTTGATTAGGGCGCCAAAAAATGATCCGAACGTCTAACCCACGTGCGACCGCCCGATCCAGCACATCGAACAGCGTGCCACGTCCGTCCGGCATCTGGTAATCCGGCGCCGCGAAGGTGATCGTGAGCCAGACACTGTGCCTCGCGGTCTCAACTGCCTCGCAAATCCGTCTGAAGGTTGGGGCGCTATCCACAAGAGGACGAACCACATTACCGTGCCGCGCGGGATAGGTGGCTGATATGATGCAAGCTATTTGCGGCTCGGAATCGGCTGTCGTTGAGACTTGGGGTTGGATCATAATATTACAGACTCCTCCTTTTAACTTCATACAGTTGATTTTCCATATCAAGCATAATCAACTTCGGTCAGCTTTTTGAATTTCCCCAAGTCTCACTAAATATCAGATCATTCAGGCCCCTGCGTTTTTCCCAATTGGCTGTCTCCAAAATCGGTTTCTCTGGATAATGGTCTGTATATCCTACCGATAGCAAGGCTACCGGGTCAATATGAGGTGGTATTCTCAAGATATCTCGAACATCATTTTTTTTATAGAAACTTACCCAGCCCATAGCCAAACCTTCTGCACAAGCCGCTAACCACATGTTTTGTATCGCACAAGCAACGGACATAATATCTGTCTCGGGTATCGAATTTCTTCCTAGAACATGAGAGCCGCCCCGAGTTGGGTCACAAGTCACGCAAATCGTATAAGGAGCCTGCTTGATCCCCTCGATCTTTAGACTTAGAAACTCGTCTTGTCGTGTCTCTTCATAATGAATTGCTAATGCCCTTCTCTCTTTATCTGCTGCCCAAGCCAAACGCTCTTTGACTTGATCAGTAGAAACTAGGATAAAATTCCATGGTTGCATAAACCCTACTGAAGGTCCATGATGTGCGGCATCCAGCAATTTCATTATGGTTTCTTCCGAAACAGGGTCCGGTAAAAATGTCCGCACATCCCTTCTCATATAAATACACTTGTACAAGGCTTCCTTTTCTTGTTCAGTAAACATCTTTTTACCCCCCGTCCTTTTCTTATGTTGCATGGAAGTAAAATAACAGCATTAATGTAAAAAGTAAAGAAACACTCCAGGCAGCCTTCAATTGTTTGATTACGATCAGATTTCCCTTCATCCCTACCCTAAAAATAGTGGTTCAGTCTAGTACAACCTTTGTACAGCCGCATAAAGTATATAAAAAAGGAGCTGAGTAGGATATGGAACATTTTAATTACACAAAAATCACTGCAAACTGCTTGGAATTGGCCCTTAAAGACTTAACGGAAGCCTTATATTTATATGAGCAGGAACAATACTTACTTTCTGAAAAAAGAATATTCGAGGCCATTTATAACGCTTCATCTGTACTGCATTTAATTGCCCTAGAAAGAAATGAAATCGCTTCGAATGATTAATCGTCAACAATTCATGGAAGCTTAACATGGTGAAGCACGCCTTGCAACTTCTCTGGAGGCTTCTGCTTCATTTCTTGTGTCAAGAAACAACGATTGCAGTTTGATACATAATGACATACCGACATTCCTTAAATTTGAAACCATTCCCTGTATATTCTATACTAAGACTAATCTATAATTATACTAACTAAATAGTTATACTTGAATGGACAACAAATTTGGAGGTATGGCCCTAATGAAAAAAAAGATTTCTATGATCGCCGCTGCTACTCTAGCCTTATCGATTATGGCTTCCACAGCAATGGCTGACACTTTAAAAACTACAGCCGATTACAAGGATCTGACGAATGTGGATAGTGCACTAAAATCCAAAATTGACGCGCTTCTGGCCAAGCAAGTATTCGAAGGCGTATCTAGCGACAGCTTTGGTATCACCCAAAATATGACCAGAGCCCAATTTGCCAAAGTCGCTTCATTAATCTTCGAACTTCCAATAGATTTAACCAACCAAACCTCCAGCTTCGCAGATGTTCGTGTCAGTGACGCTGCCAATGGTTGGGCTATTCCTTACATTGAAGCCGCTAAAAAAGCAGGACTCATTGATGGCATGACAGACACCACCTTTGCCCCAGGCGAGAATGTAACCATTGGACAATTAGATACTGTCCTTGTCAAAGGTCTTGGCAAAACCGTCAATACGTCATCATCTCCATGGTACACGGATGCTGTCAACCAAGCCACTTCATTAAGCATTCATCCTGGCGATAAGGTTGGCAGCGCAATAGCGACGCGTTCTGATCTGGTTGTCGGTGCCTATGGTTCTTCCCAGGCATTCAACGCGGCCAAGACTCCTACTCAGGGTCAAGGTCAGGGTCAAAATCAGTCACAAGGTCCAGCCATCCTCTCATCCAAAGCATCCGGCGACCAATCAATTGTCGTTACTCTGGATCAGCCAGTCGATACAGACCTTGCACTGTGGTCGATTAACAAGGAAGGTGCGGAGCTGTCCAAGACCGTAAGCTGGTCACTTGATAAAAAAACAGCAGCACTAAAATTGTCTAATACCGTTTTGAGTCCCGGCTCTTATATTATAACGTTAAGTGGTGACGGTCTTTCATCCATTCGGACCGTATCCAGTACACTTGCAATCGGTTCGTCAACAGCATCAGGTACGTTGAACTATGAGATTACAGGCTCATATGATCTGAGTAATGTTATTGACAGCGGAATAACGCAGGCAGCAACAGGCTTGTCCGGGTATACAACAAAAGCCGATGCAGAAAACCCTGTGTCCAGTAAATTTGCCAAAAAAATTACGATGAATGCAACCAATTCATCCGGTGAACAAATAGCAATACCCGGCATTATTCAATCAATCACTTCTTCCGATCCTTCCATAGTCAAGGCTGCTGTTTCATCCGATCATAAAGGATATATTCTTGGTAACAAAGCGGGTACAGCTACGGTAAACATCATTTACTCAACCCAGAACGGAGAAAATAAACAAACAGCCGTTTCCGTTCAGGTCAAAACTGATGCCGTGGCAGGACAAAAAATTGAAGCCAGAAAATCCTCCTATACCCATACTGCAACGGTAACCGGAGGAGTCTATTATGGTCTGTTTAACGCTTATGATAAAATGGATTTAAAGATTACCGACAATTATGGCATTGAATACGAGCAGAATGAAGCTCAAAACTATAACTTTGCACTTAACACATTTTTCAATCCGGAGGATATTGTCGGAAATCCGAGCAATGGAAGTGTGGGTACAGTCACAGTTGATACGGCTGGAAATGTGCTTGTTACCGGCAATGTAACCCGTTTTACTTTGGTAGCTATCCTGCCTAACGGGAATAGAGCCTACACGGATGTGACTGTTCGCAGTAACCAGTAACAAAGGACTGAATCAAAGCTATCTTCCAAAATAGCATAATGCACACTTCAAGAAATGTCGCTCTGATCTATCTAACCCGTTTGTATACAAAAATAAAGAAGCTCCCAGCCTCGCTGAGTGCTTCTTTATTTTGTGCTATTATTCATTCCTTTAACCCTTCACTGATGGTACTTCTCCTCTAAGACGAGTACGGCTTCGATAGCCGTTCGGCGTCAGAGCAGTAAACCGCTTGAAAATTTTAATAAAATAATTATCGTTCTCATACCCGACCTGCGTGCCGATTTCCGAAATCGTCATGTTGGACTGCTCCAGCAGACGTCTAGCCTCATCGATTCGAAGCTGATGAAGAAATTGAATCACGTTGCTTCCTGTTTTTTTCTTAAACAAGGTGCTGATATATTTCTCATCCATAGAAACGTGCTCAGCCAGCATCCTTAATGAAATCATGCTGCGAAAATTTTCTTTCATGTACGAGATCAGCTTATCCACCTCACGGTGCCCGGTGTCAGCCTGCTGCTGTGTATCTATCCGTGAAGGGGGTATCGACAGTCCGGAAGCCTGCTGCTTGCTTAACTCCACCTCAACCTTGACGAGCGCATCCATCAACGACTGAACATTCATGGACAGCTTAAGTATATAATTGGAAGCGCCATACTCTAACGCTTTCCGCACATAATCAAAATCACTGAGGCAGGACAGCATAATAAACCGACTGCCGATCTCCAGTTCTCTTACCCGCTGCAGCAGTTCCACACCATTCATTTTGGGCATAAGAATATCACAGATGATCAAATCAGGCAGATGCTGCTCAATAAAGCCCAGTGCTTCTTCACCGTTCCCGGCTTCGCCGATCACATTAAAGCCAAGACTTTGCCAATCCACAATCCGCCTGACCGATTCTCGAACGAACACCTCATCCTCCACCAGCAATACGGTCCACATGTTCCTCACCTCCTGATTTTGTGTACTATAGCCGCGTACGCCTGATCCGTAAGTTCCGCAGCACGGTCAACAATCCGCACGATTCACAGGCTATTAATTTTTGCCGTAGTACAATTTTAAATTCTTGATATCTACCAGGTACAATATATCGATCCCGTTAGCATTCCGCTCTACAGCCAGCCGTTCAATGGGCTTCCCGGGAGCAATCGATGTTGAAGTCCAGGTCGATCCGCTCGTATTGACTGCCATGAAAGCTCTATCGGTACCCGTATCGGTTACATAATATACTCTTTTATCCGATCCTGTCCAGGTTATATCAATAGCAGCTTTCGTTTGACTGGTATCATATACCGTTTGAACATTCCATGCACCACTGCTCACGTAGCCATACTTCACGGAGAAAATCGAGCTTCCGCTTTCCCGATATCGGTAAGCAACCTTGGGACTGTTTGATGAATCCACCGCCAGCTTTGCGCTCTGTACGCCGGGCCCGTCCGGAACCCCTGAGTCTGCAACGTAAATTTCGCTGCCAGTTAATGGTTGAATAATATCAACCGTTGCATTCGTTACAGGAAGGGTTACTGCCGATCCATTTGCCTTGGAGAAGATTCCTGTTGAAGGACTGTATTTTAAATAGGATAGCTCATGACGCAGTCCACTGGAAGGAAAGTTCGACCATTCGAACAAAATATGCAGATCTCCGTTGGAGTCAAAGACCAGATCATCCGGATATACCGATCTGTTCGCTGCTGATGCGATGACAGCCACTTTCCCCCATGTACTGGCACTGTTGTTCCAGCGGTACAAGACTCCGTTACGACGCGTATTGGCATCATCACTTCCCCGAACCATCAAATACAAATCACCATTCGGTGCTGTCGTCAATACGGGGTAGGTGACCTTGAGCGTCGAGTCCGGCATATCCGGTGAATGATATTGAGGACTACCGCCTACTGAATCCGAACGAAAATATCGCCAGGTGTTCGTATGCATAGAACCAAATACGTGGAATCTGCCGCTGCCGTCTCTGGCCATAGATGGTTGATTATGCCCAATATCATCGCTGTACTCAGCAGCCGTGGTTCCGTTCATTACCGGAATATTCGTCCAGCTTCCTGAATTATCTCTTCTGGCAATATTAATTTTATGTGTGCCTGCTGTGCTGCCTGGTGCATTGTAGGCCATATACGCATATTCGTTTCCCGTGACATAAGTATCCAGTGGTGTCCACCAGCCGGCCTGGTTGCTGGAATCAATCGAGTAAGGGACTTCCGTTAATACCGCCGCGGCGCTGCCTATACTTGCCGGCAACAGCAGGGTCATTAGAGTAGCAGTAACCACGAGCTTTTTACCTAATGTTAACCATTTCATTGTTCATACCTCCACTTGTTTAGTAAGAAGCCTATACTTCTACCAAATACGGGTGTACTCACCTCCTGGATTTACGATAAAAGCGTTTGCATGCTAGTCTTCTACAAAATAGATTCCACATAGCTGATTGCAAACTCATCGTATCACAGGAGAAATAAACGGGTTAAGTGTCAAATTCGTCTGGTTATAGAACAATATCCCGTGATTCCATAGTATTGTAGGATCAGATAGAACATTTTCCACAATGCTCCGTTTATCTTTCATCAGCTTGGACAGGCAGATTGCGCTCGTCAACATACGGCTCGGAAATCAGAAGCGGAAAATAAAAGCGTACCCGAGTTCCCTGCTCCAATACAACCATTTCAAGACCTGCGTTACTTTTAAATAACAGCGCCAGTCTTTCTTTCAGATTGCTGATCCCGATACCCCCTCGTTGGCGATCCGATTTAATCGTTTTGCTTGTAGGCTTCCCAGCTGATCCTGATCCATTATCCTCAACCTCAAGGTACAACTTTCCTTCTTTTCCATACGCTCTAATTGTAATAAGTCCCTTCTGCTCCCTTTCCATAAAGCCATGCTGAATACTATTTTCAACAAGTGGCTGTAGGCTTAGCTTGGGCAGCAGTGCATATTCCAGACCTGGCTCCACCTCGTATTGCACATCAAACAACTGCTTGTAACGAAAATTTTGGATATAAATATACGACTCCACCAGACCAAGCTCATCCTTCAAATAAATCAATTCGCGCTCTGAATTTAAGCCTGCCTCAAGTAATTTCCCCAAGGATACACAAATCTCGGCGATATCCGGCTGATTCTCAACCAATGCCAACCATTTAACCGTATTGAGTGTATTTAACAAGAAATGCGGATTCGTTTGCGAAAGCAGCATTTGGAACCTGACCGCTTCTTTGTTCCGTTCCTCTTCCTTAAGTCGCTGGATCAATTGCTCCATATCTGCCATCATCTGATTGAAGGTACGGGTTAGCTGCAGGATTTCCCCCTGGTATTTGGATTCAGGCAGCTGGACTCGAAATCTATTGTCTACTGCATTGGCCATCTTGCGCTGTAAATTGTGCAGTGGTTTGGTGATCGTAGACGCAATCAGCAATGTTATCGTAATAAAGGCCAACGTAAACGTGATCGATGCAGTAAAAAACGACTTCTTCAGACGATCTACTTCAGCATAAATCTGATTCATCTGCACACGCTTCATCATGTATTTATTGATTCGGGGCAGCTCCGTATAAATATGTAAGTACTCACCCTCCACGTAATAGCCTTTATGATCCAGCTTATGGCCTCCAGCAAGCCTCTCCGTCTTCTCGATTCTCCCGCTCTTGCTATCAGCAAGTATCGTTCCATCCGATTCCAGCAGCAAATACGTCTCTTCATTAAATTGGGTAGCTGCACGAAACCACTCATATACGTCAACACTTGCCCGCATAACAGCATATCGGGTTCCGTCTCTATCCCGCAGGGGTGTTGAATAAGTAAGCAGCTGAGGGCTTCGTGACAAATCACGGCTTACGTAATTCTTGTCCCAGTTCCAGACGTAACGATAAGGCTGCTGCAAGATTGCGGTATACCAGGGCTCCTGCGTCAATTGGCTATAGGACAAGCTCTCATTCGGTGTATAGGAGGCATAGACGTTACCGGAACCATCCAACAATGTATAATAAACCGGCGACAGGCTAATAAACAGACTGTTAATGATCGACTTGAATTTGGTATCAATCATATATACCCTTCGCAGACTGTCATGCTCATTAGGTTCACGAAGGATCGAGGTTACCAACACATCCTGCTCTATCAGCGTTACGGTTTTGTACACAACGTTCAGCAGATCCTCCAATGACTTCTGCAGCGTAGTCATCTGCTCCAGGCTTTGATCGGCGGTCTGCTTTCTCAAAACCCCTTCAACACTATTGAAATTGTAAACATTCAAAAAAGCATAGGGAAGCAGTATCAACATAACGAATGCCAGAAACAGGCGATTCTTGAGCGTTTTGGGAAATAAGGCAAACAGCTTGCTCGACACGGAATCAACCCCTTCCTGAAATTCAACCGACTTACATTTGTATCACAAGCTATTATAGCATGTCCGATCACTCCAGGAATCGAGAAAAACAAGCCCCCTTCAAGAAGGCCTGTTCCTGCATCTGAATCTCGTTATCCTTTTACAGCGGTACTGGATAAACCTTCAATAATAAATCGTTGACCGATTAAAAACACAACCAGCATCGGCAGTATGCCAGCTGCAGCCGCGGCCATCATCCCGTTATAATCGACGTTAAATTCGAGAATGAAATTTTGCAAACCAAGCGGCACCGTGTACAATTCGCGTTTAATAATAAAAACGAGCGCATTTTCAAAATCGTTCCAGTGCCAGGAAAAATCGATTACCGCCAGAGTAGCGAGCGCAGGCTTCGACAAGGGAAGCATAATACGTGTAAAAATCTTGAAATGTCCGGCCCCATCAATAAACGCCGATTCGGAAATATCCTTGGGGATCGAGATAAAAAACTGCCTCATCATAAAAACCCCAAATATCGTAATCATACCCGGTAAAATGAGCGCCCAATGTGTATTGAAGATACCCATCCATTTAAACATAATAAATTTGGGAACAAACAGCACCTGAGGTGGAATCATCATCATCGCCAGATACAGCATGAACAACGAATCTCTTCCTTTAAATTCCACTTTCGTGAAACCATAGGCTGCCAGTGCCGAGAGCAGTGTCGCCCCCGTCATGCTGATCAATGCAACCTTTAAGGAATTGAGATAGTACGGTACAAAGCTGTTGGTTCCCGTCCATACCTTGATATGATGCTCCCATACCAGGTGTGTAGGAATCCACTGAATCGGATATTCGAACACAGCTGCAGGTGTTTTGAAGGATGTCGAAATCATCCATATAAAGGGCAGCACCATAATGATAGCAAAAGCAGCCATCACGAGTGTGAGCAATCCTTTTTGCAAACCCCGGAGGGTGGATCTTCGATTTGTGGCAAGCACCGGGCTGCGTCGTGGAATAGAGTAATCAGCCTTGGAATTCATGATCAGACGAGCCTCCTTAATAATGTACCCATTTCTTTTGGCCAAACCATTGAACGCCCGTAATGACCAGAATCACTGCAAATAAGGCCCAGGACACTGTGGAGGCATAACCCATTTCATAATAACGGAACGCGGTTTTATAGACGTATAAGGATAAGATCAGCGAGCCATTACCCGGTCCGCCCTGAGTCAATGCTTCTATAATGCCAAAGGTTTTGATCGTCATAATTAATCCCGTAACCACAAGCATGAAGGTGGTAGGACTTACGAGCGGCAGCATAATGCTGAACACGCTTTGTCTAACCGAAGCGCCGTCTATTTTGGCTGCTTCCAACAATTCCGGTGAAATCTCCTGAAGTGCTGCCAAATAAATGATCATGTTATAGCCAAGCATAAACCAAATCCAAATGATGTCGATCGCGATCATAACGGTATCCGGTGAAGTTAACCAGCCTGGCGGGTGATCGAAGCCCAATTTCATTAGCATCATATTGATGGGACCTTGCTTCGGCTGAAATAACAGCATCCATACGAACGCCACCGCCACACCGCTCGTAATATACGGCATGAAATAGAGCGCGCGAAGCAGTGATTTCATATATACGGAACGATTGAGAACAACGGCAACCACAAAAGCTAATATGACGGAGATCGGCACACTAATAAGGAAAAAAATCGTGTTTTTCAGCGAGAGATAAAACAGTTCATCATGAAATAAACGCTTGATATTATCCAATCCTATAAAGTGATACGTCTTGCTCGTAAATTGCCAATCCGTAAACATCAGAACCGCAGAGAATATAGCCGGTATGATAAAGAATAGAAGCACCCCAATCAGGTTAGGCAAAATAAATGCATATCCGACCCATCGCTGCTTACTTCCCATTGATTCCACCCCAATCCGTCATGAGTGAATGTCGAGGGAAGAGTCGCTGCTCCCCCCTCGCTTCATTCGATTATTTTTTTGTTTGTTTGATATAATCATTATGTCTTCTGGCTATGGAATCCAGTGTACCCTTCACATCCTGCTTCCCTGTGAAAAACTTCTCATATTCCTCTTGACGTAAATCCAAGACCTGCTTCGGAAGCGAACGTGCATATTTCGGAACGTCGTTGAATAAAACCCTCTTTAACGACTCCTGATCATACGTTGCCGCATTATCTCCAAGCAGCAGCTTCATTACCTCATCCTGATTTACTGATTTGGAAGCCGGGAAACGTCCTCCAGGTACCATCGGAAGCATACCTCCGTCTGCATACCACTTAAGGAAGGTCCATGCTGCTTCCTTATTTTTGGATTTGGCATTGATCGATATCGAATCTCCGGTACCTCCACGCGAGATGAATTCTGCTGCATTGTCCGTTAATCGAGGTACTGGCGCAAAAGCGACTTTGAATGTTCTCGGGTTATCCTTCATATTATTCGAGCTGCGGAATATCCAGGTACCCGCATTCAGCATTGCAGCTTCACCCTTCAGGAAGACGGTATCCACTGGCATTTTTGAAGTTATTTGCTCAGCATATGGAGGTGTCGCACGGCCATCGGCCATCATGGCTTTCATCGTTTCCAGCCATTTGCCGTACAAGGCATGGTCCATATTGGAGGAACCATCCGGCTTTGTATACCCATACTTGACCGAAACAGAGTCCAGCGGATCCGGCAGCGGTTCCGTGTGCTGTACAAGACCATATCGCTTATCGCTTTTCAGCTTGTCCGCGTAGGCGCTCATCTCGGCCCAAGTCCATTCGGTCGGCACCTTGAGGCCAGCCTGATCAAGCAGGTCCTTGTTGAACCATACAAAGTAATGACTTTTACTGGTCGGCATGGCATAATATTTACCATTTATTTTCCATTCGCTGGAACCTTGAATCTTTTCTTCAATATTGTAGTCCGTGTAAGTGCCAAGATCTTGAGTAAATCCGGCATCAATCCGCCGCTGCAGCTGTGTCTGTGAGTAGTTAACAAACAAATCTACATCCTGCTCGGTCGCCAAAGCCGTATCCAGCTTCATATTACCTGCGTCATCGTTAACGTACCGCTCATATTTGACCTGAACATCGGAATTTTTGGCATTCCATGCGTCTACTACGCCTTGTGGGCCAGACTCTGCGGGTACGCCGCCCCACATCGTTAAGGTGATTTTTTCTTTCTTGGCAGTCGCAGTATTTGCAGCTGGTGCTGCTGTATTGGATGCTCCCCCTGAATTATCCATCCCTGTCGAACAGCCTGTTGCTGCGACCATACATGCCGCTATGGCAGCGATCATGCTGATTGTGTGATTTTTTTTCATTGAAACCCCTCCGGACCTATTATGGTTGTTTCCACAAATCAACTATAGCATTCACAACAGCAGCCTGATAATGAACAGTTTCTCTGGAATTGTAGAACAATCTCTTGGAACTATTTGCGTCAATAGAACGATTTCGTTATTTATACACTAATAATGAAGCCGAGGATCGACAAAAAGACTCCTGAATCCCACTTCGGGAACAGGAGCTGTGTTTAACCTATATAATGAAATTGAGCTTATTTTAGAGACTTTTATTAACCATATCCAAGGTATTATTTATAAACTCTTGATACGGCGTTCTTGGGAGCGGGCCTATATTACTAGCTGCCCTTGCCGCGCAGATCGAAGCTTCTTCGACTCTTCCAAGTTGCAAAAGGCAAATAGCCTTATACGCATCTGCGGTGTAGAGGATAGATAATTCAAGAGGGTAACTTATTGTGGTGGGCATTTCGAATTGGTCCAATTCTACTAAAGCGTCTTCCACCTGTCCTATTCCTAAAAGTGCTTTACCTTTTTCCAGATAATAATAGTCACTACCGATCTCACCCTTCAACAAGGTAGCAAACTCATTTAAATAAAAAAGGACTTGTTCATAATCCTTTGATGTTTGATTGTGATAATGAGCTTGAAGCAACAGCGTAAAAGCCAGCGACCTATCATTTTCGCTAAAAACAGCAAACTGCTCAGACTTCTTTATATAGTAAGCATAATCATTTTCATTGTTATGAATAAGGGATTGAAACGCTGCAATTCGAAAAATATCATCCATCTTGTAAAAGACCCTTTTCCTCTTGGACAGCTCAATTAAATGATTCAACCTAATCTTTCCTGATTTATAATCACCTACCCCGAAGAGCAAGACCACTTCAACGTAATTCGCTTCAACTTCAACTACCGTGTCAATCACCGCTGCTTTTTCATGATACTTTTTTTGTATACTTCGCAGCAATCTAAGAGCATCACCGTAATTACCCTTTTTAGCACGATTTTCTACCACATGTACTTTCGCTGTTACGCAATGACTAAATAGGGAAAGCTGCTCATAAATTGCCACTGCTCGTTCGATCAACATTTCTCCTTGTTCCTGATCGTTCTTAACAACCGTTCGGCCACCAATTTCTAATATTCTGGCAGACTCAAACGATGTTGGAAGCTGCTGATCAAACAAGCCTCGTGTCAAGTTAGTAATCTGCTCATCATTATTTTTGTGGAATGCTTCCTCTACTTGGTTAAATAAGTATTTCAACTCATCAGATGTATGATTTTCTAATAAATAATGAGGATCACAGTTCAACTGGCGTGCAATAAATTTTAAGCTCTCCATCGAAGGGTTCGCACGACCATTTTCAATCATGCTTAGCATTCCCTTCGTCATTTGATTACCAGCTAAATCTACAAGTGTCATGCCTCTTTCTAATCTTAATTTATGTATTCGTTTTCCAAGCTCAATCATTTGCAGCATTCCTTTTATTAGAATCGATTAGTTCAATTATATTAAACTTGACTTGAAAAGGAAATGAGTAAATGCTAAGATAAGTTCAATTACATTGAACTTGGAGGATTGGATATGAGCAAAGCTGCTCGAAATGAAATGGACAACAAATTAGATATTGGTGAAATCGAGCTTAATTATCAATTTTCAGGGGCAAGCAATGACGGTCCAACTCTTGTTTTTGATTCTGGATATGGTTGTGCTTTAGAAAACTGGAATTCAATCCGAGAAGACCTATCAAAGTTCTCAAAAATGTTTACTTATGATAGAGCTGGTATTGGTAAAAGTGAAAAGGACGACAGACCTCGCCATAGTCAGCAAAGTGTCGAAAATCTGCGAGCTTTACTTAGAAAAGCAGGTATAAAACCTCAATATGTATTAGTTGGACATTCATTTGGAGGACTAAATGTAAGATTATTCGCAAGTACATATCCGGAGGAGGTTGCAGGAGTAATCCTCTTAGACTCATGTCATGAGGACCAGAATAAAATAATGGCGCCTTTATTTTCAAAAGAAGTTCAGGAAGCTTATTATAATCAATTTGTTGTGGAAGGCTCATTTAACGAGGTCGAAGAAAGTCTGGAGCAAGTTCGTAGTGTTAAATCTCTTGGAAATCTTCCTCTTATTGTGTTAACGGGAGGTCTACAACCTTTTCATACGAAGGAATCTATGACTGTTTGGTTGAAATTTCAAAAAGAGCTTGCTGATTTGTCAACTCGTTCCCAACATATGATTGTTGAAGATGCCGGGCATGCAATCCATATAGATCAACCACAAGCAGTTGTTCATGCAGTTAGAGATATGTTAAAAATGGTATACAACACCAAGTAATTTTCTGTCCTATAACAAGCTGTCAGCGTTAGTTGTTATACCTAATTTAATCCCCCTCATGAACGTGTTTAGTAAAGTTCTATGAAGGGGATTTATTGCCTGCTCAAAGACTCACAGCGATTGATTTAAATATCTTTCCTTGACCGTGTTCATATGATGCAGCTCATGACCGGCAATAATGTAAGCCCACGCTTTAGTGGAGGATTCATTCCCATTAACAATGCCTCTTCTGGCCCATGCGTCCTCAGACAGCCCCCTGAGCAAAGTAAGAGTGGCCTGACGTACAACCGCGTAATCCTCCAAGAGATCTGACATAGGGCAGGTATCGAAGGAAGCACCGCTCATCAAATCATCCTGATCATAACCAGACAACGGCGTTTTGTCCCCTCTTGCAATGCGAAGCAGCCGGTAGCTCATGATCCGTTCGTTATCTGTAATATGGCCCAGTACTTCTTTTAGTTTCCACTTTCCGGGGGCATATTGGTAATTGGCTTGATCCTCCGTAATCGTTGAAAAAACATCCGTGGTACGCTTGAGGGATTGAGTAAGAATCTCTCGGATATTACCTTCTGGAACCAACTTCACATACCGCTCAAAATATTCGTTATACTCATCGTAAGCAGGCCGTATAGACATGAATGAATCCTCTCCTCAAAGGTTTTACCCAGTATATCATTTCATTGGGCCCGCTTGTTTAAAAAAGTAATTTTTCTTTAAAAGTAACAGTTTCCTGTGAAGTTTCATTGACTCGCAATTGAAACACATCAGGACGGCTGTAATGACCGACTGCATCAAAATCATAGCGGCTTTTCGGAACGAGAGCCATATCCAGATCTCCGAAAAGCAAGCCCTCTTTGTTAAAAAGCGGAGGCGCGACATAAGCGCCAAGCGGATTCACAATCGCACTCCCACCCCTTGACAAAATATCCGGATCATTCAAGATGTCCTTATAATAAGCCAGATCCTGAGGATAGCTTTCCTTGGTCACATATTGATTGCTGGAAAGAACAAAGCATCGGCTTTCAACAGCAATATGCTGCAGGGTCGCCTGCCAGGTATCGCGAGCATCAGCAGTCGGAGTAACCAAGATATCAATTCCTTTGGCATACATAGCCATTCTGGCGAGCGGCATATAATTTTCCCAACATATCAATCCACCGATCCGGCCAAAGGGCGTATCGATCACACTTAGCGTGCTTCCATCCCCCATCCCCCACAGCAGTCGTTCAGAGCCAGTAGGCATCAGCTTTCTATGCTTCCCCAGCAGCGTTCCATCCGGTCCCCAATAAGCGATTGAATTATACAGAGTAGACTGACTAAGGCCAGACTCCCTCTCGACGACTCCGACTACCAGATAAACACCGGCTTCCTTTGCTATTTCACCGATCAGCTCGGTATCCGCACCTGGAATCTGAATCGAGCTCTCCCAATATCGATACCAGTCCTCTCGTCCCTCAGGACTGCGGCTCCCGACACGGGTACCAAAGCTCAATCCTCTTGGATAACCCGATACGAATACTTCTGGAAACACCACAAGCTTCGCCTTTTCCTTGGAAGCAGCCTGGGTCCAAGAAGCAATCTTCGCAATAGCATCCGCCTTATCAAACAATAGGGGTGCAGATTGCACCACAGCTACGCGAACAACTTGTCGTTCTGTACGTTCTGTCATCAGATCCACTCCTTTTTCACCATCTTAGATGGATTTCATGGATCTGTAACCATCCACTCACTTGGTGTTTTCACCACCCATTTGGTAGAAGCACGCTGTAGACAAAGTCAAAGCAGGAAGCGGATGGGTTAAAAGCAGGCAAAATGGAGGGTCACGACTTCATTTGTACTTGATATAGTAAGAGTATAAAACACATGTGTCGGGGTGATCGCCAATGTCGCTATATATCTACTACTTGTTATTTGCCACCATCTTGTTACTGGCTACTGCTGCTACCTTTCTCGTCGGATTTTCGAAGAAAAACAAAGAAGGGAACCCCAAATATGATACTCGAACCAAAGGAAACTGGTCCCGACTGTCATGGATTTATTTGATTGTTATTGTATCGGGATATGTTGCATTTTTCATTTATATTGTCAGGCTGAACCCTTAAAAGGACTATACGATATCGAGCGGAATTTTCCGCGTCGGCTTTGGATAGGCAGCATCCAGCTTACTTAAGTCCTCTTCTGTTAGTTGAATGCGCGCTGCCTCAGCATTCTGGATGACATGCGCTTCAGAGGATGCCTTCGGTATCGCTATCACTTGGCCGCTTCGAATACACCAAGCCAGAAGCAGTTGAAAAGGATTTACCTGATGCCGCTCGGCAATTTCCTTAACGGTTGGATGGCCAATCAAACCTTTTCTTAAGGATCCGGCCTGTGCTAGCGGACAATAGGCCATTACAGGCATTCCATGCTCTTGCTGCCACGGAAGCAAATCATATTCAATTCCCCTTGAGCCCAGATGGTACAGCACCTGATTCGTCACACAATGCGTGCCCTTGCTTAGACGCGTAAGCTCCTTCATATCGGACGTATCCAGATTGGACACACCCCAGCGCAATATTTTGCCGTCTTCAACCAATTTCTCCATGCCTTCTATCGTTTCACTTAAAGGAACGCTGCCTCTCCAATGAAGCAGATATAGATCCAGACGATCGGTTTGCAAGCGCCGCAAGCTGTTGTCACAGCTTTGAACGATATGATTTAGGCCGGCATGATGCGGATACACCTTGGATACAACAAATACCCGATCCCTGATTCCCTGGATAGCTTCCCCGACAAGCAGTTCTGACTTTCCATCGCCATACATCTCAGCGGTATCGATCAGATTCATACCCAGCTCCACGCCAAGCTGCAAAGCTCTGATTTCTTCGCTTTTGTGAGATGGTCGATCCCCCATATACCATGTCCCTTGCCCAAGTCTCGGCACGATGGCACCATCGCTAAGGGGTATGCCAGCTATATTGTGGTTAGTCGTCATTGTTTGACCTCCGTATGAAAGAATGGTTATGCAATCCATTAAATCGATAACGTAATTTCGCAAGAAAAGCAGGCGCCACTGCTGCTTGATTGCTCAAGCCAGATACGGCCATTCATCAGTTCAACCAACTGCTTACTAATATAGAGTCCAAGTCCGGTTCCGGTTCCCGTATCGGATTCTGTGGAGTCTGCCACATGGATCTGGGTAAAGGTCACTGCAAGTAAATTAGCCTTTTCCTCAAGCAGGTCTATATTGGACTGCTCAGCCTCTTGCAGGCTCTTGGCGGTTTCCTCCAATTCAAGCACATTGGCAAAAAATATGGCCAGCGATTTCAGCAATGCCACATCTTGATCCCGGTACTGATAGTAATTATGATCAAACGCGCAAAGCGATCCAAAGATGTTCCCTCGCGGGGTAACGATTTTTACCCCCATAAACGAGCACCCCCCCACAAACCGTGTCGCATCCATATCTTTTGTCAACGGATGGGTTTATTGTCCTGAATGACCAAAGGGCCGACCGATTTTTCGATGACCAGATGACAATATGACTGCTCATTATCAACAATCAGACCTTCCTCAAGCATAGTCACTTCCCGATTAAAGGTTTTTAATACGGTTGTCGTTAACCTGTCATTAATCGCGATACAGAACGTATTGGCATTAATCATTTCGCTTGCAATCTGCATAACCTGCTCGGCAGATTTGTATAAGTTATTGGAGATTATCGATAAAATATCGATGTAATCCGTACGCATGGCAATCCCTCTTCCAAATTATCAAAACTTGTATTTATTTGGTGTAACGCGACTCCAGCCTGCGACCTGCATACCAAATCAAAGCAAAAACGAGCAGGATCGCAACCATTTTCCAAGGCTGCTTGATCAAATTCCCCAAGTCATGTCCTGCTACAGATACGATTAGGATCATGACAGCTTTCCCACTAGCTGTTGCTATCAGAAATACACGTCTCGGTAACTTCGATATACCCGCTACAATATTTACGAAAGCCGATGGTGTAAATGGGAAGCAGGCCAGCACAAAAATCGGTGTAAAACCATGCTGCTCCAGCCATCCGATAAAAGTTCCGGCTTTAGGATATTTGCGTTCAATAAAATTGCGAAATCGAACCCCGAACCTGCGAAAAAACAAAAACACACAAACCGCACCACTAACAACACCGATCCATGACCATAAAGCACCTTCCCACAAACCATAGGCATTTACATTGGCGATTATAATCGCAATTAGTGGCAGTACAGGGATTAGAGACTCTATGAAGGGTGCAAGAATCCCAGGTAAGGGACCCAACGCTTCGTAACGATTCAGATAATGCTCGACGTCTTCCCAAGTTAACCCGGCTAGTTGGTCTATCCAGTTCATGTTGCCTTATCCCCTCTTCTATCAGGCATCTGCTTCATCCGTACCGTATATCATTCATCATCTCGACATTTGCACATTGCTCTCTATAAAGTATACTAAAATAGTTGGACGACCATTACAAGCCCTTGATGTCAAGCGGCTAACAAAATAAGAGGGGATCATATACAATGAACATACTTGTGATGACCGCAGTTGAAGTTGAGAGGGATGCGGTGTTACGTGGACTTCATAATTGTTCGAGCTTTCATGTCGGCATTGCTGGTGTGGGAGCCGCATCGGCAGCTGCTCGAACCGCAACTTTATTAGCAGCAGCACCTTATGATCTGGTCATTAGTGCCGGTATTGCCGGCGGCTTTGCAGGTACAGCCGAGATTGGATCGCTCGTTATGGCTGATGAGATCATTGCCGCGGATCTCGGCGCTCAATCTGCAGACGGATTTCTCAGTCTCGATGAGCTTGGATTTGGTTCATCCCGCATCCAGGTGGACAAAGAATGGCCCCAACGGATCACTGAAGCGTTGCAGGGCGCAGGGCTTTCCGTTCACACGGGCCCTATTCTAACTGTATCCACCGTGACGGGTTCAACAGCAACCGCAACAGAGCTTACTAAGCGTATCCCTGGAGCAGCAGCCGAGGCCATGGAAGGTTACGGTGTGGCTATAGCAGCCCAATATGGCGGAGTTCCTTTTCTGGAGCTTCGTGCAATTTCCAATCCGGTAGGTCCAAGGGACCGCAGTGCCTGGCGTATCCAGGATGCACTACAAGCATTACAATCAGCCAGCAATGTATTAATGGAGGTATTAACATGAAAATCGCTTTTTCACCTTGTCCCAATGACACCTTTGTCTTTCATGCCTGGGTACATGGCCTCTTGCCTGGCGCGCCTGAGCTTGATGTGATGTATGCAGATATCGACATAACGAATGGACTGGCGGCACATGGAGGCGGACCGGAGGTTATGAAAATTTCCTACGCGGCATTGCCATGGGCTTTATCTGAATATGCTCTACTCCCTTGTGGAGGAGCACTCGGCAGAGGTTGTGGCCCACTCGTACTGAGTGCTGGTGGAGTGAACGCCATCAAAGACCCGGCAGCTTTGAAAGGTCTTAAGGTTGCCGTACCGAGTGAACGCTCCACTGCTTACATGCTGTTCCGCCTTTGGGCAGCTCAGCATGTACCTGGAGGCGTAGGTGAAATCGTAATCCTGCCCTTTCATGAAATTATGCCGGCAGTTCGGGATGGTCTGGTTGATGCCGGACTTGTTATTCATGAGGCCAGATTCACCTATCCTAATTACGGATTGAACATGTTGGTCGACCTGGGCAGCTGGTGGGAAGCAGATACAGGCTTGCCTATCCCACTCGGAGCGATCATTGCTCATCGATCTTTGGACCTGGCAGCCATCAGTAAATGGATTCGGGCTTCAGTGGAGTATGCGTGGGCACACCCAGAGGTTTCGCGCGACTATGTACTAAGCCATTCTCAGGAGCTTGCCCCTGAAGTAGCTCAAGCCCACATTGATTTATATGTTAATGAATTCAGTGCCGATTTGGGTGATGATGGATATGGGGCGATCACCGCACTGCTAAAGCGTGCTGCGGAAGAAGGCTTGGTTCCACATATGGATTGGGAGGCATTACGGTTGTTTAAAGATGTTTAAATAGAAATGGCTGCCAAGCATAATCGCTGGCAGCCTCTTTCTTTACAACAAGTTATGTAGCTTGTAATTTAAAGGAACATATCAAGCTATTAATTTTTGTTAAAAACCTCAGTCAATACAGGTACGATTTGTGATTTGCGTGAAACGACACCTTTTAGAACTGCTTTGTTATCGACCAACTTTACATTGTAGGCTTGCTCAACTGCTTGAGTGGAACCGCCCAATGCCAATGCAACGGAATCGTTATTTAAAATATCCGTAACTACGAATACAAACAAATCCAGGCCCTTGTCAGCAATAATTGTAGTAAGAGCCGCTTCCAGCTCAGGCTGACGAACCAGAATATCGTTCGTATCAACCGCATTAACTTGTGCAATTTCAACCTTGCTTGAGCCCATTTGGAATTCCTTGGCATCAAGAGAAATCAATTCAGCAATCGTTTTGCCGCTCAGATCTGCTCCTGCCTTCAACAGCTCCAAACCATAGCTTTCCAGGTTAATGCCTGCAATCTCGGCTAATTCACGTGCTGCAGCCACATCCTGCTCTGTGCAGGTTGGTGATTTCAACAAAAGTGTATCGGAAATAATAGCAGATACCATAAGTCCGGCGATTTCCTTGCGAATTTGCACGTTATTTTCTTTGAACAGCTTGTTCAATATCGTAGCTGTGCAGCCAACAGGCTCAGCACGATAGTACAAAGGATGACTCGTTTCGAAATTAGCGATACGGTGATGATCAATAACCTCAAGTACACGCACCTTATCAATATCGCTAACACTTTGCTGACGCTCATTATGATCGACGAGAATTACGCTGTCCGTTTCATTTGCTACGGTTTCAACCAACCGCGGCGCTTTTACCTGAAAATGATCCAGGGCAAATTGCGTTTCTCCACTGATCGTTCCTAACCGAACAGGCTCAACCTCAAAGCCAAGGCTTGTCTTTAAATCCGCATAAGCAATTGCCGAGCAAATCGTGTCCGTATCCGGGTTTTTGTGTCCAAATATAAGTGTTTTTGCCATCATCTTACTCCTCAGTTAAATTAATTGTCCATTTAATTATACATTTAAATACGTCATATTCCAATAGTTTTACAGAGTTCAAACGTTCTCATATCCGTCAATAATCATCTCTAAGGCTCCTGTTTCGGCGTCCATAATAAAACCATGTACAGGAACATGAGCTGGAATCAGTGGGTGGTTACGGATAATTTTGACACTATGCGCCACACCTTCCTCCGGGCTGTTAAAGCCCCTCAGAAAACGTTCCATCCGAATACCGGAGTTTTCCAGCGTGGAGAGTACGGCATCGGAAATGCCGCCAGCACGAAATTTATCAACCATCTTTCCCGTGTCCAAGTTGGTCATACCGCAATTGGTATGTCCGATGACCAATACTTCCTGAGCTCCCATTTCATATATAGCAATCAAAATACTGCGCATGGCGCTGCCAAAGGGCTGCGTGAGAATAGCGCCGGCATTTTTAATAATTTTCGCGTCACCATTGCGAAGATTCAGTGCCTTGGGTAGTAATTCAACAAGACGTGTATCCATACAGGTCAAAATCGCTATTTTTTTATCAGGATATTTGTCCGTTAAATACTCTTCATACTGCTTCTGTTCAACAAACTGCTTATTAAATTCCAAAAAGCTAGAAACTATCGTCATATGCTCTCTCTTCTCCTTAAATCCGATTATACACTAGCGTTTCTGACTACATTAGCCATCATGGCTGCATTGGGATATTGAACCTTCTCATACTGCTGAACGACTCGCTCAATATCCACCGGTACTCGTACAATCGAAGTTTGAACAACTCCCTCTGTAATTTCCACCGTTGCATACGAAGCCATCGCCAGCTTGTCGAAGGGTAAACCTACACTACCGGTATTCATAATCATCTTACCATTTAAGTATCGAATATAAGGCTTATGGATATGTGCGTAAATAAAAATTTGCGAGCTTGCTTCCTGCATGAGCTTGGATTCAACAATAGCATCATCTGCACCTGGTAGAACAACATCAAATAGACTATCCGGCGTCGCATGGAAGGCCTTAATTGTGATTCCATCCACAGTGAGACTGAGCTCTGTCGGCAATTGGTTTAAATAATCGATATCGGCAGCCTCAAGCTGAGAAACGGTCCAATCCCTTTCCCGGTTCATCATTTCTATGGCTTTAGCTGGCACCTCTCCTTCACGAACGCCGCGGACAACCCATTCATCTGCATTTCCTTTGATAACCTCTGTGTTCAGGGATCGAACCAAATCCAGTGACCGCCTGGGCTCTGGGCCGCGATAACAAAGATCCCCCAGTACATAAATACGATCGATCTCTTTCTTTTGGATATCAGCCAACACACTGTCTAACGCAAGCGCGTTACCATGAATGTCTGCTATAAAAGCGATTTTCATTCCTTTATCCTCCTTTCTGTTTCTGTTATGGTTCTGCTCCTTTGCAGCCAACTCCTAATGATCGCGGCATTCGCTTCCGGAGTCTGACTTATCGAGTTGATCGTGATCTCGGCTTGCTCCGGCGGCTCATAGACGTCTGTAATTCCTGTAAAATGTTCAATTTGATGCTGTCGGGCCTTCCTATAAAGTCCCTTTGGATCTCTGCGTTCACACTCTTCAAGTGGACAATCGACGTAAATCTCCACAAACTGTTGGAGCTCCTTGCGAGCATATCGTCTCATTTCATGATAAGGGCTTATCGTCGAAACGACAACTGTAATTCCGTTGCGTGACAGCAGCTTGGCGATATAAACGATACGTCGAATATTTTCCATACGATCCTCGCGGGAAAATCCAAGCCCACTCCCGTACGAAGCTCATCACCATCCAAGAGCTCAACCTTCCGTTGATCCTTGCGCAGGGCATCCGTCAACGCCAATGCTGTTGTTGTTTTACCTGAACCGGATAAGCCAGTGAACCAGCATATCCAGCCTTCTTGTGCAGCTTCCTGTTTCAAGATAATACTCCTTAATGTGCAAATGACTCGGGAATCCGCTCCAACAGACTGGCTCCATAGACCGCTTGCAGCGATAACTCAGGCATATGCACATACCCGATGTAGCAACCGCATTGTTTGAGCTGACACGGCCTTTCCTTGGACAATGCAGCCAGCCCGTCCCGATATAAATGTCCGATCATTCGTTTATCCTTGTAGCAGCGTTTGACTTGTCCTGAGCCTAATACGAAGAACACATCCTGCCCCGTTCTGCACCTTCGTCCCAGGCTGGCATAGTCCGCCAGATTATGCTCAAAATACGGATCAACAGCTTGCAAAATCGCTACATCCTCAGCCGTATAATAACGAGATTTGTCTTTAAAAGCATTCACCCATAGGTAAACATCCTCAGGCAGTGATCTACGCATGGACTGAATAGCTTCAAAATACGGCTTTAGCCCCACTGTACCTACGCTGAACGAAATTCCCTGTTTATACAGCTGCATCCCCTGCGACAAAAATCTCGATTCCGTCGTTTGCTCAGGATGATAGGTTGCCCAAAAAGCGGCTTTTTCCCGATTTAATTCGGTCATCCAGTCCAGCTTGACAGACAAATTGGTTTGAACAGCCACTTTGTCCACATGCTCCATATGCGATAGTTCAACCATAGCCTCTCGGTACCAGCGATGAACCAATGCTTCACCATACGGATTGAAAAAAATCGAAAACCGTGATCCGCTTCCCGCCTGCCCCTGGATCCATCCTACAAATCGCTGCAGCTGAGCACGATCCTGAGCAAGCACCTCGGCACTATCGGTCGTTTTGCTAAAGGGACAGTAAGGACAGTCATAGTTGCACGAGGATAAAGCACCACGATAATAGAGTGTACTCATAATAACACATGCTCTTTCATTAAATCCTTGACTTCACCCGAAATAAACCAATCTCCTATAGCATCTGAATAGGCCAAGCCCTGATCCGTTAACAGAAGAATGCCATTCGCAGTTTGAGCCAAATCGCTTTTGATAAGCAGGTATAATTCCGGATAATCGTTCAATGCACCCGTCCCAAAGCGCTGCTCATAGGAAGCGAGCTCCAAACCCTCGCGATGCAGGATTGCTTTCAAAATAAATCGACGCTTCTGCTCGGCAATATTCAGCACAAATCCAAAATCCGCCTTAGTGTAATCGGTAGTAGCTACATAATCGGCAATGATGCTCTTCGTAGCCTTGTAGCTGACACCATATCGAGAAGCATAATGGACATTCCTTGTGTAGGAACGAGCGCCGCAGCCAAGCCCGATCATCCCCTCCTCCTGACAGCTGAAGGGAAGCAGCTCTTTAACAGGGGCCGCATCCGGTTTGGCAAACCTACGCATCGAATATTGGACGTATCCTGCACTCGCTAACCTATCACAGGCCGCCCGGTAACAATCCATTCGAATATCGTGTCCGCTTGCCGACACTTGTTCAGGTTTCAAGAACGTATTCTCACGTGTGTAGAGCGGATAAATAAAGATTTCCTCAGGCTCGTACGCAATTGCACTGTCCAGCGAATACAGCCACGATACCATGGTTTGCCCAGGCAATCCATAAATCAAGTCGAGATTAAGGATTGGAAAATCAGCTTGCTTCAAGAGCTCAAGCGCTCTGACAACCTCCGCTTTTTTCTGTGGACGATGTATGGCTGTCGTTTCCGTATCGGTAAAGCTCTGAATGCCCATGCTGACGCGATCCACCGTTCGCTGCTTCAGCAGCCTTATGCGGCCCTCGGTTACCGTATCCGGCGAAGTCTCAACAGATATCGAGGTTCTGCTCAAGTCCAATCCCATCACTTCTTCGGCGATCACAAACAATCGATCGAGCAGCACTTCATTCAATAAGGTCGGTGTTCCTCCGCCGATTGCAAACCGCGAAGCGGGACGATGAGTAACGAACGGTGCCCACTGGCGGGCTTGTCGTTCCAAAGCCGCAACATACTGCTCATGTACATCATCACGACGGTCAGGCAGTGTGAATAAATTGCAGAATCCGCAGCGCATTGCACAAAAAGGAATATGCATATACAAAAAGAAAGACTCACCCTGCTCCTTCTCCCATAGCTCGGACAATGATAATGGAGGATCAAGCTCGCGATAAGTTGTTTTATGAGGGTAGGCATAGAGATAGGATAAATAGGGATCAGCCATCAGCTGTTTCTTCCACAGTTCAAGATCAAGCTCTTTTTGAATAGGAAGCATGTTGTTCTCCTTTCATCACTATAATTGCGGGTCCAATATTTTTTGCAGCTCCTCTATAATACAAACTCCCTGTAAGGGACTGTCCATACAACATCGTGCGCAAGCCTGTGACCATTATAGCCACCCTCGCCAAAAGCGGTTCCGTGATCAGAACAAACGATGCAAAAAGTCGGGCCTCTGCTGCGCATGGCGTCCATAAGTGGACCAAGCTGAGCATCGACATAACGCAATGCGGCTCTTTGGGTTTCGGGCGAATCCTGTCTCGCGCCAGGCACAAAGTAATGATTAGGACCATGGATAGCCGATACATTCATAAACAAAAACAAACGTTGCTCCCGGTCATACTTGCCAATCAGCTTCAATGCATGGTTCACCTGGTGCTCGGTAGATCGGGGTTGAGTAACGCCAAAGGTTTGACGCCAATAGCTTTCCTGAAAATAGGACGGAAGCACTTTGGCTAAGGGTACTTTTTTTGTAAAAAAAATAACGCCCCCGATACAAATCGTCCGATATCCGGCGGATTGTAAACCCGATACGATATCGGGCGTATCAAATAACCAGGTATTCGGCTGTGTCTTGAGTCCTGTTCCTTTGGAATGAAATAACCGCGTATGCTCCCTTTTATTCGTCGTTGCCGGTGTCGGCAAAAAACCTCCAAAAAAAGCATGATGAGCGGCATAAGTGAAGCTTCCTGGCGTGTGCCTCTTCTCCCAAGAGCCTGATCCACATAGATTCGGACAGTTGTGCTCCTCGAGCTTGGCTACATCATAACGTAAAGTGTCCAGTGTAATAAAGAGAATGTCATGTGTGCCAACAATCTCGTTCATATTGATCATACAGATTTCATCCTTTATAGATACAAGTCATTTCCCATTCATAGGTGCTGCATCCGTTAAATTGCACATCATATACAAGATCACCGAACGGGTTGATGTCAGCGATGTATGGCTTAAGGGAGTCACGTGATAACAGAACATCGATGCCCGCAACGAAGGAAGATGGGAATAGAGCCATCGTTGCCTGAGCAATCTCTTCAATACGATCGATAGTTTCCGGTGTAAGGCCTATGTCAGCAGGGTCTGCACGATCATTGCGCAAATGCAGATTGGTGATGGGTGTACGACTCAGACGGGCAACCCTGTGACAAGCCTGCCCACCTACAACCAGCTGACGAATGTCAAATACTTGCTTGTGCAGCGCAGCTGGTGCAGAAGCTTTCTCAATCCAGCGCTCGACATGAACACCCTGCTCACATAGCCAATTCACAATAGTTTTGATGATTGTGGTATCGGTATATTTTCTTAATGAGCCTGCGTTATAGTAGACGGGTTGCTGGTCACGATACTCCTGACCAATCGTCGTAACCATAACCTCGGCACCCGTGGATGGATTTATCTGATAAGCCGCTATACCTGATGCCGAAGAGCCAAAGGCCAGCTTAATAAAAACACGGTGCATTCGACCGGTCCGCATAGCTTCCCTAAGCTCTTCATAATTACCGATGCTGCCCAGAGCTGCAGGTATGGGCGGGACCGGAACACCATGAGCTGTGAGAAGCTGATGACAGCGGCGTTTATCAAACATCAGGGCAATTTCTGCCGGGTCATTCATCCAACGAACGGATGGCGACAGCGCTTCGGCCTGCTGCTTGATCTGGTGCAGGAGTCTACAGAAACCACGAAACCATTGGGCAGGGTGGTAAATGCGTCCCTGCTCCTGAATAAGATAACGCGCCTCTTGTGGGGAAATCCGTGCTGCAGTACTTAAATGGTGCAGCGGATGAAAGGCATCTAAAGCAGCAGCGGATTGATATAAAGCCTCTGTTGATGGATCCATTCGATTCCCTTCCTCCGCACACACCGCTCCAAGCGCAATCAGCTCCCGTTCTACTTCGAATTGCTCGCCAGGAGAATCGAGGCGAATTAGAGGCAGTTGCTTGCCGTCCTGTAAATAAGGCCGTAATAACTCTCCTGGACTTCCCTTATACCTCAACCAATCGAGATAGGAAATGAGATGAGCTGGAGGAAGTCCAAGACGGGTACGAGCCTTTTGTAAGAAAGACGTTCTTTTATTCCCTGGATTTCCGATAACAATCAGCTGACGGTTCGTTTCCAAGCAGTTCGACACTTTACTCAGTTACTGCCGGATAACGCCAATCATCCTCATCGGCACCACCCTGCTCGTCACTAACATCAACCTGAATGCCTGATTCCTTCCAACGCTTGATCATCGCTTCAGACATGTAATGATAACTTAAATTGAGGAATGAGAGCTTTTGAATCCGGCTGCTGACAAGGAGAGCTTCCGCTCCGATATCGCTTAAAGTTCCTTGTGATAAATCAAGGGTATGAAGTTGGTCCAATATGGGAGCATCCGCGATCGCAATCGCAATTTCATCTTGAATTTCACTGTTCTTCAGACCCAGATAAGTAAGCTTGGGGAACAGCGCTTTGCTCATAAATGGTTTCAGATCGTCCAGGCTGCCATTCCATCCATAATTGTCAACGCCCAAATATAATTCCAGCTTTTTTAATTCCGGCAGCTCGGCAGTCTGGATGTCTTGGATCACTTCCAGAGGCAGTCCCCCACATATGATTATAAGCTCCTCCAGGTGAGCATGCTTTAGCTGAGTCAGCCGCAGACCCTCGCTGCCTTGAACGGTAAAGGACTGCAGCTTCGGATAAGCGTCCAGCAGCGGTGTGAGATCGGATTGCTTGATCCAGGAAATCTCACACTCTTCCCCTTCCATATCGCCAATAAACAGCTTTGTCAAATTCGGAAATTGCTCACGCGCCTGAATAATGGCCTGTGCCAAAGCACTTGAATCATTCTCGTAAGCATCCCCCCAGGAGCCTATAATCAAGGAATGCAGCTCTCGACTTTCTGGTTTGACGGCAAGTTCCTCAATTAATTTTTCCATCGTCTGACCTTGTTCGTGATCATCATAGTCAAGCACTAATCGGACTTCAGTCATTAATAGTACCTCCTTGGAAATGCGGTTTTTGAACTCTGAAATACGGTGTTGCTTCTATTTATGTTACCTGCTGATCATCTGCAAATCAAATTTTACCAATCTCGCTGCCACCTCTACAGCTGATCGATAATATCGCTCGCTATTAAGGAAGCCATATAGGGTCTGCTGCTCGCCGCGCGATCTCCGGCTGAACCATGCAAGTAGACACCGAGAGCGGCCGATTGCGTGGCTGACATGCCTTGAGCGAGCAGTCCGGCTATGATTCCTGCCAACACATCTCCTGTACCTCCAGTAGCCATTCCCGCGTTACCGGTACGATTAATGTATATCTCACCTTCTGGAGTAGCGACAACAGTTCGCGCACCTTTGAGAACTAGGGTAACGCCAAACTTCCAGGCAAAGGAGCGTGCGGTTTCAATTCGGTCTCCTTGAATTTCAGGAATCGATTTACCGCACAGACGAGCCATTTCTCCGGGATGTGGTGTCAAAATAACAGGAGCCGATCGCCGCGACAGGGCATCTAGTCCGATGGAGGTACCCAGCATATTCAAAGCATCAGCATCCAGAACAAGCGGGCAAGTTGTATGTTCCCAGATGTCCCGGAGCCAATGGGTATCATTGTCAAAGCGTCCTATACCCGGTCCGAACACGATCGCGGCCTTATTTGCTGCCAGCTCAAGGATCCATTGTGTGGAAATCTTCCCCCAATCACCACGGCCTTCATCAGCCATGCCTCGCATCATAATCTCTGGAATTTGTCCCAGCATCCCATCAAGCAGACTTTCTGGCAGCGCCCAGGTCACCAAGCCACTTCCTGCTCGCAGGGCTGCTTTGGAGCACAATAAACCTGCACCACTCATAGAGCGGCTCCCTGCAGCGACAAGTACATGCCCGAAGGTACCTTTATTGGAATTGGAAGCACGCCGTCTATAGCTGCTCAGACCCAGTGTATCCGAGAGCAGTGGCTCTTCAATTCGGTAAGTACGAACCTTCAATTGTTCGGCTGCAGATTGCGGGATTCCGATAGAACGAACACTCACACGCCCTGCCTGCTCTACACCTGGCTCCTGCTCCAGTCCACGCTTGGGGAAGGCTAATGCAATGGTGCAGGTGGCGCGAATACAAGCATCATGCACATACCCTGTGTTCGGATCCAGCCCACTTGGAATATCGACAGCATAGATAGGAAGGTCGCTCTCATTAGCCTCTAGAATAAGTTTTGCAACGACTTCACGCGGCGCTCCACGGCTGCCTGTGCCCAGTAATGCGTCGATAATCAAATCATAGCTGTGCCATTGAACACATAATTCTGCGTAAGTAGAGGAAGGAATCCGCAAATTATGGACGATATCTCTCTGTACTGCCGCTTCATCCACAAAGCCTGCTGGATCTGTCGCGTAGATGATTTCCGCCTTATGTCCAGCTTCCTGTAAATGCCTGGCAGCGACAAGTCCATCCGCACCATTGTTGCCTTTGCCAACCAACACTGCAATACGTTGAAGCCGCTCACCTGCATAAAGCGATACCTCCTCGGCAACCGCTCTTCCTGCGTTTTCCATCAGCACCATAGCCGGGATGCCGATTTGTTCTATCGTATATTGATCAATAGCTCTCATTTCCTGCGAATTGACGACATACATGCTTGTTGCCCCTCCTCTGTAACATCAATCCTCGTAATAGGCCAATACTGAGCTCTCGCTAATACATGTACCTGTACTGGTTCCCTCAAAAATTTCTTTCATCGAGCCAGGTTTATCGAAATTAAACACATAAATGGGTAAATGAAAGTCCCGTGCCAATATAAAAGCTGATTGATCCATAACCCGCAAATCATGGCTAATCACATCATTGTAATGCAGTGACTTGTACTTCTGCGCATCCTTATGAAGCTTTGGATCCTGATTATAAACACCATCCACACCCTGCTTGGCAACCAGAATCGCTTCACAGTTTACCTCGATGGCTCTTTGCACTGAGGGATAATCCGTCGTGACATATGGCTGTCCATTACCACCTGCAAAAATCACGATAAAACCCTTTTCCAAATGGTGAATGGCTTTTAAACGAATATAAGGCTCGGCTACGGAGGTAACCGGAATTGCTGCCATCACTCTGACCTCAGAGCTGGTTTTGGCTTTAAGAACGCCTCTGAGCATCAGACTGTTAATCACAGTTGCCAAAGTGCCGATATTGTCAGCCTCTGCTCGTTCAATGCCCCAATTTTCACCCATATTTCCACGAAATATATTACCCCCGCCAATCACGAGGCAAACCTCGACGCCCATACGCAATACCGTCATAATTTCATTGGCTATATGCTCAAGCCGCTCAGGATCAAAACCAAATTCACTCTTGCCAGCAACGGCCCCGCCGCTAAGCTTGATCAAAATTCTTTTATACTTCACTAACCATGCACCTCCAAAAAATTTTCATACTGCTCGGGCGCTGCTGATTGTTAAGGGTACATAAAAATAAAAGACACTCAAGCAATAAATGCCTGTAGTGTCTCCAATGGAATATAAAAGGGAATGAAAGGAATATGAATACAAATAGCCTTGCTCCACACGACTTTATCCCATATGGCTTCAGAAGGCTATCCATAGTCCCACACCTTTCCCGCTTGACGAATTCGTATATTATTTATTGTAAATTGAAGCTTATAAAACGTCAAATTTTGCTTGTTGATTGTCATATTGAATCTTCCAATCAAGATGTCAATAACCTGATTATGTCATTCGATTTTGAGATATGATAATCTCCATGTTATGATTAATACGAAGAAACTGTACCATCTGTTCAAAATAGCTTAATGAGGGGACAACGATGATAGGTCTAAATTTGGTCATGATTTTGGTATTACTATTAGCAACAGCATTTTTTGTTGCCGCAGAATTTGCATTTCTCAAAATCCGCCCAAGCCGGGTAGATCAGCTCGTTACCGAAGGAAACAAGAAGGCTCGATCCGTTAAACGTGTGATTAGTAATTTGGATGGGTATTTATCCGCATGCCAATTAGGCATCACCATCACGGCACTCGGTCTCGGTTGGCTCGGTGAACCGACCGTAGAGTTAATTTTACATCCACTTATCGGACCTATCGGGCTTCCTTCTCAGGTCGAAGCCACACTCTCCTTCCTGATCGCTTTTGGACTCGTCACCTACTTTCATGTCGTACTGGGTGAATTGGCTCCCAAATCGATAGCCATCCAAAAAGCGGAATCCATCAGCTTCATGCTGGCGGCACCTATGATCGGGTTCTACAAAATCATGTATCCGTTTATTTGGCTGCTGAATGGCTCAGCTACTCAATTTATCAGACTGTTCGGCATGAGACCTGCGAATGAGCATGAGGATGCCCACTCTGAGGAAGAACTGCGGATTATTTTGAGCGAAAGTCTGGAAAGCGGAGAAATTAACCAAACCGAATACGGTTACGTAAGCAGGATCTTTGAGTTTGATGAGCTGAAAGCCAGAGAAATCATGGTCCCCCGCACCGAAATGGTCTGCTTATTCCTAAATAATACCCTTGAAGAAAACATGAATATAATTAAAGAAGAGCAATACACTCGATTCCCGGTCGCTGGAGAAAGTAAGGATGACATTATCGGGATGATCAATACGAAGCAATTTTTCTTAAAATATATCGATACTCCCCAAATCAACCTGCTTGATCTGATCAATCCGGTTGTGTCTGTACCTGAATCCATGCCTGTCAAATCTTTGCTCAAAGAAATGCAGAAGCAAAATGCCCACATTGTCATGCTGCTTGACGAATACGGCGGGACGGCAGGCATGATTACGATTGAAGATGTGCTGGAGGAAATCGTCGGAGAAATCCGTGATGAGTTCGACTCGGAGGAACGGCCAGAGATAGAGCGTATGGGTGATCAGCGTATTATTGTCGATGGCAAGGTACCTATTGGAGACATCAATGACATTTTCGGCAGCGATTTGGATCAAAGCGAATTGGATACCATCGGCGGCTGGCTGTATGCCAAGCATCCGCTTTTAAGAGAAGGCATGGAATGGGAATTTGATGTCCTGCACTTCAAGATTTTGAAAAAAGACGGACTGAGCTTTCGCAAAATTGAAATCAAACCGCTTGGCAAAAAAGAACCGATTTCTATTGATCACAAATGAATTGAATAGATGGCAAAAAGAGCCTGATCTCATCTGAGATTTGGCTCTTTTTTAGGTATGCGGATAAATCCCCTGTTAGGTTGACTAAGGCAGAAAATATAACAAAATCATAAAGAAATGCAGAATCGATCCACCAAGCACAAACATATGCCATACAGCATGGTGATAAGGAAAGCTTCTCCACACATAAAACACCGTGCCGAGCGTATACAACAGACCGCCAATGACAAGCAAGGTCATACCTGCCGTGGGGAGTGCCGCAGACATCGGATTCCAGAGAAACACAACAATCCAGCCCATCGCAATGTAGATCAAGGTCGAGGTAAACAAAAATTTTTTGGTGAAAAACGCTTTAAATACGACCCCTGCCGCGGCGATTGCCCATATCATAATTAACAATGCCCAACCGAGCGTTCCATGAATAACCGTTAGCAAGATCGGCGTGTACGTCCCGGCAATGAATACATAGATGAAGGAATGATCCAGCACTTCAAATACATCCTTGGCTCTACCCGCAGGAAGGCTGTGAAGCATGGTCGATGCGACATACAGCAGCAGCATGCTTACGCCATAGATTGTGAAGCTGGTTACGTGCCAGGCTGTTCCCTTTGAAGCAGCAAACACAATCAACACGACAAGTCCAACCAAGCTAAGTAAACTCCCGATACCGTGTGTAACGGCATTTGCAAGCTCTTCTCTTTTGCTATACGTATGTGTCATTGCCATCTGTGGATCGCCTCCTTTATTATGTTAAAGGGTCCAATTGAACCGCAGCCTGCTTGCCGCTCAGTTGAATGCCGGTTTGCTTGCGCCCTGCAAGCTTTAAATCGTCTATCAGGCTCTCCAGCAGCGTCTTGGCCTCTGGTCCTTCCTTACCCTGGATACGTACGACCAGCAGCACCGCATCTCCGGATTTGAGGATACGTTCCGCCTGTTGTTTTTTCGTATCATAATCATGAGCTTCAATATGCGGAGTCAGCCGGATTTCCTTCACCTTGGGAGCTTGCTCCCGCTTACGCTGCTGCTGCGCCTCTTCCCTCGCCTTACCCGCGCCCACCAGCTTGCAAGGCGGCGGACTGCTCATCATCGATGTGCATACCAAATCCACTTTAAGCTTCTTGGCGAGTGCTAATGCATGTGAGGTTGGCATCACGCCCAGGTCCTCACCATCGATTCCGGTTAGCTGCACCTCGGATGCTTTTATCTTTTCATTCATGATCATTAGGCAACCACCTGAACTTTCGTTATAATGAGTAAGCATATCAAATTGAAGGGAGCTTATCCATGAGCCAAAAAGAATTGGAAGAGCAGCTTATCCGCAATTACCAGCGCGACGAATCGTTGATGGTTCATATCTTTGCCCAATGGTGCGTTAATCACGACCTCGACCCTGCCGATCTGTACAGACGTGCCTATCCTGAGCAAGAAGCGAATCCATTATTGCAGCAAGTTCAAGATTTGATCGTGCCGAAGGAAGAAGCCGGCGATATTCCTGATGAAACCTTGCTCGGTGTCTTATCGTTGTTCGGTAATGAGGAGCTTGCTTTTATTGTAACCGAAGAAATCGCACGACGCAGCCAACGATCCGAATAATTTTTTACAGAAATAGCTAACTTCGATAAGCCTTCACTTTCATGATTATTGCCGATGCAGCTTACGATATTCATGTGGCGTCAGCTTGGTCAGCTTTTTAAACATACGTCCAAAATGGGCGATATTCTCAAAGCCGACACTATCGGCGATATCAATGATTTTACGGGTAGATTCACGAAGCAGTAATTGAGCCTCACGAATTCGCGTCATATTTACATACTCTATAAAGGTAAAGCCGGTTATTTCTTTAAAGGTACGACTCATATAATACGGACTCATATAGAATTGCTCCGACATACCTGAAAGCGTCATCGGCTGCGCATAGTTTTTATTAATGTATTGGACGATCTCCGAGATTTTGCGATGCAAGGGGCTCGCGTGCTCGAAAGGCGCTGCTTCGTTGCGCTCCGCATAACGGCTGGAGAACAGCAGCAGCTCTACCAGCAGCAGCTTGATATAGGTTTCAAAGCCGGTTGCTTTCTCCTTGAGCTCCTTATCGAGCTTATCCAGCACGGAGCGCGTAAATATCTGGTCCTGCAGCTTGAGGCTGAGTACATGCGCAGGCTGCTCAAACACATTAAATAATGAAGGATGATATAAGGATTGATCCTTGTCGATAAACTTATCGCTAAAATTGATCACAACCCGTTCATGTCCCGGCTCTCCGACATCTGAGGTTTTGTGAACATCATATTTATTAATAAATACCAGATCACCCGGGCCGATCAAGTAAGAACGGTCTTTAATGAAATAGGTCCGGTGACCTGATAGCAAATAATAGATTTCATAAGTGCTGTGAAAATGGTTATTTCGCTCAAACAGCTCCGTGCGTTTAATATGCTGCATATAAAAATCGCCTTCCTCTGACCCATAGGTAAGGGAAACCGTCTCGCTCATCTTGCTTCACCGCTTTCTATCCTAGCTGCTAACCCCTCTATTGTAACAGAAAGAACGGTTCGATCATAGCAAGATATGCATACAAGGAGATAAAACAGACAAAATAGGTAAAGATTATAAACTGATTTTGCGTTATGATCGAGTTACTCAATTATTGAAGGAGGCTCTATTCATGAGCACATATCAACCCATTGTCGACGCTCTGCAAAAAGGCAGTGTAGACGGCATCGAAATCCCTGCCAGCTTTAAAGTGTATCCGCATTCATTTGCCGAATCCGGTGCCGTTAAAATCGTCCTAGTTAAACATGAAGCGACCAAATATTTGGTTTCCATTGGTTCTGGTCCCCTATTCGATGAGTTGCAAGGTGAAATTGAAGGCGGCGCCAAAATCAGTCCGTTGACCCATGAGAACCGTCTCGTAATTAACAAATTTTTTGACTATACCGTACCGCGTGCATTTGGTACACAGGTTGCAACGATTGGTCTGGGCGACCGTCTTGGTATTGCTTCCCCAGGACATATCAAAACTGTTAAAGGCCATGATATCCGTCCGATTCTGGCTCAACAAAGCATCCGTGAGTTGAATCTCACCGGTCGTGATTACAAGCAAGTGGTTGATGCGGCATGCTTCGCTGTATTCCAGGAAGGCTACAAAGACGGCTTTGGTGCTGACGGCGATCACTTGAAAGTTGAAGCAGATATTGAACTGGCACTTGGTCTTGGCTTTACGATGCTGACACTGGATTGCTCTGAATATATCGATAATTCTATTGAAGGCTTATCTGCTGATGAACAGGCGGACAAGTATGCTCAGCTTCCAGAAGCAACGCGCAATCACTATGAAAACCGTTACCTGAATGAAAGCTTTCAAGTAGCTGGCTCCTCTGTAACTTTTGACAAAGCAACCTTGATCAAGAACGTATTGATCTATGGTCCTGCCGTTGATTTTATGGAGCATATTTACAACACCTATATTAAAAATGCCGGTCGTGAGATCGACTTTGAAATTTCAATTGATGAGACTGCGACACCAACAGATCCGGAATCCCACTTTTTGGTGGCCAAGGAACTGTATGCCCGCGGCTTAACGATTTACAGCATGGCCCCGCGCTTTATCGGTGAATTCCAAAAGGGAATCGACTACATCGGTGATATCGCAAAATTTGAGGAAGAACTGATCATCCATGCCGGAATTGCTGATGATTTTGGTTACAAGCTGAGTATTCACTCAGGCAGTGACAAATTCAGCGTATTCCCATTGATCGGCAAGCACACCAAAGGACGCTTCCATATCAAGACTGCCGGTACGAACTGGCTCGAAGCTGTCAGAACTGTAGCCAAAGTGAAGCCGGACCTGTACCGTAAGATGCACCAATACGCTTTGGATCATTTTGAAGAAGCAACTGTTTACTACCATGTTACGACCGATCTAAGCAAAATTGTTCCACTTAATCAAGTTGCCGATGCAGATTTGGCCGATGTATATATGAACGAGAACAATGCGCGTCAAGTAATTCACATTACGTACGGAATTTTGCTGCAAGCGAAGGATGCACAAGGTAATTCCCTGTTCAAGGACGAGTTCTTCAGCACATTGAATGAGCAAGAGGATGCTTTTGAGCAGTCGCTGATCTCCCATATCGGCAAGCATTTGGAGCTCTTAGGTAAATAATCATATCTGAATAAGGCGGTGTACAGGCTCATGAAGAAATTTTTAGATGAAAACTTTTTGCTAACGAATGAAACGGCCGTTCGCTTGTATCACGATTATGCAAAAAAACAGCCGATTATCGATTACCATTGTCACTTAAGCCCGCAAGAAATTTATGAGAACAAAACATTCAAGAACTTAACTGAAGCTTGGTTGTATGGCGATCATTACAAGTGGAAAGCTATGCGCGCGAATGGTGCTACGGAAAACCTGGTAACAGGCGGCGAAGGCACGAGCGATTACGACCGTTTTCTGGAATGGGCCAAGACTGTTCCGATGACTATCGGTAACCCGCTTTATCATTGGTCACACCTGGAGCTTCAGCGTTTCTTCGGCGTCTACGATCTGATCAACGAAAAGAATGCACCTGCAATCTGGGAAACTGTTAACGCGCAATTGAACGGAGAAGGCTTTGGAGCCAGAGATCTGATCAAAAAGTCTGACGTCAGAGTGATCTGCACCACTGATGATCCGACCGACTCCTTGGAGTATCATATTAAAATCAAGGAATTAAATGATTTTGACGTTGCTGTCCTCCCTTCCTTCCGTCCGGATAAAGGTCTGGAAATTAACCGTCCTACCTTCGTTCCTTGGGTACAGAAGCTGGCTGAAGTTGCCGGACAACCGATTGGTGATTACGATCAGCTCTTGACTGCTCTCGAATCCCGGGTTCGTTTCTTTGACTCCATCGGCGGGCGCGTTTCCGACCATGCCTTGGACTATGTTGCCTATGCAGACACGACCAAGGAGCAGGCAGCAGCCATATTTGCCAAAGCGCTTCAAGGGGCTTCCGTAAGTCTTGAAGAAGAAAAACAATACAAAACGTACACGCTCGTATTTTTGGGTAAGCTTTACTCCGAGCTCGGATGGGCCATGCAGTTCCATATTAATGCACACCGTAACAACAATGTACGGATGTTCAATAAATTGGGTCCCGATACCGGTTTCGATTCCATTAACGACAGCTCAACGGCACAACCGATTGTTCGTCTGCTTGATGCATTGGATAGCGACGATGCCTTGCCAAGAACGATTTTGTATTCCTTGAATCCTAAAGATCATTATGTGTTGGGTTCGATTATCGGGAGCTTCCAAGGCGGAGGTATTCCGGGGAAAGTTCAACTGGGTGCAGCCTGGTGGTTCCTCGATACAAAGGATGGTATGCTGGAGCAAATGCAGGCATTGGCCAATCTTGGCCTGCTGAGCCGTTTTGTCGGGATGCTTACAGATTCGAGAAGCTTCCTGTCTTATACGAGACATGAATACTTCAGAAGAATTCTGTGCGATATGATTGGAAAATGGGTGGAAGATGGCGAAGCTCCAAACGATATCGAGCTGCTGTCCAGTATGATTGAAAATATTTGCTATAACAATGCCAACCAATACTTTGGTTTTGGCAAATAAAAAAGCTTGTGCTGCACGATACTTGAAAGTTGCGGGTATCGTGGCAGGCTGTGCCGCACAAGCATCGTGAAATAAGACTGTCGCAATTTGATATGCTCCCCTTTAAGTAGACAGGTTTTTTTAAAAAACCGGCTACTTAAAGGGGAGTATTTCTTTGTCAAAGAAGAAAAAGCAATACGCGCGCTCTACCCCTCAGCATGTGGCTGAGAACCTGCTAAAACGAGAGTTCCACGGCAATAACCTTATTTCCTATGTACTGGGGCATTCGAACAACAACAAACTGGTATTTGAAACGCTGGACCAGGCGCTTGGGGCTGTACCGGGCTTTTTATAATAATGAGCGATTTCAGGCAAAATTAAACGACCTCAGTCCCGTGGAATTCAGGGCTAAGGCCGCCTACCAGACATAAGGACATATTTTTCAAGCCTTTTCGTTTTTCAGACCATCTTAGCTTTCCACAATATTAGAATCATTTCTCTTCGCTCTTTGCCAATCTTGCATGTATTTTCCCAAGCAATCGATCCATGACAACCGGCTTGGTATCGAAATCATCGCATCCCGCTTGGTATGCTTCCTTTTCATCTCCTGCCATTGCATGAGCTGTTAAAGCGATGATCGGAATACCCTTCGTTTCAGGAGAATTCTTGAGCATTCGGGTTGCCTCCCACCCATCCATAACAGGCAAACTCATATCCATCAAAATCAGATCAGGGTGTTCCTTCATCGCCAAATCAACGCCTTGCTTGCCGTCTTCAGCTGTGATAACCTGATACCCTTTGCGGGTCAGACGCCGAGACAGCATATCGCGATTCATCTCATTATCTTCGACCAGAAGAATAATATTCATAGGGATTAAAGCCTCCTAATTCTACGTAATAGATCAACTTCGAGCTTGCCAAGCGCTGTGTTGGCTAGCTATTCTTATTCGCGGTGGTAGTAATGAATTGGCGAATTTCCGCCAGCAACGATTTGTGATTAAACGATCCTTTTTGAATGACGCTCTTCACATAACCGTTCAACTTTAACCGATCTTCCGCTGTGATTGTCTTGGCGGTTAACACCACAATCGGAATTTCGCTCCAAGCATCCTGTTTACGAAGCTCTGCAACGAATTGAAAGCCGTCCATTTCCGGCATCATCAAGTCAAGTAAAATCAATGTAGGTATTTCTCTGGCGATACAATCCAAAGCGATACGACCATTTCCAGCTTGAGTAACCGCATACCCCTCTTTATGCAACAGCTTTGTCATCAATTCGCTTGTCGTCGCATCATCCTCAATCACCAGAACAGATTGCAAGGCACGATTCGAGACATACTTGTCCATCACATCGATCAGCCGTTCCCGCTGCACCGGCTTCGTCAGAAATTCGGAAGCGCCGAGCGTGTAACCCAAGTGTTTATCATTTGTCATCGACCAAATTACGACGGGGATGTCCTGCAGTTCCGGATCGCTCTTAAGTGCCGACAATACGCTCCACCCATCCATACTTGGCATGAGGATATCCAGACAGATCACCTTGGGGCGAAGCTTCTTGGTCAGACGAAGCCCTTCCTGACCGCTTTCGGCAAATGCCATTGTCCATCCCTCTTTGTCGAGATATCGTCGCATCAATTGCTGGTTGAAGGGCTCGTCATCGATGAGCAGAATGCTCACTTGACTGGCTTCTTCTTCCTTCTCGCGATAGGCTACAGACGGTTCCTCGATCTCCTGTCCGGCGGGAGAAACAGGAAGCCAGCACGTAAATGTACTGCCAGACCCAAGTTCGCTTTCGACAGAAATTTCGCCCCCCATGATGTTGCAGAAGCTTTGACTGATGGCTAGCCCAAGACCGGTGCCTCCATATTTGCGTGTCGTCGAGGAATCAGCTTGTGTGAAAGGCTGAAAAAGCTTTTCCACTTGCTCGGGTGTCATACCAATTCCCGAATCCTTGATACGGAAGCAGTAACCCGATTTGTTATCTCTTGTTTCGCGGTATACATCGAAGTCGATCGTGCCATCCTTTGTAAATTTGCTTGCATTGCTTAACAAATTGATTAAAATTTGCCGCAGCTTCGTCACATCTGTTGTCATCTCGCTTTCTATACTGCGAGTTTCCAACTGATTTCCATTGCCTTCAATAAGTGGTCTGACCGTCGTCATCACATCCTGAATCAAATCCGTCAAATCGCAGGTCTCGAAGTACATCTCCATTTTGCCAGCCTCGATTTTCGAGATATCCAAAATATCGTTGATCAGGGCGAGCAGATGGTTACCCGATTTGCTGATTTTCCCAAGATCCTCCACAAATGTTGGCTCGCCAAGTTCTTCCGCTTCTTCCTTCAGCATTTCGCTGTATCCAATGATAGCATTGAGCGGTGTTCGCAGTTCGTGACTCATATTGGCTAGAAACTGGCTTTTGACCCTGTTCGCCTTGATGGCTTCATCATGGGCTTTCTCCAGCTGGGATGTGCGTTCCGCCACCAATTCCTCCAAATGGTCGTTCAACTGCCGTAGCTCCTGATTTATGATATAAATTTCATCTGTTTTTTCCTGAATTTCCGAGTCTTTATGGGAAAACCGTTTGGAGATAAATATCCCGAGCAGAGACAACCCAAGCGTAAACAATGTACCTCCTGAGATGAAATAAGCCAGCCACTTTTGCTCCAGGACCCTACCGGAGGATAAAGCCAATTTATCTCCAAAATGAAAGTTGGCTGCCATCATTCCCGTATAATGCATGCCAACGATCGCGGCGCCCATTATTAAACCACTTCCGAGCTTTTTCCAAACTTCACTGCGATCTCCTCCTTTGTGAAAATAAAACGACAACCATAATGCAGCGTTGGAGGCCGCAATTGCGATAACGATGGAAAGTGCAAAGTAGAAAGGATTATACGTGATATCGACCTGCAAAGCAGCCATTCCAATGTAATGCATCGCTGAAATGCCAACGGCAAGCAGCATGCCGCCGCCAAGCAATTGACGCAATGTCAGATGACTGCGACCAACAACATTTAAAGCAATGAAGGACGCGGTGATCGCTACCACCACGGACAACAGAACAAGCCAAAGATCATAAGTGACCGGAACAGATAATGAAAAAGCAAGCATTCCAACGAAATGCATCGACCAGATGCCCATCCCCATGGCAACTGCGCCGAACAGGAGCCACAACCATCGGTTTCTCCCTTGAGATGTGCTGATTCTCCCTGCCAAATCAAGAACGGTATAGGAAGCAACAACAGCTACGACGTAAGAAAAAACGACAAGTACCGTATCGTACGAGCCATGAACATGTTCCACTCGACATCCCTCACTTCAATATGTAAAAAATAACTATACTCGAAAATAAGATCCATTCTAAATGATACAACAACGATTTGAAACATTTATGAAACTGCCTCGAACCGTTCTCAACGGGACAAAAAAGGCTTTTTCCACAGTGTCAGCAGACAAAGGTTGGCTATATATAGTAGCCTTGAATCTCCTTCCAATCGTTGTCCATCAAATTATCGAGCTGTCCCTTTGTTTCGAGGCCTTCTGCAATCAATTCCATATTCAGATGCTGTGCCATCGAAATAATTGTAGCCACAATTGCTGTATCGTTCTTGTTCACGGTAATATTCCGGATAAAAGTACGGTCTAATTTGAGCTTGTTAATGAGGGAATAGGTTTAAAAAACTGAGCGAACTGTAAGCCCGTGCCAAAATCATCCAAACTGATCCGGATTCAAACCCGGTTTCCTCAACGCCGGATATAGGCAACCAGATTGGATTGATAGAATTGCTTTGATAGAATTGCTGGGACGATAAATTAACCGAAACGGGGATGAGTGGCATCCTGCCTCATGTCACTCCCGCATTTGCCGGCAAGCTTCTCGCAATACCCAGGTCCCCAAATCATAAATCATTCCTGTCTCTTCCGCAATGGGGATGAACATACTTGGAGATAATATACCTCTGGTTGGATGCTTCAATCGTGACAGAGGCTTCAACCCCGATCATTAGATTATCCCACTGTTCGAATCTGCGGCTGGTAGTAGAGCAGAAACTCGTCGCGTTCGGTGGCTGACCATCGGCGTTTCTGGATCGAATAGCGGGGATCCAGATCCACTTCCTGACGAAGCATCTTTTTCAGAAGCTCATATTGCTTTTCTTCCGAGCATCGATCTTCCAAGCGATCATAGAGACGCATCAGTTCAAAATGACAGAACTACAGCCAGCCAAAAGATCTCAGCGTTCGCAGACGCTCTACGGTAAGATGCCCTCTCCATTCGCATTCACCTGCAGTGCTGACAGCGAGCCAGCTTATCGGCCACCCTCCGTCTGGCTGCTGCTGGCTAACCAAATAAGAGAGATGCCGTTCTATGTCTGAGGTGGAGACCACTTGTGCGGCATAGCTGTTCGGGGATGGCACCCAATCCAGCACTTTGTGCACGTATCCCTCGGCTTCAGTATCCCGTTCAATAATGTCCGGTTGAGCCAGCCACTTTTGAATAGATGTTAAATGTGCTGCTGCCCGTTCATACTCTGGTGTATGCTCCAGAAACGAGATCCACTGCACGCCGTCATGATAATCAGAAGGCAAGCCCTTGTTCATCTCCTTCCAAATAAAATCCGTCGCGTTCTGAAACCACTTCTCTTCATAAATATCGGTTAAAACTGATTGCTTGTATAGCAGGCCCATGATACGTCCTGTCGGGTTCATATGAGCCTGACTGTCCTGATCCGTGTTCCACCATGGTGCGTGAGGATAATCGTTAATATGGCAGAAAGCCAACGGAAAGCCCCCTGTTGGTATGCTATTCGCTTGTAAAAAGCCGATCACCCCTTTCAGTATGGAAGGGTCAAAGCATTCGATCTCGTCCATGAGGATCAATGCTGATTCAGTCGGGACAGGCTGACTGTGTGGGCTGCGTATATCCGGCTCAAGCCCTTGCCCAAACCCTCCATCCGGGTTCTGATAAGCAGCCAATGCGGCTAATACAGCTTCTTTTGAACCATTTTCAAAAAAATATTCGAACCGTCGCCGATCCAATAATCGTCCATTTTGATATATAAATAATTTAGCTTGAACTAATAAATCCGAGGGTACACGCATAGCTGACAGCTCCTTTTTACGAAAAATATCATACACAGTCTTAAGTTGTATCGATTTCATATTGCTGATACAGCTGTTTAGCTAGCTGACCAATCTTCTGACGCAATATCTCTGGCTCCATAACCTCTGCATGCAAGCCTATCGAAAAAAAGAACCGTATCGCCCACTCCCATTCGGATGCCGGACATGCAAAGTCAATTTCCCATACGTCATCGCTGATCCATCGGACCATCTCACCAATGTGGGCATCCTGTTCTACGACCAGCATTCCTTTGTAAGTAAGCCTGGCCACTATTCTTATCGGATTATTGTCCGCAGGAGTTGCATTGCGCGCTGTGACGTGTCCAGGTTCACACTGGAGTTGTTTTGGAGGGTCCATTTCCTTAATCCTGTCAAACCGATCTACCCGAAACAAACGGTCCTCCTGATGAGTTAAGGAATACGCCTCACAGTACCAGAACCCATTGGCTGCATATACCCGTTTGGGTAACAAGTGGAGCCAACGTTGGTGGTTCGAAGAACGATAGAAAACTTCCAGCCATCTGGATTCCGACATCAAAGCCAGTAGTGACGTCAAATGTGGAGTTTTAAAGCTGCGTGCAGGCACTTCCATTTCCAGCTTCTCCAGAATCGGTTCAATCTGCTTAAGGATAGTCTCGGGAATCAAGGCTCGAATTTTGTCCATGATAGTAAATCGCGCTTGATTAAAAGGTGTATCCGCCATTCGGATCATTGCCTTTAATGCAAAAAGTACAGTTAACGCTTCCTGCGTATCCATTTGCAGAGGAGGCAACTGGAAGCCTTCCATCAGACGAAACCCACCCTTAGGCCCGGCCACCGCATACAGTGGGATTCCCATCTCGGATAATGCCTGCATATCTCGTAAGATGGTTCTTTTCGAGATTTCAAACTTGTCTGCTAACGATTGTGCCGTTTCGTTTCGCTGCTGCAGCGCGATCAGAATCGCCATCAATCTATCTAATCTTCTCAGAAACTGTTCCTCCTTCAACATCATTACCGTAAGAAGTACAGTGAATATACCCGCTATGTGGTCGAGCGCTCGCAATCGGTTTTCATTCCTGCACATCCAGCATACCATTCGATTGGTGACATCATAGATGTCATCATTAACGAAGTCCATATAAGAAAACCTCCATCGAGGCCTTTCAAAGATGAGCGACCGCGGTTCAGAGGTAGGTTTTCTTGAAACATAAGAATCCTTCAGCTCCGCTGAAAACTTATAAATTCTTATGTTATAAGAAAAGCTTCTGATCGGAGCCTATTCGGTGAAGATACATTCGTGTTATAAATGTTGCTTTTCTTGCGAGATATCTCTAAAAAAAATAGCCGTGGCACTAAAGCTCACAGGCTACATCCTTCTCATCATCCGTCTGTACCCATAATAATCGATCCACACTGCTAACAGAACGCCCACCGCGTATCGAACTAAATCCAGCTTTAGAAAACCTTGTCCCAATATTAAAGCTCCAATAAAGGTATGTCTGATCTCATTAATCCAATCTGCCTGATACAGTTGGCTAAATTCAATGGCACAACAAAAGATCAAACTAATCATAACAGCAACGATCAAAGGTTTGTCTATAAATATAAATCGAAATCCAAAATAAATCATGCTTGCCCAGCATACATCTCCGGCATGCTCCACAATAAATACAGGCAACGCCTCGGGAAATTGTCGGGAACCCATCCCCAACAGGATTACGATCAGAATTGAGCTTATATAAAAAATTCTTGCCTTCATTGCATTCAACTCACTTTTGGTTAGTTAGATCTCGATGACAATCCTGCCGCGAATTCGGCCATCCAAAATTTTCTCGGTATACACTGGAATCTCTGTCAAACGTATCCTGCTGCTGCCAATCTGATTCAGCTTTCCACTTGATTTTAAATCTACGGCAATTTGTTCCCATAAGGGGTACCTTCGTTCAATGGGATAGTGAACCGAATCAATTCCGAGCAAATTCGCACCACGTAAAATAAAAGGATGCACCGTTGTCGGAAGATCGCCCCCTCCTGTCAGCCCACTTACAGCCACTGAGCCGCCATACTGCAAGGATGCGAGAATATAGGCAAGCGAGCTGCCACCTACTGGATCAACAGCAGCGGCCCATGCCTGCTTCTCAAGCGGTCTGCGAGACGCCGGATTGAGCGCTTCCCGGCTGATGATCTCACTCGCACCCAAGCTCCGCAAGTAGTCATGTTCCGCTTCCTTGCCTGTGGAAGCTGCCACCTGATAGCCGCGTGCGGCCAGCAGGGCAACCGCAAAGCTGCCAACACCACCTGTGGCACCGGTAACCAGTACGGTTCCACGCTGCGGATTCAGCCCATTATACTCCAGACGTTCAATGGATAACGCGGCTGTCAGACCGGCTGTACCAATCATCATCGCTTCGTCCAGCTCCAATGCAGGAGGAAGCGGCACAACCCAATCGGCAGGGACGCGGGCAATGCTGCTGAAACCACCGCTATGGGATACTCCGAGGCCAAATCCGGTTACGATCACCTTCTGATCTGTGGAAAATCGCGAATCCGTCGAAGACAAGACGGTACCTGCAAGATCGATACCTGGTATGTGCAAATAGCTGCGAACGATACCGCCATTCGCCATACAAGCCAGACCATCTTTATAGTTCAAGCTGGAATAGTGCACACGGATCACAACTTCGCCCTGTGATAGATCCTCCAGCTTCATCTCCTGCAAACCGATCTTGAAATCATCCCCCTGCTTATCAACTACCAGCGCTTCAAAGCTGTTAGTGTCCATAACAAACCTCCCTATAGTTTTTCGTGCATTGGAATTTAATGTACCTACAGTTCAAATCAGATAACTTTATATATGGTAATTATATCAACTTCTAGCTGAATGTACATTTGCATCGCTCATTTCATCTTACAGAGCTTTACAACTAAAATATAAAAAGACGTACTCCATCTACCATCTGATCTCGCTTCTTAGATGATGGTTTGGGGCACGTCTATTTTTCAACCCATATTATCGATGGGTAAAACTCGTTCTTGGCTAAACTGGATTCGCATCTTCCTCGACAGCAAATTCAAAATCATCCATATCAAAGATGTGAACCGGTAACCGCGCTTCAATAATTCTGTCTACCAAATCCGGCTGATCCGTCATAATGGGAGCTTTCTCGCGCAAGGAGGTCAATATCAGCTCCGTCTCAATAGGGTCAAACTCTTCACCGTACTCTGTATTATCGTAGGCATTCACCACAGTAAACGAAACATTGTCGTTGAATGGCAAAGGCGGACTTTTTCCCCAAGGTGTGGCTAAGGCGCGCTCCAGCTTTTTCTTGTTAAAAGGCTCCTCGAGCATCGCAATTAACTCGCTAATTTTCGAGCGAACATGTGCCTCATCAATAGATAAAGGCATCACAGGTTCCTTGCTTTCTATCATTTCGTACAATTCACTTATCGTTGTATAAGGAACCAGGTATTCCACGGCCTGACTCGGCACGAGCATTTCTCCGTACACGGCAATCATTACAGCCTCAATCACAAAACGCTTGCGCAAAACTTTGTCCCCCTTAAAATGGATGAAAATCTCATCGGTCACACAGACTATAATCTCATCATTATAGCACAAGGAAGACAAGTTCGCAGAACGTTTGTGTGTTCGGCGGCACCACACCGACTTAAAACGGGAAGGACTGGTAACCTCCATCAACTTGGTTTAACTTGATTTCCTATAAATCTCGGATAACAGACGGACCAATCGGCCTTATCCCATCTTCAAAGTGCGGGGACAATCCGCATATTGCTGAAACTCATGAGAAATAGGATCCCACCCTTTAACGGTGAGATCCCTAATGAAAAGTCCTTTAGTGGTTTTACAATTGTTCCAGCAGCTTAGCCAAATTGCTGATCGAGCGTGCCGATGCCTGCCTCTGATCCTCGTTCCCTTCATACTCGACGGACAACCAGCCCGTATAACCAGCACGTTTCAAACTGGATAACACAAACGGTAGATCGACGTCTCCTTCTCCGGGAACCTGACCGGCATACACGTCTCCACTAAGCGAAGTATACGTTCTGCCCTTATGCTCACTTTCCGTAATTTTCTTGAAATCCTTCAAATGGACATGAGATACCAAATCAATCAGCTCGACAATAGCTCCATTCGGCTGCTCGTCTACGAGCAGGAAGTTCCCCGTATCAAAGGTTTGACGCAAATATGGGGAACCGACCTCAGCTATGATTTTGGATACCTGTTCAACCTTACCGGCAAACAGGCCATGATTTTCCAGGCATAGCGTAATTCCCTTGGTTCCGGCATAAGCTGCAGCCTCTCTCAAACCATCCAGTATCCAATCCTTGGCTTGCTCGAAGGTCATATCTCCCGACTTATCACCTGAGAATACACGTACAACCTTTGCTCCCAGCAGTACAGCCATATCGACGCTTGAGCAAATATCCTGAACCTGCTCCTTGCGCTTCTCCTCATCAATTTGCGCCAGATTATTGCTAGCCCCAAAGCAGGCCAACTCCAAGCCATTGCGTCTGAGTGCCTCTTGCACGGGTTCAATATCTGTATCCGAATTCCAGAACATACTGAGAAGCTCCACACCATTTGCACCTGTTGATGCAGCATAATCGATGAAATCGGCGTTCGTCCACGTTTTATCATAAAAGCTCTGATGGCAGCTCCATGCGCTTAATGCTATCTTCATCTATACGTGCCTCCTGTCTATTGATAATTACGAATAAAAGTGACTGCTTTGCGAATATCCACCTCGGGCTGGTCGCCCACTTCACGCTCTATTGTCAAATAACCTGTATATCCGATTTGCTGCAGCGCTTGAAAATATTCCGCGAACTTGACTTGTCCTTCTCCTAATGGAACTTCCTCAAAAGCTTTGCCGGACGCTGCCAATTGGGCAATATGCTCATGTGTCATTTGGCTGTAACCCAAATACCCGTATACTTCCTTCGGATCGATTTCCCGAACCCTGATTCCGTCCTTCACATGCGTATGCACGATATAATCCTTTAGCAGCACAACTCCCTGAACGGGATCATCTCCAGTCACCATCACCATATTGGCCGGATCAAAATTGACAGAAACCCCGTTTTGTGTCAGCGAATCCAGAAAAGTCTTTAATCTGGCCGCAGGCTCCGGACCTGTCTCAATAGCAAAATAGGCATTCATCCCGTGCGCATAGCTACTCAGTTCCTCGCAAGCGGACTGCATGGCCGCATAAATCCGATCATTCGGATCCTCAGGCACAATCCCGATGTGAGTAGTCACTATATTCGTTCCAAGCTCAAGCGCCAGATCGAGAATTCGCTTTGATTGCTCGATCTTAACAGGATTCGCCGCTGCATCCTGAAAGCCATGGCCTCCCAGATCTCCACATAATGCCGAGATTTCCAAACCTAATGAATCGATATAGCTTTTGAGCTCACGTCGAGCCTGCGCTGATAAGCCCGCTGGATCCATCTCACCAGAAACCGCGTAAATCTGCACGCCATCGGCACCAACCTCCCGCGCTTTCTTTAATCCTTCACGAACGCCGATCCCAAAGCTATCGACGATGACTCCGACTTTGTTGGTAAGCTTCATATCTTGAGCCCTCCTTCATCTATTTTTCCAATTACTTTAGAACTGTATTTCCTTACCTTCGGCTGCGGATTGATAGATCGCACTTAATATTTTAATCATCTCGACGCCATCCTCTACTGGACATATCGTTTCCGTGCGGCCGCGGCAGCAATCAACAAAATGAGCAATCTCCGCATTAAAGCCAGGCTGGAATTGAAAGCTGGGATGATCGATCTGTGGAGTTATATTGATAATCGTATTCAGCTGCTCGGATATGATCTGAAGCTCAGGTTCGATCTCTGCTCCACCCTTATCTCCGTACAGTTTAACAGTGAGTTCATCCTTGCGCGCATGCAACGTAAAGCTGACATCCACCATTAACGACGCTCCATTGTCAAAGCGGATCAGTGCATTCGCCAGATCCTCTACATCATTATGCTCAGCATTGAAATCAGCTGCCTTGTAATAGGATAAATTGTCAATATGCGCGCGGTTTCCAAGCTTGCGGTATGTATTGCCGCTAACCGACTTTACCTTCGGCTTGCCCATCAAATACCAGCATAAATCGATCACATGCACCCCAAGATCGATCAACGGTCCACCACCAGAGCGTTCACTATCCGAGAACCAGCCGCCAGGATTACCAAGTCGGCGCAAGCAGGAAGCTTTTGCATAATAGATTTCACCCAATTGCCCGGCGTCCACAAATTTACGCAGAGTCTGTACATTCGTGCCATAACGTCTGACATAACCGACCTGAAGTACCTTACCAGAATCATGAACTGCCTTTTGCACATTTAGCGCTTCTTCTACCGTCTTGCAAAGAGGCTTTTCACATAACACATGTTTCCCCGCTTCCAGAGCCGCAATGGCAATCTTCGCGTGCATGTGATTCCAGGTACAGATGCTGACTGCCTCAATATCGGGATTTTGCAGTAGCTCCATATAATTCGTATACGTAGTACCCGCACCATAACGTTCTGCCTTTTCCTGTGCTCTCGTTTCATTCAAATCACAGATTGCGATTAATTCAACTTCCGGGTGTACGGAATATGCGGTCAAATGGGCCTCGGAAATCGATCCGGCACCGATAACGGCAATTTTCAATTTAGACATGGCGTCAGCTGCCTCCAATGTATGTTACAATAGGATGAATACCTAACAACCATACCATGGAGCCGAGATGGAGTGAATGCACAAAGTGACACGATTCATGGATTATATGATCAGTCCACAGCCACTTCGGACCATTGACTGCAAAGTCGATTCAAGTAAGCTGTATGTTCAATCTCTGAGAATAACCAATGTCGGTCATCTTCCTGGAAGAACGATGATTAGACAGCAGGCCACTTTCAGTAAATGGGCGATTGTTTATATTACTGGGGGTAAAGGAAGCTATCAGGTGAACGATGGAGTCCGGCAGCCTGTTGAGCAGGGAAGCTTGTTCTGGTTCTATCCGGGCGCCGAATTTCATTATGGTCCTGATCGTAACGGGTATTGGGATGAGTTTTATTTTACAATTGAAGGTACTCGCATTCAGGAATGGATCGATCATTGGGGAATCAAGCGGGATAAGGTACTGAAGGTAGGTACAGATGACGCCCAATACAATAAAATTGAACGTATCTTTTTATTGATGGAAAGCGGTGTTCCGGCAAGTATTGATCGGGCATCCCTGCTGCTTGAATCGATGCTGTACGAGTTCATCTTGAACGCTAACGAGCAGCCGGAGAGCAACAGGATGCATAAAATGATCCCGATCATGGACGATATTTCAAATTTTCTTAACGAACCGATTGATGCTGACAAAATAGCGAAGCGGCACCACATCTCCGTATCCACACTGCGCCGCAACGTATCTGAATATACAGGTTATCCGTTTAATGAATATGTTCATCGATTAAAAATTGCTGAAGCCAAAAATATTTTGATTAATTCTGAGCTGTCCATCAAGGAAATTGCTCATCAATTGGGTTATACGGACGTCTTTTATTTCTCTCGCCTATTCAAGCAGTACGTGGGCGTTGCCCCAAATACGTACCGCAAGCATATGTAAGCAAGACAGAAGATTTGCAAATAATCATGAGTCTAAGTTAGCTGCAAAATCCATTTGTCCACGGCGTAAGCGATACCGTCTTCACGCAGTGAGCGAGTGACGAAGCTTGTTTTTTGCTTCAAGGTATCATCAGCATTACCCATAACGATACCAAGGCCAACTTCCTCAATCATTTCCCAATCGTTAAGCCCATCGCCAAATGCTGCAGCTTCATTCGTGGAAATACCTAGATGGTCAAGCAGCCTTTGCAAGCCGATTGCTTTATTCATGCCACCAGGATTAATGTCGAGTGCCCAGGAACGCCAGCGGTGCATATAATAGGTGTTACTTTCTTCACCCACATAGAGGGACTCATCCTGTTCGTTACAAAATACAATGCATTGATATATATCAGGCACATCCTGATTAAATTCCAACAGGATTGGATTCATGAAGCCGATCTCCTGCTGAGCTTGCAGAAAATAGGGAGCATCCTGACGATTTGTAAACATTTTCTCTGAGCCATACAACAGAAGCGTTTGGTTCAAACGATCAGCTTGCTCAAGCCACTCGCGTACAGTATCTTTGGCGAAGGCACTGCCGAAGACGGTTTCTCCTCGATAACCTATATGTGTGCCGTTGCAGGTAATAGCCCAATCGATACCAAGCTCCTCGCGCAGCGAAGCCATTTCGTACTCACTACGACCTGTACATAAGGTAAGAATTATACCTTGCTCTTGTAAACGCTGAAGCGCCAAACGGGTCGATTCGGGCAAATAATCCCGGTCCCGCAAAGTTCCATCCACATCAAATGCTACAAGCTTGATCATCTCTGCCACCTCACCTATCTATAAGGCTTATATCTATAAGCTGATCTTATTATAGCAGAGATGTCGCTTGTCAGGAACGATAGATTAAGCTCATGCTTGAACAGGAGGATGGATAACTTCTTCTGCAAGTGTACGCATCTGATCCAGATGCTCCCAGGGCTCGCCATCGCCCAGATAAGTAAGTGACAGTGGACCACGGAATCCCGCATCTACCAGCAGCTTCATGCAGCGGCGAAAATCTGCCGTATCGATCGTACCGTTATCATTAAGGGCCGCTTTGACGTGTACAGTCTCAGCAAGTGGCAATACGTCAGCAAGCTGCCGATATTTGTCCTCTTCGAAGTTGCCGAAGTCTGCCGTAAAGCCAACCTTGGCATCGCACAAATCGAGGAAATAACGGCAGTTCTCAGAGGTTGACAGCAGCTCATCCAAATTTTCGGTCATGATCCGGATTCCCAGCCCTGCCGCATAGTTGGACAGCTCCACAAAGCCTTCGGCGGAGCGTTTAAGCGCTGCTTCATCATTGGCAAATGATTCACCGGCCGCAATACGAACCCGGTGGGCCCCTGCTTTGGCCGCAATGTCCAGCCATGTTCGGCACCATTCGAGATCAGCCGCGCGGCGGACAGGATCGACCGACGACAGATCCGCATAGTCGAGCAGCAGCGAAGCGAAGTCTACACCTGCCTGCTGAAACGCGGTTCTTAATTGTTCAACATACAGCGTATCCGTTTGCGGAAATTGCGAATAGCTAACCTCGGCAGCGGTATATCCTTTTTCTTTCAATGTGGCAGGCAGATTCAGCAGCGACAAGACTTCTGGCTGTTGCTCAACCTTTGTCCTAAGCTGCTTGCCAGCTTCGTCCCATTCTGTCATTGTTAAGGTTCCAAGCTCACTTTCCAGACTAAACGTATTTATTGACCAAAATGCCATTTTGAATCCCCTCCTGTTTGTAATCAGCAAGCGTGTTATACTATTATTACTACTATTAACCCTCAAGGAACAAAATCATTCACAAAATAGAGATTGCTTACGAATATTGTGAATAGCAGGAGGCGCTATGATGGATACCCATACCTATAAACGTTATAACAAAGAACAGCAGCTACAAAAACAATCCTCAGGGAATTTATATAAAGGCCGTGATTCCATTCTGCATCGAGATGTGATGCTCTATATTTCGGAATTTAATGAGAACGAAGGTCCACGTCTGGATGTGATTCAATCGATCAAGGATGGCTCACAGTTGCCGGAAGACCGCTTTATGCATGTCTGGGATATTGAACTCGATTCACATTCGATTATGATTGTACTGAAGCCTGAGCTCGGCTATTTTTTGGAAGAGGAGCTTGAATCACATTCCTTAAGTGTATATGAAATACTTGTTCTCATTCGCACTCTTGGGCAAAGTATGCAGGATGCGGCCAAGGATGGCATCTCTGGCTTTTCGGTTCATGCCAACAACATTTGGATTCAAGGCGCGAATCAGCCTATCATTATTAACTATTGGAGCAACGAAGATCCGCTCTGGAGTGAAGCCGGAGGATTGGGGCGTTTGCTGTATCAGTTGATCGCAAAAACTTCTATTATTCCCGCTAATGTGGAGGCTATGGGGCTGCTGCTCGTAGATGCTTTAGGCAAAATGCCTGTGGACGAAAAAGAGGTCATAATCAAATGGATTCGTGCTGCCGTTCTCGATCGCAAGAGCTTGACAGTGCTGCTGAAAGGCCTTGATCAAATGCTGCTAACGTATCCTGAACATCTGGATATGGAACGGACTCTTTCCGAAAAAAAGCTGATCCCGCCTATCCCACCCGATCCTGATCTGACGAAGAAAATGGCCGCGGTTCAATCGCCTCAGGAGCAATTTCAAAGCCGTTCGTTTCAGGATACTATCATTAGTCCACCTAAATCGGCTCCATACCAGGCAAAACCCGTTCAACAGCAAGCCAGACCCGTTCAACACCAACCACAATCCGATCCTGAGGAACTGGAGACTGCTGTACGACGTAGTGGAACTAAAAAGAAGTGGATCCTTGCAGGCCTTATCATTCTTGTTCTACTGATTGCAGAAATGTTAACTGTACATTTGCTTAGAAAACCCGATCAGCCATCGAATCAGCCAGTGGTTGTCGAAAAACCAGCCGTTCCGAATCCGACTCCACAACCGACCACTCCGACGCCTGCACCTGCCACTCCAAAGCCGGTCAACGAAGGGGATATCGTAGTCGTTCCGAATTTAAAGGATATGCCATTAAAAGAAGCGGAAGCACTTCTTCTCGCAAACAATTTGCGTTATCAATTTTTCCTGGAGGCTAATGAAGCATCAGCAGGTAAAGTCATGAGACAAGATCCTCCGGCGAATCAAAATGTGGAAAAAGGCACTGAGGTTACCTTTTACGTGGGGAAATAAGAAAAGCTCTATCGAGGCCTTTCAAAGATGAGCGACCGCGGTTCAGAGGTAGGTTTTCTTGAAACATAAGAATCCTTCAGCTCCGCTGAAAACTTATAAATTCTTATGTTATAAGAAAAGCTTCTGATCGAAGCCTATTCGGTGAAGATACATTCGTGTCCAATAGGTTGCTTTTCTTGCAATATCAGAATATTCAGCTCTGCTGAAAACTTGTAAATTCTGATATTATAAAAAAATAGCAATAGCGAGCAAGGTCAGTGTCGATATGCCTGGCCTGCTTTGCTATTGCTTGATAGGCTCCATGTTAAGTCCGCCCTTGATACGCAGCGAGACGAGAGGCTCTGGCTGAACCGGCAGCGAATCTGTCCGACGAAAGCGAAATCTTTTGCCGACTGCTGCCAATATCAGGGTTGCTTCCATCATGGCGAAGTTAGAGCCGATGCAGCTTCGCGAGCCCCCGCCAAACGGAAAATAAGCAAACCGCGGCCAAGATCCTGCTCCCTCTGCGAATCGTTCAGGACGAAACGTCAGTGGATCCTCAAATACATTCCCATTTCGATGAATGGAATAGGGACTGATTAGAAAGGAGCTGTGCGGAGCAAAGGTCTCACCCAGCATCGTCACTTCACGTTCGGCTTCCCTCAATATGGTCCAAGCTGGTGGGTACAGACGAAGTGCCTCTTGAATGATTTGGTTCGTATAGGTGAGCTTGCGGTACTGCTCCATAGCTGAGCCTACGGTCAGCTCGACATTCTCCAGCTCTTTGTGAAATTTGGCCTCCACCTCTGGGTGCTCGCCCAGTGAATACCAAATCCAGGTGAGCAAATTCGCGGTTGTCTCATGTCCGGCCAGCAGCATGGTCATCATTTGATTGCGCATTTCCTCTATCGGTATGCCCTCACCGTTCGTATCCTTCGTATCCATCAGCAAGCCCAGCAGGCTTAACTGATATTTGTCGGGATGGATTTGGGCATCATTAATAACTTCATAGACCATCGTCTCCAGCGTACGAATGGCTCTTCGATGCACAATATTTCCCGGAGTGGGCATACCTAGCGGCATAATAAAGGGTGAAAATAAAGTCCGTGCAGAGCGCTCAATCGTATCATTCACAGCTGCAGCCAGCTCCGATTTGCGTTCCTCCAGATCGGTGGCAAACATCGTCTGGGCTATTACCGTCAACGTAAGCTGCATCATCGTATCACTGATGGAGAGGGTTTGTCCTTCTGTGAGCCGGTTAGCGAACGCTTCTGCTTCCCTGAGTACGATTTGGGCATACGACTGAATGCGTTCCTTGTAAAATACAGGCTGCATATACTGACGCTGCTTCTGGTGACGCTCATGCTCTGATGTAAGAAGTCCATCCCCTATCGTTCTGCTCAATACCGAGGAAGATCGTCCTTTAACGAAAAAGGCGTCCTTGCTGACGAGAATTTCATGGACAAACTCTGGCGAATTCACAATATAGGCTGGCCGTTTGCGTCCATTGCCCAAGTAAACCATATCGCCGTCATGGAGAGTGCTCTCCAGCAGATGAAGCGGATCCTTTTGAAATGCCATAAACACCTGCAATCGGGACTTATCGATTTCTGTGACTCGGCTTATGGTCGTCGCCTCCTTACTCTGCTTGGCCGCAATAAGCAACAACATCCTTGTAGGATAAGCTTCCGCCAAAAATATCCAAAGCGCTGCCTACGGTTATATCCATATTTCCATGTACAATGGATCTGAACAGCTCCAAATCTTCCATCGAACGAGCTCCACCCGCATAGGTTGTCGGAATCGTTACCCAATCAGCCAAATGACGAACCAGACTTTCATGAATGCCTGTACGTTTGCCTTCTACATCGACCGCATGAACAAGAAATTCATCACAATAGCTTGCCAGCTCACGTATATTTGCTTGATTCACTTCAAAGCTGCTGAACGTTTTCCATTGGTTCGTTACTACATACCATACCCCGTCTTTAGCTTTGCAGCTTAGATCGATGACAAGTTTTTCCTTGCCTACAGCTTCTACAATCCGACGCAAATTATGCATGTCCAGCTCGCCATCACGGAAAATGTATGAGGTCACGATCACATGCGACGCACCTTGCTCCAGGTAGGAAACTGCGTTATCCACAGTGATGCCTCCACCAATCTGAAGACCACCCGGATAAGTGCCAAGCGCCTGCTTAGCCGCCTCTTCATTACCGCCGCCAAGCATGATCACATGCCCGCCCCGCAGTTGATCCTGTTGGAACATGGAGGCATAGTGCGCAGAATCGTACTCGGAAACGAAATTTTCTACAACATCATGGTTAGCCGCACTTAAAGTTTCACCTACTATTTGTTTGACCTTACCTTGGTGTAAATCAATACAGGGCCGAAATTTCAAATTAGTTACCTACCTTCTATCTGATCATGCTGTTCATCCTGATCACTCTGTTTATATTTGTAATCATAATTGTGGAATCGACGTGATTATAACCGCGATGCTTTCTTGGGAACACTAAGCTGCTGCCAATCCGCATCCTTGATCTGCTTGCCGATATACACAATTTGTCCCACATGATAACCATAATGTTGAATCTGTCTGGATATGGCCTGAATCACGTTATGTACCTCTCCGCGTATTGTGATGTTACTCAGCAGGTCTTCTTCCTTCAATTCTTGTAAGGTCTCAAACGTAAGCTCCCAGCCTGAGCGCCAAGCTTCCAGAAGTGCTTCGCGGGTATCATAACCTTCTTCAAACTCGGCATCCCGATTACGGCTTGGCTTTTCCCCATCTGTGGTAAGAAAATCGGTCCAGCGTGAAAGCATGTTTCCATGGAGATGTTTAACGATAATCGCTATGGAATTCGATTCAGGACTTGGTTTCAAGTGCAGTTCCTCATAGGATAATTGCAATAATGTTTTATAGCCCAGCCTCTCTGCACTCTTGAAGGTATCGATAGACGTTTGCAATAATATGCTGCCTATACTCATGTTTCCCTCTCCTTGATACCGTATTTTCCTATCTATCCTATCATACTATGTCAGGCCAAATATAGAAACTACAGCAAGAAAAAACCGGAGAATCCTGCAGCCGATTACAAGAGCGATGCGTTCGCCTTGATTCCAGCCTGATTCTCCGGCTTGTTTTATTATAACTTCCCCCTATGAGTCCAGGGATATTTGGTTTACCAGCCTAACGATTTCTTGCCTGCTTCCAGTGCCGTTACGATTCGTTCCACATCATAGATGCTTCCCCGCCAAGTGCCGCCGCTAACCGCTTGCAGTGCTGCCCATAATCGGGTATCATCCGGCAGTTTCGCATCGGGAGCCAGATCAGGATGCGGGTCACGAGCCTGAAGAATGAGCGCACCCTCCTCCGGACTGACGAGATCATCGCCGTGACCGATAAAATGGACGCTGCCTTCAAGGGTATCACGGTTCACTACGATATCAATCGTATCGCCATTACGCAGCTTCCCGATCGGACCACCAGCAAGTGCCTCGGGTCCGACATGACCAATACAAGCTCCTGTTGATACCCCCGAGAATCGGGCATCAGTAATGAGCGAAACGTATTTGCCAAAAGGCAGATGCTTAAGCGCTGATGTTAATTGGTAGGTTTCTTCCATTCCGGTTCCAGAAGGACCGCGACCGATCAGCACCATAATATCACCAGCCACTACGCCTCCGCTTTTAATGGCAAAGATCGCTTCGCGCTCAGAGGTATACACCTTTGCTTGGCCGCGGTGACGATAAACACCATCCTCACCAACAACGGATGCATCGATAGCTGTTGATTTAATTACTGAGCCTTCCGGAGCCAGATTCCCCATCGGAAAGGTTACGGTTGAAGTAAGCCCTCTTCGTTTGGATTGCTCTGGTGTCATAATGACATCATCCGCTTCAACACCATCGGCATCCAGCAGCAGCTTCTTAAGCGCTTGCCGACGCTCGCTCGTTTCCCACCAATCGAGAACCGTCGACAGCTTTTCCCCTGTAACTGTCATTACATCCACATCCAATACACCGAGCCTTCTTAGATGCAGCATCACTTCGGGTACGCCACCCGCCAGAAATACGCGTACTGTCGGATGATAATCCGGTCCATTCGGCAGCACACTGACCAAACGCGGAACCGATTTATTGATCTTAATCCAATCCTGAACCGTAGGCACAGGCAGCCCCGCCGCATGGGCAATGGCCGGAATGTGCAGCAGCAAATTGGTCGAACCGCCAAAAGCGGCATGAACTGCCATCGCGTTGCGGATAGCCGATTCCGTCAAAATATCCTTCATCTTGATACCCTTGGCTTCCATCGCCATCATAGCTCGTGCGGATTGGCGGGACATCTCCTTCCAAATCGGCTGACCAGAGGGAGACAAGGCTGCATGCGGAATGGTCATGCCAAGCGCCTCAGCAACGACCTGGGCCGTTGCTGCCGTTCCGAGAAACTGACAGCCACCTCCTGGGGTTGCACAGGCGCGACAGCCCAAATCGGCTGCATCTTCCAGCGATAGCTCCCCATTCGAATAACGGGCGCCTATCGTCTGAATCTTGCCTGCATCCTCGCCATTTGTTGGAGGGAGCGTCACACCTCCTGGAACTATAATGCAAGGCAAATCATGTATACCAGCAAGCGCCATCATCATCGCGGGCAGCCCTTTATCACAGGTCGCTACGCCAATGACCCCTCTGCGGGTCGGTAATGAACGAACCAGCCGTCGAAAAACGATAGCCGCATCATTACGGTAAGGCAATGAATCGAACATTCCGGTCGTTCCCTGGGAACGGCCATCGCAGGGATCGCTCACATAGCCGGCAAAAGGCAGACCGCCGTTATCGGCGATCTCATTAGCTGCTTCTTCCATAAGCAGACCTATTTCCCAATGGCCCGTATGATAACCAAGAGCAACCGGAGTCCCATCATCCTTACGGATTCCACCTTGCGTGCTCAGCAGCAGAAACTGCTTGCCACTCAGGCGAGAGGGCTTCCAGCCCATTCCAACATTTTGCGAGAGCCCGAATAAATCACCGCTCGGTGAATTCAGCAGCATCTCCCGTGTTAACGGAAGCGAGCCCTCGGGACCGGAAGCATGGGTATGAATTTCATATATTTGCGAATGGTCGGTGCCCATAATCTGATTTAACTGCTCACTCAATGTGGAACCCTTCTTTCCTGACGTTCTGTACAGTATGGATATCCTTCCATATGCAGCTCTATGATTAAAATTATTTGGGCAGGATGACTAGGATTTTAAAAATACGGTTTTTATCGCAGTGAAAAATTCAATAGCCGCTTGACCCTGCTCACGTGAATGTGAGCTTGATTGTTTCATTCCACCGAATGGAGCTTGCAGCTCAACACCAGCTGTTTCCGCATTAATTCTTACCAGACCTGCATCCATATCCTGAATAAAGGCCAATATATTGCTAATGTTTTGTGTGTAAATCGAGGCGCTGAGTCCATAATCGGAGTCATTAGCCAGTGCAATCGCCTCTTCCATCGTGTCGACCTTGATTAAAGCGAGCAAAGGTCCAAAAACCTCTTCGCGGGCAATGGCCATATCTGGTGTTACTTTATCGAATACCGTAGGTTGAATATAGAACCCATCGGCCAGATCCGCCTGATCAGGACGTGCGCCTCCAACAAGCAGCTCTGCGCCTTCGGCAATCCCTTTTTCAATGTAAGAAACAACGGTATTTAGCTGATTTTCATTCGCACAAGGTCCTAACCAGGTTCCCTGCTCCAAACCATGACCTACCTTCAAATCCCTAACTTTGGTAACGAGCTTGTCTTTGAACGCTTCATAAATCCCGCTCATCACAATAACCCGCGAAGTCGCTGTACATTTTTGCCCAGTTGATTTGATACCGCCGCTGATCGTACCATCTACTGCCAAATCCAGATTCGCATCGTCCGCGATAATGACCGGATTTTTCCCGCCCATTTCCAGCTGATACTTGGCACCTCTCGCCAATGCTGCTTGACCGACGCTTTTACCTACCTGATTGGAGCCGGTAAAGGTAATGCCGTTAACATCTTTATGCTCAGCAAGACCTTGACCGATAACGGAGCCGCTGCCTGTAATTAAATTGATAACGCCTGCCGGAAGACCCGCTTCAGCAAAGCATTCGATGATTTTGGCTGCAGTAACTGCAGTTTCTGTTGCGGGCTTGAGAACAACTGTGTTTCCGTAGATCAACGCAGGTGCCATTTTCCAAATGGGAATCGCCACCGGGAAATTCCAAGGTGAAATGACACCGACCACACCAAGAGGAACGCGGGTCGTGAACATGAGTGCTTCGCTATCTGTAGAAGGAATCACATCGCCGATTTTACGCATGCCTTCTCCGGCATAGTATCGTAGAATCGCTACACCACGAGCGGTTTCACCTTTGGCTTCCGGCAACGTTTTGCCCATTTCTCTGGTCATCGATTCAGCAACCTCATCCAAGCGACGTTCGAGTACGTTGGCCGCTTTGAATAAATAATCGCCTCTTGCTGCACCGGAGAGCTTTCTCCATGCTTTGGCCGCGGCTTTCGCTGCAGCTACGGTTTCGTTCAAATCCTCGGCGGACGAGGATTGGACATAACCCACCACTTCATGGCGGCTCGCCGGGTTGATACTCGAAATGGTTTTGCCTGTAGAGGCTGCTTTCCATTCACCATTGATATAATTCAAATAGGTTTGTTCGCCTGCAAATGTTCCCATCGTAATTCCTCCTTAGAATTGTCATTGGTTAGAACGGATAATTGGATTAAAATGGCGTATTCGGTGTAATTGGTATGGATTAGTCCGCGCTTTTGACTGGATTGATCAAGGTACCAATACCGGAAATTTCAATGTCGATACGGTCCCCATTTGCAAGTGTAAATTCATTAGGAGGCACAATGCAAGTTCCGGTCAGCAATACGGTTCCGGCAAAAACCTCGTTGTCCCTCACCAGAAAAGATACCAGCTCCTCCAGCTTCCTTTTTAGCTGACCTGTACTGGCTGTACCCTCTACAACCTTTTCCCCATCACGGTAAATGGTACTGGTGATTTGGAATTGATAAGGATCAGCAACTGCTTCCTTCAACAGTATAGCTGGTCCAATTGAGCAAGAACGCTTCCACATCTTGGCCTGAGGTAAGTACAATGGATTCTCACCCTCGATATCCCTGCAGCTCATGTCATTACCGATGGTATAGCCCAATATCGTGCCAACGCTATCCAATACGAGTCCAAGCTCCGGCTCTGGAACCTGCCACTCCGAATCGCTGCGAAGCTGAACATAATCGCCAGGCCCAACTGTGCGTGCAGCCGTCGATTTGAAGAAAATTTCCGGACGTACCGCATCATACACTTTGTCATAGAAGGTCGATGCGTCCATTTTGCCACCTGTTGCTTCATAGTTACGTGCCTCACGGCTCCGTTCATAAGTAACACCAGCAGCCCATACCTCGGGGGCTTCGATGGGTACGAGCAGTTCAAGCTGATCAAGCTTCTCTGTTACAGGTGATTTACCCGAAACCAGCGCTTGCACAAACTCCAGAATCGACTTTCCTGCATCCCTTGCTTCGTTTACTAATGAAATAAAATCAGCTTGCTCCAGATTATACACCGCTTCATGTTCGTTCACAGCTGCTAGTTGTGGTAAGGATTGTGCATTCGTATATCGGATAATTCTCATCGATAACTCCCTCTTCCATTCGAAATTGATTTTTGTTAAAGCTAAAATGCGATTTTGTTTGACATTATAAAACACAGTTTTCGATTCGTTTTAAAATAAAATGCCTATTCAGGCATTCATGAATCCTAAGGACGATAACCCATAAGCTTGGAAATCGTCTTCGTTTCTTGCAGGAGCAGTTCAATCAATTGTTGAAACTGGCTATCGTCTACAGCAGATAATAATGTGGATACGCTCATAGCCGCTGCGACTTGACCATTATGATCATAGATTGGAGCAGCAGCGCAACGTACGCCTGGCTCGTTCTCCTGATCGTCTACCGCATAGCCCTGACTTTGGATCCTGGAGAGCTCAGTGAGAAAAGCTTCCTTATTCGTGATCGTTAAAGAAGTTTGAACGACATAGCTGTAATCCTTCAACAACAGCTCTATCTCTTCTTGTTTACGAAAAGCGACTAAAGCCTTCCCAACGGCACTACTGTGAAGCGGCACTCTACGACCTATTCGTGAGTAGCGGATCGCTGCCTTCTCACCCTCAACCTTATCAATATAGACACCTTCCTTGCCATCCAAAATAACGAGATGCGTGGTTTGTCCGGTTTGATCGGTAAAAGCGGCAAGATGCTTACGTGCTAACGACCGAATATCAAGCCGCTGCAGCAGGAGCTGACCCTTTTCCAGCAGTCGCATGCCAAGCCGGTACTTGCCTGTTTCCTCATCCTGTTCGATATAGCCGTGTAACTGTAAGGTTTTCAACAGCGAATGCACCGTGCTCTTGTGAAGGTCCATCCGGTTGCTGATCTCGGTGATCTTCAATTCAGTTGTGTACTCATCGAACAAATCGAGAATGTTTAAAGCACGGTCCAGGGATTGAATAATTGGCATGGCTACTCCTTACGATTCAACCAAGTGTTTTATAATGTAGAACGATGGTTGATATTATGCGATACGTTTATCATAAACAATATTTTGTTTTCTTTCAAGCTTTTTTAAAAGACAATTTCACATCCGTTTGGGTGTTGGTAATCCTAGCACCTGTAAGGCTTGATGTAACGTATCTTTGAATCTCTGAGTAAGCCACAGGCGAAGCTCACGCTGCTCCTCAGATGCTTTCATTATTGGGCAGACGCTATAAAAGTTGTTGAACGTAGAAGCCAGTTCGAAAGCATAGCTGCAGATCAAGTTAGGGGCAAGCTGGTTGATCGATGATTGCAGAGTTTCGGGCCAGTATGCAAGCTGTCTGAACAATAGCTGCTCCTGAGGTTCCAACTCTGACAAGCGGTTGGAGTCTGGTTGTAACGGAAATCCGTTAGACAGATGCTGAGCCTTAGCCGCCTTGTCCAGAATGCTATTAGCTCTTGCATACGAATACAGCAGATAGACACCAGAATTACCGGATACCTCTGTAGCCTGCTGTAGATCAAAGACTACTTCAGTCTGCAGATGATACTTTAGCAAATAGTAACGAATCGCCGCTGCTGCTATCGATCTGCTCGACAAACCTTGTTTTCTTTTACGCTTTGAATGAATAATGTGCTCCATCTGATCCAGCAGGTCGGATACCTTAATTCCGATTCCTTGACGACCCGACATCGCGTATGAGCTTTTGCCATCCGAGATATCTACACCCAAGCTTGCGGCTGTTTCCGGGCTTAGCGATACGACTCCATAGCTTACATGCTTTAATTGCTCGGCTTGCTTCGGATAACCGAGTACTTCAAGAGCCAGCTTCACCATGGCTTGTGGATATTGCTGTCGCTGATCAATGACATTGATCACGGTATCCGCTCGACCAAATGTTTTCCTGACACCCTTTGGATGTGTTGTCCACACACGCTCGGCGAATTTGGTATAGGTAAAATCCTTTTCAAGAATACCGAATTTCCACATATGGTAGGCAATATCTTTAGCTGTATACGTTAAAATCCCGTTCGATCTGACCAATACTTTATCTGCCTGATAATCCGTATCTCCACCCGCCTCCGGCAACTCCTCTGATTGCTTGAGCACCCAACAACCGCTCAGCTTCCCCACCGTGACTTGACGAAATACAGCCGTCTGCTGCAGCAAATCAAACGTTGATGCCCAGAAACCTTCTCTCACAATATTGCTTTCCCAAACCAGCACGTCATATCCAATGCCAAACTGCTTCATTTCATCCAACTGCTCGCGAACGATACGTTCAGCAACCAAAGAACCGATCCATGCCATATTGGAATGCCCCGCTTCCAACTGCTGCAGCACCTGAACACGTGCTTCCTGCAGCTCCGTGTTGACCTTATAAGCTTGATTAACCTTTGCGTACGTATCCCAACAATAATCTCCAAAACGAACATGAGCTTGCTCCACAGACGTATTCAGAATCCCGACCACCGTATCTGCTAATTGATTACCCAGATCATCAATATAATTATGAACCTCAACCTCATGTCCTGCGTATCTCAGCATGCGGGCCAGTGCATCCCCGATGCAGGAGTTTCTTAAGTGGCCGATATGAGCTGATTTGTTAGGGTTGATCGATGTGTGTTCGATGAGCACCTTGGATCCTGAGCCATTCGGGGCTTCGATTTGATTGGCTGCCCAAACGGTCCAATTCAGATGAAAATTTAAAAAACCGGGTGCTGCCACTTGAATCTGTGCAACCATTCCCCCTATATTCCCTTTCTGCTCCAGCCTTTGCTGAAGCTCCTCAGCAATGTGCAGGGGGGATTTGCGTAAAGCTTTAGCCAGCTTCATGGCAATGTTCGTACTGTATTCTCCATGCTCAGGGTACATCGGATGCTCAATTTGGATATTCAGCTCAGGTTCAGGTTCAATTCCCTGTGCAGCCAGCATTTCACGTACATGCAGTTCAATTTCAGAGCTCAATATCGTGTTTAACATATCTTATTCCTCCTTATTTATGGCTAAAACACAAAAAGCCCCCGTCTCTAAATAAGAGACGAGAGCTCGCGCTTCCCGTGGTACCACTCTAAGTACTGGTCCTCTGTCACAAGGCCAATCACTCTGCTGATAACGGCAGTTACCGGATCCTCCTACTTGGTTGTGTTCGGAGGACCATTTCCCGAGTCCGCTTCATTCCAATCATCCGTACCGGATCTCACCTATTCCGGCTCACTGTGACTCTTTGTCTGGAATTACTGTCTCGTTCATTAATATTGGGATATCGTAAAAAGCATACATTGTGGCAATAGCGTCAAACTGTAATATCTGAGTATTTCTTAAATTTGTTGGCTAATCTCAAATTTGAATTATACATATTTATACATGAAGTATATCTGTATGTCAAGCCGTTATTCAGAGCTCTACTTACTTAAGTGATTATCAAGGAATTTTAACATCGCCTGATAGAAGTCAACTCGATTGGCATATGTCTGGAAGCCATGACCTTCATCATTTTTAATCATATAAGGGGCGTCAATACCACGCTGACGTAGCGCCAATACGATCTGATCCGACTCGCTCTTCTTTACCCGTGGATCGTTGACGCCTTGAGCGAACATGATCGGTGTTTTAATTTGGTCGGCATGCAGCAAAGGCGATCTGTCCTCCATCTGCTTCTTATCCTTCTCAGGATCACCAACCTGCTTGTACAATTTTTGACGATCAGGCTCCCAGTAAGACGGCATCGTATTAAGGAAGGTGAACAGGCTGGAAGGCCCCATATAATCAATTCCGGCGGCATACAAATCAGGGGTAAACGTTACTCCCGCCAATGCTGCGTAGCCTCCGTATGACGCACCATAAATTGCGATTCGCTTCGGATCCGCGTACCCTTGCTGTGTCAACCAGCTCACGCCATCGGTAATATCATCCTGCATCGATTTGCCCCATTGCTTGTCCCCAGCCAACTTGAATTCCTTACCGTAGCCTGTAGAGCCGCGGAAATTCATCTGCAGGACGCCGTAGCCGCGATTAGCTAACAGTTGAACCTCACTATCGTATCCCCATGAATCACGTGCCCAAGGTCCACCATGTGGAAGGATGACAAAAGGCAAGTTGGTGCTACCGGTTTTGGGTAATGTCAAATAGCCATTGATTGTATACCCATCACGCGATCTGTAGGAAATCGGCTTCATTTCAGCCATCTGCTCTTCTTTGATCCATGGTTTGCTATCTGCGATTTTATCCAGTGTGTCTTTCTTGCGGTCATAGTAGTAATAGGCTCCCGGCGATTTGTCGCTGTAGGTTCTGAGCAGCACCTTCGTATCCGGCAGAGGATTACCCAAAATCTGGTACGATTGATTGGGAAGCTTATTTGCAATCATTACATTTAACCGCTCGTATTCCTTGTCCAGATACTCATAGTAGACTTTGTCGGTCTCATATTCAACGGCCAATATCGCTTCCTTCTGGTAGGAAATGATAATATTGGTCACATCGGCCTTCGGATTTTCATAAACGGTATCGCCCATTTCTTTGGTATTCATGTTGTACTTGACCAAGGCCAGCTTGTCCCTGCCAATATTAGATAAAGCAAACAGTTGGCTGTTATCAAACGAAAACATAATGGGAATGAAGGAATCTCCATAATTCAGCTTCAATATGGGTTTAAATGGCTGAGCAGGTGTCTCTCTGTACAGCATAGACGTATTAATACCATCTGTATCCATGGCCACCCTGACTTCTCCATACAAGTCTGTAAGCCAACTGGTTACATTGCCAGGATTTTGAGCGACAATTTCCATTGCACCTGTTTTGACATTCAATCGATACACATCAAAGCGCTGCGAAGACCTTTCATTCATGCTGATTAAGATATCAAATTCGTGGCCCCTCATGTAAGATAACGACTCCATATATTGGGCTCGTACCTGATCAAAGGGGGTCAAGTCCTTTTCATCCGTCCCATCCGCATTTACTACGTGAATATGATGATCTTCCGTTCCGTACATATCGGTTATGTATAAAATTTTATCATTGCTAAACCACAAAAATCCAATGATATCTCGGTTGGTCAAGCTGGTGATACGTGTTTCCGAGGCTTCTTCCCCAGTTTTTTTCAAATAGATGTGTGTCTGGTTGTTAGCTGTCTTCAGGTAGGCCATCTTCTTGCCATCAGGTGACGACTTGAAGCTGGACTGTGCAGATCCCCTCAGAAAATCATCAAGTGGTAATTCATTATCCTTCAACGTGACCGTTGAAATCGCTCTGCTGAGAAACAGGACAAGCTGTGCTCTGGTTACCTTGTTCTTCGGCATAAATTCCAGCTGCTCGGTGATAAAGTGTTGTTTGAGTCTGACGACATCGATAAAGTGACTATCGCCTATGGCCTTTTCGTCCTTGAACCATATGTTCATATGGTTATCCTTAAGCTGAAAAGCTCGTGCCAGCAAGCTTGCCATTTGCTCACGGGTTAATGGTTCCTCCGGACTAAATCGACCTTGATCGCCTTGTACAATGTCTTTTTCCTTCAAGGCATTAACTGCCATGGCGTAGGGACTTGAGGCTGGGACATCTGTGAATCCGTTCAAGCTGTTAGGCTGTCTAAGCTTTAAGGCTTTACTGAGCCACACGGCAGTGACACCGCGCGTAATTTCCACATCCGGTTGAAATAAGCCCTGCTCATTCCCTTCGATGATTCCGCTCTCTGTAAGCTTGGCAATTTCTTTACTTGCGTAATACTCGGCGGGAACATCCTTGTAAATGGTCGGTGCTGCATAAGCTTGACCACTTAACGGTCCCACAAGGGTCGATAGAAAGACTGTAATCAGACCCATAGATAAACATGCTGCCAATGAACGGATCATACGATACCCCTTTTGCAAAAACATATTTGTAAGCATGTACATTATAATAAAATTTACACAATTTTGATAGATTGTTTTATTATCTGGTAACCATTCAAACGAACAAATACCCTTAACATCTCCTAGCGAAGGTGTTAAGGGATTATCACTTCTCCAACCTATAGCTACAGCTTCAATCTCTCAATATGTTTGGCTTGGATAGGGCTGTGTGTAATAATACGGTTGCGCGGGAAGTTGATACCCGATTGGGTTGTGCTGCCCATGATTGGGTTGCGGCTGTTGGGTATAGGCTGGATAAGGCTGCGGTTTACCAGCCATGCTCCCGTGAACCTGAGAGGGGTTGCAGTCTCTCGGTGGGCCAATGAAGACTGAATCATTAATTGGGGCAAGCGTTTGTTTAACTGCAGCTTCATTCAAGCAATAGGTATGTGCCAGTACATTGGCAGGCGTTAATCTCAGAATGTCAGATCCCAGTATCACTTCAGGAACCGGTGCATCAAAGATCGCCAACAAATGAGTGTTATCAACCGAGGCAATTTCGTAATGCCACCAGCCTTGGGGGACATTCGCCACTTGACCTGGTGTTATCGGAAAATTGAGCAGATCATTGGTGAACGGATTGATTATTGAGACAATTGCTGCACCCGAGATACAATAAACAAGCTCTGCAGCATTTTGATGATAGTGAGGCTCAACTACATTACCAGCACTGAGAAAAATATCAAGCAGTGATGTATTCTCCAATGTATTCAGCTGCTTGTTGGACAGTACATTGATGTAGTTACGAGCATCCTTTCTAAAAAGCGTGCTATTATTTACGTCAAAGCTGAACTGTACGGATGGGGACTTGTAATCCATATATAAAGTCATTCAAGCTCCTGCCCTTCTCTAATTAAGTAATGGTGACTTACTTATGTGGATAAGGTATGCAGATGCCTATAAGTAGGTGCAGATTAAACCGTATGTGATCAGATGAAGGCTCGTCAGTTTCTATATATAGGTCAGGTTCAGTTCAATCCCAGCATTTGGGAATTGTTTTAACCTTATTCGTTCTTGTAAGTAAACGCTGCAGTCGACTTTTTTTCTTCTTATCCGCCAGCATTTTTTTGGCAGCTTGCATCAGAATCATTTCCCTGAACTCATTGTTACGCTTCATACCTTTAAGCTCTTCAAAAAAAGTAGGTCTCATTGCGGTTCCCTCCTGTTGTGCTGGTTCTTCTAACGAATAGAACACATGTTCCCTTTCTGGATTATACACATAAACTCTCATTTAATCAATAACTATCGTCCCCAAAAAAGCGCCATCCAGCTTATCACCGGTTCTGTACGCCTTAAGGAATTAACCAATATTGACAATCATTTGACTCGCGTGCTACTTTTTATGAGAGTTTATTGTTGCTCAAATAGATAGAGACTGGAGGTAACGATCATGGATTTGGGTTTAACCGGAAAAGTAGCACTCATCACAGGGGGCAGTAAGGGAATTGGACTTGGAACTGCCTTGGCACTGGCTGCTGAGGGAGCACGTGTAGCCATATGTGCACGCAATGAGGACGATTTGCGTACAGCAGCACAACAGATTGTGGAAAGAACCGGTGCAGAGGTGCTCTATATCCAAGTGGATATTACCTCTGAAGAGGACTGCAAAAAAGCTGTACAAGAAACTGTGGATCGCTTTGGCAGTTTGGATATTCTGGTGAATAACGCAGGAACGTCTGCAGCTCGTCCTTTTGAAGAAGTCGAATCTGAAGGCTGGGCTTATGATTTGGATTTAAAGCTATTCGGTGCAATTCATTGCTCCAAGGCAGCCATTCCCCATATGCGAAAAGCGGGAAAAGGCGCGATAATTAACATCTCTACCTCATCTGCCAAGACCCCTTCCGCTTCGTCTTTACCGACTACAGTCAGTCGTGCTGCCGGAATGGCTCTAACCAAAGCAATGAGCAAGGATCTGGCCTCTGCCAATATTCGAGTGAATGCCGTCTGCATCGGGATGATCCGGAGTGATCAAATCGAAAAGGGCTGGAAAAAGCAGCACCCTGAGCTGACTTGGGAGCAATTCTCACTGCATCCGAATCATCAAATTCCGATGGGTCGCATCGGCGAAACCGAAGAAGCGGCAAAAGTTATCACATTCCTGGTTTCAGACGCGGCTTCCTATGTAACAGGAACCTCGGTTAATGTGGATGGCGGCAAAGGCGCTGCGCTTTAAGCTCTGGCATATAATAGCAAAAACCTTCCATGACCGTACATAACGGAAGGAAGGTTTTTTCAGCTTGGTTCACGATTCAGTTTACGATTCAATAGCGGGGATAATCCAACCTCATAACATCCAGAAAAGGAATCCATTTAAAGCCATCCTCCAGATTGACTCGTATTTGACGCTTTCTGGGGTCTAACTCCACAATAATCCCTACAACAGGCTCTTCCACGCCCCAGACGGTCAGCATGACCTGCTCCTTATTATCCTTGGCCTCTACAATCTGGTTTCCCAGGTCCTCGAGCTCGAATTCATCGCGTGTCGGTCTTTTTTGTTTCGCTTTTGCCACCACTCACATCTCCTCATAGCCCTGCAGCCCTAATCACTCTATATTACAGAACACCAACTATGTTATCAATGTTAATTTTTTGTGGTCAGTTCAGGTCGCATCCGCTCATCATCAATAAAGCTGTGTCTGCTATGCTCAAATAGGTTCACTCCGGAACCTGCCATCTCCTGGATTAGCATTCATACTCCGAATAAATAAGCCGGCCCGGACATAGGATAGGATTAAAAAGGAGTTGGCCTATGGGCAACAAAGAAAGGAGCACGGATATGGCTATTGATATTAGCGTAGTTGCGGCAAGTGCGGCTTTTGTGACTCTGACTTTTTATCTGATTCGCATATTGCAAAAAGGAATGACGTCGCTAGACGAAACCAACAGGACCTTAGCCGAGGTCCGAACAGCTGCCCATGATCTTACAGGAGAGGCCAAGCAGCTCATCCATACGGCCAACCAAATTTCCCGGGATGTAAAAGGCAAAATAAAAACGGTAGAGCCCTTGTTGGAATCGGCTCATGATATGGGTGAAGCCCTGCACAGTGTAACCCACTCGGTTAAACAGGCCGCTGCCGTATTGGGAAATGAGCTGACACCCAAAAGTCAGGGTGCCAACAACAAGGTTCAAATTAAAGTCAGATAGTAAGAACGGAACATTGTGATAAGCTGAACCAACCAGGAGGTTTCCATGATCCCTACGATTCTTGTTCAAGTTGCACTCATCATCATCATTATCCGGTCTTTATATGTAGTGATTCAAAAAGCAAATTTACCGAGCAAATTTTGGCTTGATATTTTGTTCCATATCTCTGTGGCCCTTATCGCTCTACATTTTTTGTTATAGTCGGATTCTGAGCTACGACTCCGGTGCATAAGAAAACGAGTGCAGCTTATTCACCGGATCTCCCTTGCCAATGTATTACGCGAGTACACAGCCTTTGAATCAGACTGGGCTCATGACTGATCATCAGGATACCCAGGTTGCGACGCTCGGCAATGTCCATCACAGTATGCCAGATTTGCGCCTGTGTGATGGCATCGAGCATCGTGGTCATCTCGTCCGCGATCAAAAACCGCGTCTGCGGCCCCAAGGCTCTCGCCACACAAAATCGCTGAAGCTCTCCACCGGACAGCTCATTAGGCCAACGATCCAGCCACTCCTCCTCAATACCGAGCATGTGCAAAAATGCCGAGTCTGGCAGCCAGCCCTCCCGAATCGTCTGACGCATGCGCCAACGCGGATTGACAGCCTTTTCCGGGTGCTGGAACACCAACTGCACCGGCTGAACACCACTTGCTGTAAGCGGAGTTCCATCACAGGTGACACTGCCGGTCTGCGGTTTATCATAGCCGGCAAGCAGACGAGCAAGCGTAGTTTTACCGCTACCGCTCGGTCCAACAAGACCGACCACTTCACCCTGCTTGATGCTGATATCAATCTCCTTGACAATCCATTCTCCCCGTCCATAGCGAAACCCAAGATTCTTTCCCTCAAGAAGCATGAATGCACCTCACTGAACCACCACGAATATGACGTGTCTCCGGACGTAGACGACTACACTCATCAGAGGCATGATCACATCGTGGAGCAAACAAACACCCTACTGGCAAGGACCCCGCAAGCGGTTGTGAACCAGGAATCGGCTTAAATTCATTTTGCGGAAGTGACTTCCATAACGCCTGTGTGTAAGGATGTCTAAGCTGCTCGCCACTCCCGCTAAAATCTGCTGCAAGAGCCATCTCCATGATCGTCCCCGCATACAATACCGCTACTTTATCCGCTACTTGCAAAGCCGATTCGATATCATGCGTGATTAACAGGATACCGCAGCCTTCGTCGGCAAGCTCTCTAAACTGGCGCAGTGTTTCCTGGGCAACATCCTGATGAAGCCCTGGTGTCGGCTCGTCTGCTATGATCAATCGGGCACCGCTAATCACAGCTGTGGATAGCAGAACGCGTCGCGCCATACCGCCTGAGAGTTGGAACGGGTACATCCGTTCCACATCGTCCGCTAATTGATAACGAGCAAACACTTTTCTTTGTGCATCCAACGACAACGTCTGCTGATCCACCGATGAACGCACCTGCTCTCCCACCCGCATAAGAGGATCGAGATAATTAACAGACTGAGGGACCAAAGCGATTTCCTTTCCTCGTAGAGCTACCTGCCTGGCAGCGTCCAATGGCTCTCCATTATAGCGCAGGGTACCCGTCACACTCGCATTTCCAGGAAGAATACCCATGATCGCATGAGCGAGCAAGCTTTTGCCAGAACCGCTGGAACCAACAACCGCAACGATCTCTCCTTCTCCAATCGAAAGCTGCAGTTCATGAATGACCTCGGTTGTACGTTGACGCAAAACGCTTGTATAGCGGGTAAAAGCAATACTTAATTGGTCAATTTCAAGCAGTGCCAAACGTGACACCTCCTAAAAGTTTTCGTAGAAAACTTACTTCCCTGCTTACTCCTGCGATTGGCGTGGGTCCACGAGTACACGTAATTGCTCGCCCACCCTATCAAACGAACGGACAACCAGCAGTAAACAGATACCAGGGAAAAATGCCAACCACCACATGCCAGTCGACAAATAACGCATGGACTCGGATAAAATGATGCCTATAGCTGGCTGATGTGGCGATAGACCCAAACCGATAAAGGTAACTGCCGCTTCATGTAGAATAGCATGTGGGAATAGCAGCAATAATCCGACGAGCAGCTGCGGAAGCAAATGCGGGAATATATGACGGGACGCCACCCACAGGCGAGATTTACCAAGCTTACGAGAGATCAGTACATACTCGGCTGACCGAAGCTGCAGTACCTCTGCACGAATAATACGCGCAAGGCTCGGCCAATGCGTGAAGGCAATTCCGATAATAATCCCCTTCATGCCACCACCAAACACGAAAGCAATAAGAATAAGCGAGACCAAATGCGGCACACTTAAAAACAAATCAATCAACCAAGAGACAATCGCGTCCGCAGTCCTTCCCATTGCAGCCGTCAGCCCGAGTATGGCGGCTATTAAACAGCTGCATGCAGAAGCAATAAAACCAACTTGAATACTTATGCCAAGCCCCATGACCGTTCGTGAGAACATATCTCTTCCCAACCAGTCTGTGCCGAACAAATGAGCGAATGATGGCGACAGGTTTCTGTTTGCCAAATGTGTATCCAATACCGCCGAATCTACCAAATAACCACCAAGCCAGGCACTCAAAATAAACAAAGAGACAAGTCCACTATAAACAAACGAACGCTTTCTGCGATTCACACGAATTTTAACAGGTGCGCGGGATGGTATGTCACTCCATGATCGACTCATCGGCTCCCTCCTGCAGCAAGCCTTGGGTCCACTAACCGATAGATCAGATCTGCTACCGCATTACCGGTAAATACGAATAATGAACTGCACAGCACCATGCCCAGCAGCAGCGGTACATCGCCCCGCAGACCAGCTTCTACAGTCGCTTGTCCCAGCCCCGGATACGCAAATACTTGCTCTGCCAGAACAGCACCTCCAAACAGCTCACTGAAAGAGGTGAATTGTAAGGAAATCGCAGGAAGTGCGACATTACGTAATCCATGTCTCCAAAACAAACGAAAACCGGATTCCCCTCTCGCTCTCGCAAAGAGCACGTAGTCGCTTGTCAACACCTCATTCAGCTTTTGTCGTGTATGTAGAGCAATATTGGAAATACCAACCACACTTAAGGTCAATGCCGGTAAAATCATATGCTGAACTCTATCGGCGAAAGTAACATCTTCGGCCAGCACACCTGCAGGCACGCCCAGACCGACCGGAAACCATCCTAGCCAGACTGCAAAAACAATCAATAACAATAACCCTAGCCAGAACGTTGGGGTAGAAGCCAAGGTATAACAGTACCATTTGATCAACCTGTCTATCCACTTATCCTTGTTCATAGCCGCAACTGTGCCAGCGACAAATCCAATCACACCTGACAACAACCACGATACGCCCATGAGCGCTACCGAGTTCATAAACCTTTCCCCAATGACTTCCACTACCGGAATCCGGTGGATCATCGATGTGCCTAGATCACCACGCAGCAGCGCCGAGCCCCAGCGCAGAAACCGCTCTACAGGAGGCTTATCCAACCCCCAATATTCGGCAATCAGCACACGCTGCTCAGGACTTACCTTCATAGCATCCGCGCCCACATAAGCTTGTATAGGATCAATAGGCGATTGCTCAACAAGCCAAAACGAAATCACACTGACAGCGAACAAAAGGGATAAAAGCCGAATCGCCTTCCGTCCCCAAAATGCTGCTGTACGGTTCTGCAGAATCCAACCCTGCTTCTCTATTCCTTCCATCTCCAATCTTCGATGTTATCAGTCACAGGCCAACCATGTCCATGTGGATGAATCTTTTGCTTGCCTATATCGAGCTTATCCTTCACCAGGTACAAATGATCGACATTCACGAGCCATGCCCAGGACGCGTCTCCTTTGGCGCTTGAGCCGGTTTTACCATCCCACTGCGACTTCTTCCAGTTATCCCACGCCGCTTCCTCCGTTCTTGCCAGCATCGCTTTATTCATCCATTCATCTACGGTCGGGTTGCTGTAATAACCTGTATTGTAATAATCAGCACCTTTATATTTACTGCTGTACAAATTATACATTTCCAGAGGGTCACGACTGCCCCAGCCAAACATCACGGCGTTTGAATACATCATTTTTCCGATGTCATCCCAGCTTTTACCCTCGACATTGATCTTGATCCCGATAGGCTTGATCATATCAGCGGCAGCCAGTGCAAGTGATTGCCGGGAAACATCTCCTGAAGGATACACCAATGAAAATTGCGCTTTTAAAGCATCCTTTTCAACAATGCCATCCCCATCGGAATCCTTCCAACCCCCATCTGCTAACAGCTTCTTCGCCTCGTTCACATTGGCATCAGCGAATACCGTTTCAGGGTTCCACCAAGGTAAGCCATCATTCACTGTATAAGCGGGTGAACCGTAGCCTTCGAGCACCCCTGTAACGAGTGCTTTTCTGTCCAAGGCAACATTAATTGCTTTACGAATGGATAGATCTGCCGTCACGTCATTACCAACGGCAATGCCTTCCTTCGTTTTTTGTCCGGATTTTACATAAGGAAACATAATGCCGCGGTTATCTACGGTTTTTAGCGCTTCAAGACGCATACCCTCAATCTTTTGCTTGCTAAATGCTGATGGAATATAGGATACATCCACTTTTCCTGCCTTTGCAGCCGCAAACGAAGCGTCTTCATTTAGAAATAAAAATGTTATTTTTTTGAAAAATGGCTTCTTCCCGTAATACTCAGTGTTCGCCTCAACAATGACCTGCTGTCCTTTGTCCCATTGAACCAGCTTAAAAGGACCTGAGCCAACCGGATGGCTTGCGTAATCCTTGCCGTATGCATGCTTGGGCACAATTCCTGTTGAAACGAGCAAAGAAATGAAAGTTGATTGTGGTTCTTTAAGCTTGAACGTTACGGTAGCTTCATCCATAGCCTTAACACTTTCCATATTGGTCAAATCGATGGCTGTACCGCTTTTGGCTGCTGTTTCAAAAGTGAATTGCACGTCTTCAGCGGTTAGCGGCTTGCCATCTGAAAATTTGGTGTCCTTGCGCAGCTTCACGGTCCAGGTTTTGCCGTCACTGCTAATTTCATATCCGGTGGCCAGATCATTCTCAATCTTCATTTCGCTATTCCTATTAAGCAGCGTGCTTTGGAACAATGGCGAGCCGTAACGACCCCAGCCTGTCGTAGGATCGAATCCGCCCTCCGGCTCCGCACCAACGGATAGAATGAGTTGATCCTTAGCGTTACTTGTTGGGTTGGCGGCCTTTTCTTTGGTATTGGACATACAGCCAGATACCATCATGCAGCCTGCAAGCAGCACCATCCCCATCCATTTACTTGTCTTCAGTTTCACTTCAAACACTCCTTGTCCTTATGGTTCTTTATATGTATCGTGTTACGAACTTCATAAATTGTAACACACTTTTGGAATAAGGGCACTCTTTTTTCAGTCAAAGCTCACATAAACTCACGGTGTTCCTCACATAGAAAAACATCTCACGCCCTGATACAGGTGAATGAGATGTTAGTTATATGATAGTATTCAGTTTTTGTTGGTTAAGCTGTCTTTATTTTATAAGCTTTTCTTATCTAATGAGCTCCAGCAGCATCTCATAATGATCAACGACCTCATACTTGAAGTGCGCGGTATTAATCTTCTCAAAATGTTTTCGGGCACATTGGATCTTGGCATTCTCTGTCCCTCTAATGTCCATAGAGCTCATGGAACCCTTGGTCTCGGCTACCAAGTACATCACTTTCGACACCCCTTTGTTAAACACGATCGCCCAATCGGGATTGTAATCGCCAACAGGCGTTGGTATGAAAAAACCTTTAGGCAGCTTGGCAAAGACGTAAACTTCCTTGCTGACATCCAGCTCTTGGGCAAACTTTTTTTCAATCTCCGAATCGGTAACGATATAATCATAAATGTGACGATTCACTGACATTGCATTGAGACCAGCTTGTCCGCTCTTTGGATTCATCGTGAAGATAGCGGAATCAAAGGTTTCATTAACTACATCATACGTAATTTGTTTAATAATTGCTGTCGCCTTTTGTTCATTGATCAGCCTTGATGCCCGGATAATAAACGCCTCAGGATTTTTTCTGAACAAAAGAAACGTCTCAGGCTGGATACCCCTTATCATGTTAACGATCGTTTTCCGGGTCAGCCTTGTTTCGTTAACGAGCTTACCGATCAGATCATATTTAACCTGTGACGCTGTACGGGGTTCAACCGTTTGTGTGTAGGTTTCGTGAAGCTCAAAGCCCTCGCCTATCTGCAGCTGCTCTTTGGAGCGAATCGCTCCTAGCCCGCCATGCTCAACCCGGTAATAGGCCTCAGGAACAGTAAGCTTTGTATCCAATTCATACACACATTGCTGAACAAGCTCTGCCGAATCAAAATTTACCGTATACGTGGTCTTATATCGAATTCGATTCCATAGCTCCTGAAACTCTGGTGTATAGAAATTAGGACTCAGCTGCAATTGTTTGATATTGTTTGTGCGATCATTGTTGATCCAATCGGCCGGGAGATCTGAATAAATCGTCGCCACCCAATCCATAACAGTTTGCTGGTATGCATGAAACTCTTCCGGAAGCACAACACGATTATTCGCTGCAGCCTCATAATAATCGTGGGTAAGCTCATCGTCATCATTGATGTAGTTACTCCTGATGAATGATTTGTTCAGCCTTTTGGCAAGTGATTCATCAATTTGTAGGGTTTCACCAAGATCATTAATCAATAAATGACCGAGGAAAAATGAAACATCTGCTTTCTGCGGCCTGTCCGACAGGATCGAGGCAATTTCACTCTGAAGCTGCCGGGCAAACGAATCGTACGATTCACTGGCGACAATCGTCAATACATTGATATCATGAACATCGATCCCTGGCATCGAAGCATCTATACGATCACCATATTGGTTGACGCACAGCCTCAAGCCCCTGCCAACCTCCTGGCGTTTTTTCATCATGGAATCACTGTGCTTTAATGTGCATATTTGAAAAACATTCGGATTGTCCCAGCCTTCCTTGAGCGCTGAGTGAGAAAAAATAAACCGGGTCGGTTCCTTGAAACTGAGAAGCCTTTCCTTATCCTTCATAATGAGATCATAGGCATCGGCATCATCCGAATCGGTTTCTCTAGCCGCTACCTTGGAATCCACGAACCTGCTGCTTTTTTTATCAATCGAAAAGTAGCCTTTATGCGTCTGCTGCACCCAAATGCTGTCAAGATATTGGATATATAGCTGCTGATCCGTATGTTTAACCTCATCATTCATGACGTTAGCATATTCCTCTTCAAAAATCCGTATATAAGCGCCGCTGACTTCCTTACCATCCGAGTCATACTGACGATACTTGGCAACCTCATCGATAAAAAACAAAGACAGCACCTTAATTCCCTGATGAAATAGCACCCGTTCCTTTTCAAAATGGGATTTGATTGTTTCACGGATCTGGATTCTTCTGAAGCTCAATTCATCGATATCTCCCAGAACCTCTCCTGCGGACAGAGTTATCCCGTTCGTAAAGCTAATTGTGTTGCGGACTCCGTTGATCTCGGTTAGGGTGTATCCTTTGTAAACTTCAAGGTTGTTGGACAGTCGGTAAAGATCATCGCCAGCCTTCATCCTGCGAGTTACCCGCTTCGAGCCGGTTTTGGTTTTCTGTTCCAACTCTATCCTCACAGCGGGTGCCTGCTTGTGACTCAGATCCAGACCTTCCACGTACACATAAGCTTCAGTTCCGGCCATACCTTTAACGGAAATGCCTTTGACGTTGATTTTTTTGACGAGCTTTCTGTTATAAGCATCCAACGCATCCAAACGATAGATTTTGTTAAATTCCTGATCCTTCCGATGCGTTGCCGAATATCTCACCGTAAACAGCGGCTTAAATTCCTTCAACCCTTCCTTTGTCTTTTCCCCTTCGACTGATTGTGGCTCGTCGATGATCAGTATCGGATGGGTTGAGGCTATAACGTCTATCGGTCTCCTGGATTGGAACTCGTCGAGCTCCATATGAATTCTTCTCGCATCCTTCCCCCTTGCAGCGAAAGCTTGCGAATTAATAATCATCACATTGATACCGGGATCACTCGCAAAGCTTTCGATTTGGTGAAGCTGCCTGGAGTTGTATATAAAATAGCGGGCCTTTTTCCCGTACTCAGCCATAAAATGATCTTCCGTAAGCTGGAATGTTTTAAATACACCCTCGCGAATCGCTATCGAGGGAATGACGATAATGAACTTGCTCCAGCCATACTTTTTATTAAGCTCAAACATCGATTTGATGTAGGTATACGTTTTACCTGTACCCGTCTCCATCTCAATCGTCAGATTGTATTGACCTTCAAGCTTACCTGAGGGCTTGAGACCGCGATGAATCTGCACTTTTTGGATATTGGCCAGAACCTGCGGAGGCATCAGCTCGATCTGATTATTTTTAATTCCTGTATGCGGGGTAGCTTGGGTCTCCCACATCATCTGCTCGATCGCAGGCGGTTTTCCCGGATCCAAGGTAAATCGGGACACAACGCTCGGCTGTCCATCAAAACAGTCTACCACACACTGTACAGCATCCGTCTGGAATTGCTGATGTTTGAACTTAAGCTTCACGCTTCACTCACCTGCCTATATGACTTTAATCTCGGTGCCCGCGGATAGAGATTTGAACATTTCCTCGACATGAACCCGATCGGCATCACTTGCAAACGAGCTGTCGCGAAATACGGCCCGAATTGGCTTCTCTTTAGCAATCTCCTTCATCACGTTCCGTGTAATCCGTTCCTCAAAACAGCAGACGAGCGAATTTCCAGCGACCAGATACACCTGCCTACCCTCGATCACCTTGATGACCATTGGCAAAGACAGCTCCAGTCCCAATTCAAGCATCACCTGAATCAGCAAATCCTCGTTTGAACGATCTTCCTTGATATTGGATTCCAGCTCAAGCACAAACTGCTGTTCCAACTGCTCCGGCACGTAATAAACCTCTTTCATATTGGAAGAATCGATCCGATATACACGAAATCCATAGTCGATTACTGCATCGGTTTCTACTTTAATTTTACGGGCAGCTCTACGTATTCGTTCTTTCCCAATGTCACATATCGTCTCATAGCCAGCACGCCGAGCCTCGCTGCGATCCGCACAAGGTTCTGGGAGCTGCACCAAAATATATTTGCGATTCCCCCCATCCTCTGCATTCAGCTGCATGACCGCATCCGCTGTTGAGGCCGAACCCGAGAAAAAATCAAGTACGATATCGTCATCGATCGTTCCCGTTTTCAACAAAATTTTTAGCAAAGAGGTAGGCTTGGGAAACTCGAACGTGTCTTTGTCAAAAAGCGCCTTCAATTCTTTGGCCGAATCGAATGAAAAACCTCCATTTTCAATAATGGTAGGCAGCGTTACACCGTCTCTAACCTCCGACAAATATCTTTTCAAATAAGGCGCACCTGAATTTTCTCTAAAACCAATTCTCCCGTCAGCCAGCAGCTCATCCATCTTTTCTTTATTGTACAGCCAGCACTTGTTAGCCGGCGGCATAAAGCCCTCTCCGGTCTGTGGATGGAGGATAGGATATATACAGCTTTCTACAAGTCTTCCGCCCTTGCCGTTCGCACTCAAATCCGAAGCGACCCACCGACCCCTGGGATCATGGTCCGGATTGCGATATCTGGCATTCAGTTCCTCGGAACGAGGTTGCAAGTATAATTGCACCTGACTCGCATTTTTGGCATACACGACGATATATTCATGATTTCTACCGATAATCCGATCATTGGGAGGTGTCGCTCGACGTTTCCATACAAGCTGTTCAATAAAATTCATTTCTCCGAATAGTTCATCGCACACCTTTTTCAAATTATCCACTTCATGATCATCTACCGATATAAAGATTACACCCTGTTCATTTAACAAATTTCTGGCAAGCTTTAATCTTGGATAAATCATCGTAAGCCAGTCGCTATGGAATCTTCCGTTAGACTCTGTATTGTGAAAATACCGAAGCCCTTCACCATTAACTTGACCAGATGCCTCGGCATACTGCTCGACCGTCTGGCTGTAATCATCTCTATAAATAAAATCGTTTCCTGTATTATAAGGAGGATCTATATATATGCACTTGATTTTGTTCAAATACGATTCCTGCAGGAGCTTCAATACATCCAGATTGTCACCTTCGATATACATATTATGGGTATTATTCCAATTTGAACTATCCGCTTGAATCGGACGAAGTGTTTTCTCAACCGGTTGATTGGCCTGAAGAATTGCCTCTTTCTTACCAGGCCAGGTTAGCTGATAACGCTCTTTCTCGCCTTCAACAATGTGGGGTGACAGCTCCTGTTTTAACAGATCAAAATCTATCACACGCCTAAGTATGCCATCTTCACCCTTGACTTCAGTCATGACATTCGGAAACAGTTGTGCGATGGCATTCGTATTTATTTGTTCCGTACCCTGTGGCTTCATCGTAAGCTTATCCATAGTTACCCTCCTCGCTTGTATAATATAACAAAAGCTTATTATTGAACTTCTCGAAGTCATAATGATACATTCGTGTTATAATGTAGCTTTTCTTGCGAGATAAGAATCGTTCAGCTTCGCTGAAAACCTATAATCCTTATCTCTAAAAAAAAGCCAGCCTGTGAAGGTTGGCTTTTTTCATTATATCCCATTCTCCAGCTCAAGTGTCACCGCTTCGATCATATTGACAAACGAGTTTAATTCCTCGGAAACCGCCGCCTGATCGCGCGCCTGAGCCGACGTTTGCTGGGTATCGTGCATGACTTCATTTAACACTGTGGATATATCCTCCAAGGTCCCTTTGATCAAATCCAGCGAGTCCTTGGAATGTGCTGCAAGCTTGCGAATCTCATTGGCCACCACGCCAAACCCTTTTCCATGGTCTCCGGCATGAGCTGCCTCGATAGCGGCGTTAAGCCCGAGCAAATGGGTCTGATCGGAAACCTCCTGAAGCAAGTTGCCTACCGAATGAATTTCGCCAATTTTAACCTGAAGCTGCTCAACCTTGTTCAATGCATGATCTTGAATCTCTGCACTCAAATTAGCCGAGTTCGATACGGACAAGCTGCTTTCGCTCAGCTCTACGATCATCGTTGCAAGCTCCTGGACTGCCTTATTCACCTTAACAATTGTTGCTTGCCTATCGTTGGATAATTCTTGTATTTTCTGCTTTTCATCGGCTTCATAAGCTTCCAGGACGAGCTGGGAATCAAAGTTAAACATCTTTGAGAGGGACAATATGATCTGCATCCAATTGTCAGGAGCAACGATTTTAAAATTACTCACAGCAATATCAAGATAAAGCATATAAGTGCCCAAATACCAGTCGGTCGTTAATCCAATGCGGGAGTGAATCTTACCAATATGTATTCTTCTCTCAATAAATTCTGTGTCAATAACCCCTTCTACCATCGATAAAAAGTACCATCTCTGCGTTTGCTTGAGGCGTTCAATCGTGCTGTTGGCATTAATTATTTTAACTAGCTCCGGTTGTAGATTCACTTGATCATACAGCTTATCGACGACAATTTCGACAATTGCCTGAAAATGTTCATTTTGACTTTTCAAAAAAGTCAAGTCGTTCTCTGTGATACCCGTATAGGCAAGCTGTTTCCTTCTTCTCTCGTCAACGTGAATCATGCACATACCTCCTGAAATCATGAAAGATACCCTTTCAAACTTACACTAGTATATAAGATTTACTAGAGCGGATGCAATCTAGATTTGAAAATGCTCCCAGCATCGGCAGTGCAAATAATTGTTTGAATGTTCTGAATATAGATTAAGTAATATAATCAGGACATCAACCACGATAAATCGTCATATAGTAAATTATGGCAAGGGAGGTGTGAGAACGATGCTAAATGAAGATGCATTATTCACTGTTGTGACAGAAGATCAAACGTATCTTTTTGAAACAGAAGAAGAATTTTACAATTTTATGTCAGATACCAACTCACTGCTTTCCATCAATCGGATCGAAAAACACGAAAATTAAATCAACCCGAATAAAAGCCATGTTTTTCTACAATATGTAGAAATCATGGCTTTTTTAGTACCTGCTGAAACAGACGTTGGACACTGGAGGGATTTATTTTAGCTTGCTGAGTGCTAACAAGAGTGTAACAGCTTCTGCACGGGTTGCTCCTGCGTTGGGTGCATACAGATTATTGCCCCGTCCGCTAATAATCCCTTTGCTGGACGCGGCAGCAACCTCCGCATATGCCCATTGTGGAATATCTCCTTCATCGGCAAAACTCAGCTTCTGGCTGGTATCACGCTGCAATCCGAGCGCACGAACGATCATAACAGCAATCTCCGAGCGAACAATATTACGGTTAGGTCGAAACGTATTATCCTCATAGCTGCCGATAATGCCCGCCCCAACAGCCTGCTCCAGATAAGAACGGGACCACTCTGGAATTTGGGTGCGATCCGAGAAAGCGAGCTCAGCTTTTTTCCCTTCCAGCTTCAGAGCACGGCCGAGCAGCACAGCAAACTCGGAGCGGCTGATTTCCCCATCAGGATGGAATGATCCATCCTCATAGCCGCTCACAATCCCTTGTGCTACCGCCTGTTCGATCGCAGTCTGAGCCCAATGGCCGTTAATATCGCTTAAAGCTGGTTTAGTCACAGCTTGTTCACTATCCTTTGCTTTTACGTTGTTATCAACCACTGGCTTCTGTTCAATAGGAGCTGAACCTGCAGGAGTATCTGCTTTAGATGAAGGACCGGAGCTCCCTTCAATCAGCTTGGCGCTGTCTTTGTCAATGGAAATCTCAATGTCGTATTCATGAAAATAGTTGACCTCGGCCCAATCGATTTTTACCCATGCCTTCAGCTTTTTGGAAAGATCAGTAACCTCGAATCTCACATCTCTTGTATTCTTAGCTTCGTTCGTTCCGACAATCTCCGCATCTTTCAGCGTCCCGTTATGCTCGACTTTGAATGCGGTGATTTGTTTTCCCTGCTTCAACGTCACCGTCATGTAATATTTACCGCCAGCGACTGTTAAGGTTCCTGGTGTTATCACATAATCCTGCATCACTGATGCCTGTTCTGTACCAAATTTCTTAATCATATAGGAGATCTTATAGCTTCCGTCTTTTATTGCACCGGTACCTACACCTGTACCGACCTCAGCAGCAAATGCTTTATCGTACGAAATCGAATCGGGCAAGCCCGCAACAGGTAGTGCCATCGCCAACAGCGATGCCAAACACATCCCACACATAACCTTTTTAATTGAATGACTCATCGTTAACACTCCTCAAAACTAATGAATGGATCGTTCTCTCAGCACACCATGAATGACTAGCCGACCCTCGACAGCATCCAGTGTATAATCACAGGTAGATAAAGTAAGAATCGGTTCAGGCTCGTTCAATACGATATCCGTTTTGTGTATCGATTTGTTCTGGACGCTGTGCAAAAATGACAAGTAATCGGCATCGTCAGAAAAAGCTGTTTCAATATAATTGAAATCGGTCGTCGTATAATAGAAGGAAAAAATCTCAACATTATAGCTTTTGTACAACGTATCGTAACGAAATGTACGATGATTATCGAAAAAATATCGGTCTCCATAAGCCTTCAAAGCCCCAAACATCGAGCCGTTTTTCATCCGATGTCCATACAATATGGTGTTCATGTCATTCGCCATTATGGTATTGCGATAATCCATAAAGATGCTGCCTGATCTGGAAGCTTCTTTTTTATAATTACGATCCAAATAATAATCGTTATCCTGCGCCTGAACGATCGGATCATCGACCGATGTCCCCGCTATGTTCAACCAACCTACAATATCCGTGTTCACATCCAGCAAGCCGCGGAAAGCAGGACGAATCTCGGGAACAGACACATCTTTTGCAGCTGCTTCAATACGAATATCCTCCAACGTTTCGCGGTTCGTAACGACTTGCTGGTAGTAAATTTGTCTGGCCTGTGCAGCCAGCTCTTCTTGCTGCTGATAACCGAGAAAGATACGACCCAGCGCGAACAGGCAAAAAACAAACATACCCAAACTCAGTATAGTCAGTGCCCTGTGAACACTTACGGTTCTCATCAAGACATAAACCGGTTTGTACATATTTCCAGCGCCACCTTCTTAAATGCCAAGCGGCACCATATACAACCCGGCATCTGTGTCCTCTCTGACAATAACATCGACTCCGTATATTTGCTTGATTGTCTCCACAGAAATTACCTCGGCAGGCGACCCTTTTCTCACAATTTGTCCATCCTGCATCACGATGATGCTGTCGCTATAACGAATGGCTTGGTTAATATCGTGCAGTACCATGACGATCGTCAATCCGTAATCTACATTCAGACTTTTAATTAAATTCAAAACCTCAAATTGGTAATAAATATCCATATAGGTCGTTGGCTCATCGAGAAACAAAAAAGGTGTGCTCTGCGCGAGCGACATCGCTATCCATACTCGCTGCCTTTCTCCACCCGATAATTGATCAATGGTCAAATTCCTTTTGGCTAGCAGGTTAGTGCGGGTTAGCGCCTGCAAGACTGCTTCAGTATCCTCATCTGAATGGGGAGCAAACATGCTTTTATGCGGCAGGCGTCCAAAACCGACAAGCTTCTCAATAGTTAAATCCGATGGAGCATCGTTGTGCTGATGTACAACGGCAAGTTTTCTGGCGAGTTCCTTGGGTTTGTACGTGTTAATAAACTTGCCATCCAAAATCACATTCCCGCTGCGGGGCTTATGGTTATTGGACATGATGCCAAGAAGCGTAGACTTGCCGCATCCATTCGTGCCGATAATCGTGGTGATTTTCCCGATCTCGATGCTGCTGCTCACGGATTTCAGATGATCGTTTTTTTTGTCATAAGAAAATGTGACCTCTTTAATGTCCATGAGTCTGCCCACTCTTTCTCAGTAAAAATATTAAAAAAGGTCCACCGATTACCGTCATAATAATAGAAGCTGGAACCTCCGAAGGTGCCAATATGGTACGTCCAAGCGTGTCAGCTGACAAAATAAGAAGTGCACCAGCCAGAGCCGAAAAAGGAATCAGCAGCTTATGGTCAGAGCCTACCAATATTCTGGCGATATGTGGAATTAACAAGCCTACAAAGGCGATTAAACCGCCAATGGCTGTTGCGACAGCTGCAAGCATCACCGCTACGATCGAAATCAGCAGACGTGCTTTTGTTACATTAAGGCCAAGGTTCTGGGCGGATTTATCCTGCAGCGACAGCAGGTTGCACCAGGAATACAGCAGCATCGCTAACACCAGTCCGATTGAACCATAGAGGACCATGATTTGTACATCGCCCCATGTTTTCATCGCAAAAACCGATGTGGTAGCCTGATTAATGCTCGTAACGGCATAGCTGCCTCTGTAATTGAACGACTGCCCCAGACCCGTAAAGGTTGCATTGACCGCAATTCCGACCAGAATGATTCGAATTGGGGTTAAACCCGATTTCCAGGACAAGGAATACACAAGAAAACAGGCGATAGCCCCTCCTATAAAGGCAGCCAAAGGCAGCCAAAAAAAGAACTGCGGGAACAGGGTTACAAACAGCAGCGACAGGACACCCGCTCCGGAAGAAATCCCGATAACGCCGGCATCGGCCAAGGGGCTCCGCATAACTGACTGCAGCAGCACACCAGACACCGCAAGGGCTGCGCCTACGAATACGGCGATAATAATTCGCGGTAGCCGCAAATCTTTAATGATCTGTACACTTTTATTTGTTCCACTGAACAAACCCTGTATAAGCTCCAGGCTCCCTACCTTGATACTGCCGGTAGTTGCTGATATAAGGGCAGCTGCCACAAGTAAAATAATGACGATAATCATACTCAACCATGCTTTGCTCATTTCAAACTTCCTTTATTGGCAAAATCGTAAACGTTCGTATTCATGGGTACAGCATCGGCATCAAGGCGTCCAGAGCCTGGACAGCAGCTAAATTACCGGTAGTACCAAATAATTCCTCAGGTAAATCGTACACCCTGTTCGTCTGTACAGCTGCAAAATGTTTCCAGATATCATTTTTCTTAAATTCCTTGTCAAACATGATGACCACTTCATCGGGCAGCCCGTGAGCAGCGCGTAGAATGACATCGGGGTTGGCCTTCTGTAAATATTCGGTGTTGGAAGCGAGATATTCAACCTTCTCACCTTGAACAATATTTTTGCCTCCTGCAAGCTTGACAAGATCACCGATATAGGAATTTTCCGTAGCAACCAGATAGCTGCCTGGAACGCCCAGCAATATGAGGACGGAAGGCTGCTTTTTACCCTCAGATTGTTTCCTGATAGCAGCAAGTTTGTCATTAAACTTCGCTATTATCGCGTCAGCTTGCGCCTTGCGATCATATTTATTTCCAAGCGCCTGAATTGCACTGTTCATTTTGTCAACGCTGGTCAAATCCATAAAGTTCGCTCCGACACCGGCATTTTTAAACACAGGCGCCAAATCATACTCGAGTGTCGTGACCGACAGCACGTCTGTAGGATCAAGCGATTTGACGACTTCCATATTGGGACTCATCGGATTGCCTACCTGTGTTACACCTTCATACCGTTTCGGCAAGCTTTTGTAGCTCTTGGGTATGCCCACCAGATCAACGCCGAGCGCATCCATCATTTCAGTTGCCGCCACGGTTGTCGCAATAACGCGATAGGGTGCTGATGAACTCTTGGCATCAGGGGACACTGCCTCCGATACAACATCATTTGTGGAACAGCCTGCGGTTATTAACAATACAAGAGCGATTAATGCTGCGCTTATTCTTGTACGCATTCCAGTTCTTGTCTCCTTTACCGCTGCAGAACGGTCATCGACTCGCCTACAGTTTAAAATTCACGAGGACACCGGATTTCCGGTATCCCCGTTTACTTGCTATTCACTTTTCAACTTCTATGACTTACTTGGCGTGATCCAACATCGCCAGAATCAGTGTGACAGCTTCCGCTCTTGTCGCTTGATCCTGTGGAGCAAACAGGTTGTTATCCCTGCCGTTAATAATTCCTTTCTTGGCTGCAGCCGCAACCGGGGCAGAAGCCCAGTCCGGAATTTGCCGTACATCTGCAAATGTTGGTGCTTCATTGGTATCAAGAGGGAGCTTTAATGCCCGTGCAACCATAACTGCGATTTCCGAGCGTGTAATTTTCCGATCAGCACGGAATGTGCGGTCTTCATAGCTGCTAATAATTCCAGCTCCAACCGCTTGTTCCAAGTAAGGCTTCGCCCATACTGGGATGTTATTGTTATCGGCAAAGTTAAGTTCTGTACCGCTGCCCTCCAGCTTAAGTGTACGACCCATCATCACAGTAAATTCGGCACGGCTGATCTCACCGTTAGGACGGAAGCTTCCATCCTCGTACCCGTTGACGATACCAAGTGATAAGGCACGCTCTACGGACGCCTTGGCCCAATGATTCTGAAGATCACCAAAGCTGGAACCGGAAGCTGGCAGTGTACCACCGTTCGGGTTAGTTGCAGCTTGATCCGGCTGTGCACTTACCTTGTTGCCAAGTGCCTCGATATCGAACACAAGATCGATATCTTCCAATTCAACCTTTTTCTTTAGTGTCGGAACATATCCCTCTTCCGCTTTTTGAGCTTTATCCACCTCGTCCTGGTGCTTCTGCAGCTCTTCTTCTGTATGAGGCACAATGAGACTAAGCTGAGCATGGATAGGCGCAGTCAAATCCTTAGGTTCAAAGCTGACAACGCGTGAGTCCGCCGATTCGTCCTTGCTTAATACTGCTGCCGCTTGAAGTACCTTTTGCATCGTTGTTTCGGTACCGGATTTGTTAGCAACAGCTTGATCTTCCTCTACCTTGAAATCGTCCACCAGCTTATGCTTGGTTATCGTCAGCTTCACGCTTTTCTTGTCGCCCTTGACTACAAGCTTGGCAGGATACGCGACCACATTGCTATATTTGGATTCAAGGCTGTTTTTATACTGCAGCATTTTGTAATCCAGATCATATTCTCCGTCTTTGAGCGATGCGATAGCCGCACCCGCACCGCCACCAAGCACTGTATCTGCACTAACCTTCGTCATGCTTGATTTATCAAAAGCAATATCTATATCGTACTCGTGAAAATAATTCATTTCCGCCCAGTCGATTTTTACCCACCCTTTGAGCTTCGATGACAAGTCCTTCACTTCGAACTGTACAACCCGGGTATTGTTGACATCATCCCTGCTGATCACAGTAGCATCAGTCAATGAACCACCGCTATCCGTCTTAAACGAAGTAATCTCCTTGCTCTGCTTGAGCGTGAATGAAAAATATTGCTTGCCGCCCTGAACGGTCAAAAGTCCTGGTGTGATTACGTAATCCTGCATCACTGAACGTTGATCGGTTTCATATTTTAAAATCTTATAGTTTACCGTATATTTACCGTCAAGGACCGGATTGGACACGACACCACCGCCGCCACCTCCGGTACCACCTGTGCCGCCCGTTCCTCCAGTACCGCCACCACCTGTACCTGGATTAACCGGATCCGGTGTAATCGCGCTTACTGGAGAAACAGTGCTGAACTGCAGCTTATAGGTTGTTTCCGTTCCGTCAGCAGCCGCCAGTGCAAGAGCATATATAGCAGTCAAATCATCGACTTCCAGCTGTAAGCTGGTCGTAGTATCATTCGCCAACACTTTCACTATACCTGACTGTTTGGCTGCATACTGCGGTGTAATCTCTTTCTTAAAGGTTCCGTCAGAGTTGTATTGCGTAATTTTCTTGGCGGTTACACCGCTTTTTAATTTAAAGGTCGCTGTTTTCTTACCATTCTGTACTTTCAGGCTGCCCGCATTTTCCACATAATTGCCTATCGGGGCCGCCCCAGGATTATCGGAAGTAGCTGAGAATCCGAAGCTGTATTGACCGTCCTTAACTGGCTTCGTCAAATCAATTGTAATGCCCGTGATCCCGATTTCTACATCGTATTCATGGTCATAGAGGAAGGTCGGTGTTACCTGCCAGTAGATTTTGACCCAGCCGTCCAACCGCTTTGTCAAATCAGCCACTTCGAATTGTACAACTCTTGTATTTTTCGTCGCATCACTGCTCACCACTACCGCTTCAGTTAGTGCTCCATTCTGTTTCGTTTTGAAGCTGGTAATTTCAGCGCTTTGCTTCAATTCGAACGACGCGATTGCTTTACCGCCTTGAACCGTCAGCTTACCGCTGGTCTTGTCTACATAGTCGTACATAACGGAAGCCTCATCGGTCCCTTTTTTATAAATCTTATAGCTCAACTGGTAATCCCCATCCGGCAAAGTTCCCGATACGTTAATGACCAACGCCTGGAACTGTTCGAATGCACTTTGCAGAGCAGTTTTGGCATCATTCAGCTGCTGCTGCGTTGCCGTCAAATTGGCAGCTACAGCCTTGGCTTGTTGAATCGCTGCCAGCAGCGTACTTTTGGTGCCTGCCGGGTATTGACCACCCGCACTTCCCTCGATGGCTGCGTCATGTGCTTCCTGGACGCTGGCAATCAGAGAATTCAGCGCGCTTGCTGCTGGTGCATCGCTAAACCCAATCTCGACATCGTACTCATTGTCATACAAAAATGTTGGATTTACTTGCCAATAAATTTTAACCCAGCCGTTTAATCTCTTAGTCAAGTCTTTATTGACTTCGAATTTAATCAAACGTGTGTTGTTAACAGGATCAATACTCACGATTTCCGTTTCCGCCAAAACGCCAGCATTCTCGGTCTTAAACGATTTGATTTCTTCACTTTGCTTTAAAACAAAGGAAACATACCTTTTATCAGCAGCAACCGTTAATTTCCCGCTTGTTTTATCTACGTAGTCATACATAACTGAATTTTCATTAGTGCCTTTTTTGTAAATCGTAAAGTTAATCGGATAGTCACCGTCTGCTAAATCAACAGGTGCGGCAACAACTGATAATTTGAATTTAGCCAAAGCTTGCTGCAAAGCGAGCAGTGCTGTTGCCGTCTGTGCTTGTGTACCATTTAAGTTGGACGCTTCAGAACTGGCCGTGTCAATGGCTGACTGTATAGCAGTTTTGGCCACTGCGGGATATTGGCCCGGCTCTGTGCCTGCTGCTGCTGTTTTATTAAAAGCGGAAGCAGCAGTTATAGCTTGCGATAGCGCACTGTTATCCACATTGTTAAAGTTCAAACGAATACTATGGGTTTGATCATAATTCTGTGCAGGCACCACTGTACGCACTTGGGCATCGACGAGTGCTGATAAATTGTCGACTTTAAATTTAACAATTTTCTTATTAGCTGTGGGATCCGAGCTTACAGTAATTGCATCTACGAAACTACCATTTTGCTTGATCTTGATTTCAGGAACCGATGCACTGTTATTTACCGTTAAGGATGCGTAAACCGAGCCATCCTCTTCCGTGGTCAGAGTCGCCGGCTTCGCCAAATAACTTTCCATAGCGGAGAAAGCATTGTTTGTTGCATGAACGGTTGAGTAATATATCGTGTGTACAGCTGTCAATTTGAAAGCATCAACTGCAGTTTGTAGTGCTTTTACAGCCGCTGTTATTTGCGGCCTTTGAGCAGCTAGATTGTTTCCAACAATTTCTGCAAGACCGATTGCCTGCAGCAGCTTGGTCTTGGCACTTGCGGGATATTGCCCGATTCCAGTACCTACTACAGCTGAACTATTCAACTGCTTGGTAGCAGTAATGGAAGCATTTAAAGCCGTAAGCTGATCGGCGTTGTAGCTGATGTAGACATTTTTAGTTACACTGTTAACCGTGTAATTGAACCATGTGAAACCTTGCCATTTGGAATCATCCGCAGAAGGATGTCTTGTGTATATCTGTAAAGTTTTATTATTCGTATCTGAACTGCTGTTTACCAATGGCGCATCTGTAAAATTAAGAGCTCCATATAATCCTGCTGAATTAGGCTGCGAGCGTTGTATAGCAATTTGGCCTGCAGGATTTAAAAACGTGATATTAGCGTAGGTCTTATAATAAGGAGCTACTTTTTGTTCCAGCAAGATGGCTGTTTGCTTAAAATCATTAGAATAAACAGAACGTGTAGTAGTTGCACTAAGTGTATCCAGTACAATTATATTGGTAGCTGCCGAAGCATGATATTGTTGTGCTTTTGCAATATCAAATTGAGTTTTTAACGTATTGTATCCAGTAACTACACTATCAGCAGTAGCGTTGGTGTTATCTCTAAGAGTCGCAGCGTCTGTAATTTTACTAGTAAGCGTGCTAATAACTGTAGAATCGTATTCCCCGTCGGATGAAACCGTGCTTCCTCCTCCTTCGGCAGTTCCGGATATTTTAGCTGCTGCTTTAAACGCTTCAGCTTCAATAATCAGTTGCTTCAAGCTTTCCTTGTTAACAACTGCTCCAGGAGTTGTCGTCTCCAGCTTGCTAATATCCAATTCTAATCCCACGTTGTACCAATAGTTATACGTTGGATTCATATTAAAAATATTTTGCTTGTCGTCAATATGCATTAAGATATCCTGTATTTTGCCGATATCCTCAATATCCACTTGTACTACGATGTTGTTGGCATCAGCAGCTTGCCTGGTTGTTACGGGCTGATAACCTTCTATACCAGTAATAACGGGTGTTTTACCCGCTTCTTCTTTGATTGTTGCCTTATCCTTACCTGCAATTCGCGAACCAAGGTAGGCAAATGCAGTATAGTCCGTCTTTTTAATCTCATGCTCCAGCTTCGCCTTGCCATTATTTACAATTAATTTCCCTGTATTCGGTATCATAAAAAAGTTGGCAGCTGAGGTTTCCGTGGTTCCGTTCTTGATGTATCTATAGGCAATAGGGTATTCCCCGTCAGCTACTAGAGTCGCAGCGTCGGCCGTCGAAACCGGTCCTATATGTAGGGCAGACAGCAATAAAACGAAGGCGATCAGTATTGCCATTGTTTTCCTGAATGATTTGGTCAATTCAATTACACTCCTTAAACATTCTATATGAATCATATTTTTGAATTCTGCTTTGTTTTGTTTGTATTGTATAAGAATAAAAATGTCATTATCGACTTAAATGCAAAAACTTAATCTTCCTTGTTAATCAAAATTACCTCGTAAATATGTAGATGGATAACATCATGAGTAAAGAACGGCTCCAATACATGCAAGCCATTCTTTACTCCGTACAGGGTTAGCAGCTATTGATAGCTACTGTGTTAGTCCTACAGCCATTCAATAAATAAATCCATATCTCCACTATGAGGACCAGCATTAATTCCAAGCTTCACAGGCAGAGTCTCAGTGAAATCAGCAACAGTAAACGTGAACGAAATGACACCAGATACTGATGTATCAGGAGTAATAGTTACATAACCAGAACCGCTATCTACCTTTAAGCCAGTAACAACAGAGCTGTCATAGGAGACTTTAACGGATGATCCGGTAATAACTGCATCCGAAGTGAATGAATTAGCATGAGAAGAAGGATTTCCGGATGAATCCAAAAATTGATAGTTGGAAGCAGCAGCGAAAGCAGGAACAGCCAGAGCAAACACCAGTACGAACAGAGCTAGCATCGATACAACGGATTTTTTCATGGATCTCATCATTAGTAAACACTCCCTTAGATAATTTGGTTTAGTTTGTAATTTGCTACAAATGAACGACGGCAACTGTTATTCTTGCTTTCAAATGAATTTCCCTCTTCGATCCCCCTTTCCTGAATGCAATTATGGGTGCCACAGAAAAGTAAGTTTAAAGATAATGATAATCATTATCAACAATGATGTAAAAAAAAACTTCTGCGACTGAGGTACTTGATTACCGCGTTATAAGCAGGCACCTCTTTTACTCATTTCGTCGATAACGTGTACAGCGTCCACCGACAACCCAATTTTATACATAAATAAAATATTATGTCAATCATTAATTTTTTATTGATTTACCTGCCGGATCTTCTTGTTTTTACTGTATACCCTAGGTATAAACCTGACAATAACAGCAGAACAGTCAGTAAAACAACCGGAGCCGTATCTCCAGTCTGGGGATTTGTTATTTGACTACGCGAGCCTGTGGAGTCGCCAGCTTCTGCAGTTTTATTGGACGAGTCCTTCGCCGAAGCCTCGACCGCTGGTGACTTTGGTGCCGGAGTCACTACCTTGGATAGAGCGGTAGTGCTTACGCTGGACACAGCTGCTGCAGGATTGCTTTGGGGAGATGCTGTTGAGGCCGAAGTGGCCGGAGCTTCCGCCTTGGGGGCTGCCGAACTGTCCGCTGCTACACTTTTAATGCTTTTTTCGTCCACCAAAAAACGAATCGTATAATCATGGTCATAATCGATGGATTCAACAGTGACATGAATTTTTGAAATAATCGGCTTGGACAAATCAGCAACTTGAAAACGGGTGGCTCTCTTGTCTTCAGCACTGTCACTACTAATGATTTTCGCATCTGTAAAGCTCGTATTGTTCTGCACCTTAAACTGAGTCACCCATTTGCTGTGATTGATAGTAAGCTGCATTTCGATCTGGCCATTTTTCACAAATACAGTTGCAGGCTTTTCGAAATAATCATTTGCCATCGATGCGGAATCATTTTCCGCTTTGGTTACCGTGTAATTTAACGTGTACGTACCATCCGCCAATGCAGCCTCCGCTTTAGGCAGACTAAACAACATCAACATACTGAGAACTGTAAAGCATACAATTTGCAATCGCCAACTTGTTTTCACAATCTAATCTCCTTCTCGATAATAAAACTTAATAAATACTCACTTTTGGCTGTAGATTCAATTCAATGATACCGATAATCATTATCAATGTAAACACAAAAAAATAACCGATAATCGGTTTATCAGATTGAATTTATGGTATCAGCCCCCTTATGTACTCATATGTTCACAATATGATACCGGTGGAAAAATAATACAAATTTGATGATAGCTTACTACGCTCTGCCTTGTCAATCCATATCCACCAATATAAATTTGGAACAAATTGCCACAAAACGATTGACAACGATAATGAGATTGATTATCATTCTCCTTGTGAAGGGGCAACGCTACTCGTTTCCCATATTATCATTTGTTCTAATTTTTTGCTATTGAATTCTGAATAGGAGGACGCTTTTTTTATGAGAAAACCTTTGCTGATGCTTGTATTGGCCGCTGCCCTCAACGGACTAACGGCCTGTGCATCGGCTCCGTCTGCGGACCTTGGGTCTGCGCCGGGTGTGAAAGAAGGTTCTACCCCATCGAAGGGGAGTACCCTAATTATCAAGGATTTTGCCGACCGCAGCATAACCTTTCCCAGCGCACCTCAAAAAATTGTCGCTCTAGCAAACGGTGAAATGGATATCGTCTATGCGCTAGGGGGGACGCTGGTAGGACGCCCAACCGCAACAGTTCCCGCAGCGCTGCAAGCGGCCCAAAGTGTAGAACAGGTTGGTTCCACACATGGGCTTGATCTGGAAAAGATCGCGCTCCTCAGTCCGGATGTTGTACTCGGTAATCATCCGTTGAATACCAAAGATATACCGGGTGTTGAGGGTGTAGGCTCCAAGATGGTATTGACCAGCGCCAATTCGATTGATGACATCAAGAAGCAAATCGGTTTGTTCGGTCAGCTGCTGCAGAAAGAAGACAAGGCCAAGGAGTTAACTCAAGCCATTGATCAAAAATTGCAGGAGCTCAAAACCACTCCAAGTACAGCTAAAACGAGGGTACTGATGGTGTATGGGGCACCGGGCACCTATATGGCCGCTCTTAACAATTCATTAAGTGGCGATATACTCGTATCTGCCGGTGGTGAAAATATTGCCGCAGACTACCCCAAGCTTGACAATTATCCCCAGTATGCGCAGGTGAATACTGAGAAGATAATGAAATCAAATCCGCAGTTGATCGTTATTATGACCCATGGAAGCCCGGAGAAAGTGAAGGATGGATTTATGAAAGAGATGCAGCAAAATGCGGCCTGGAGCAGTCTAGATGCCGTGAAGAACAACCATATTGAGATACTTCCCGCTGACCTGTTCGGCACGAATCCCGGCACCAAAGTTGTCGAGGCACTCGATCTGATGAGCAAACGGCTGCAGGCGGCCAAGTGACAACGATGAATCAAAAGCAGCGAAGCTCCAGAAGAAAGCTGATCATCATTGTTATTCCCGTTCTTCTTATCATTGTCTCCTTCTACGGCTTGACCTATGGCTCGGTACCGATATCGCTTCGAGACATATGGGCGGTATTCACCAACGGCGGACAACCGATTCACGAAAAAATCATCATGAATCTAAGGCTGCCCCGTGTATTAATCGGGATTTTAACGGGTGCATGTCTGGCGGTCTCCGGTGCGCTGCTGCAAGGTGTGATGAGAAATCCTTTGGCTGACCCGGGAATTATCGGCGTATCCGCTGGCGGTGGTTTGGCAGCCGTCATCACTATGATCGTACTGCCACAGTTCAGCTATTTGCTGCCGCCTCTCGCCTTTGTCGGCTCTTTTGCGACTGCACTGCTCATTTACGGTCTTGCCTGGGATAAAGGCTCGTCACCACTGAAAATCATTTTGGCTGGTGTTGCAATTAATGCGCTGCTCGGGGCTGTCATGAACGGCATCATGGTATTTTACAGTGATCGCGTTCAAGCCGTTTTGCCTTGGCTGGCAGGGGGACTAAGTGGACGAAGCTGGCACCATCTTGGATTTATGGCCCCGTATGCGATCATTGGGCTTTTGCTGTCGCTGTTGACAATCAAATCGGCCAACCTGCTGCTGCTGGGGGATGATTCAGCCAAGCTGCTCGGTATGAAGATTGAGATGCACAGAGTCCTGCTAATCCTGTTGGCTGCTTTTTTATCTGGAATTGCTGTCAGTGTTGCCGGTCTTATCGGTTTTGTGGGTTTAGTGGTGCCGCATGCTATCCGCCTGCTTACAGGAGAGGATTACCGCTATTTGCTGCCACTGTCGATGCTTGGAGGCGCCGTACTTGTCGTGTTGTCCGATACGATTGCTCGTTCATGGTTCGATCCCCTGGAGCTTCCTGTTGGTATACTGCTGGCCTGCCTGGGCGCCCCGTTCTTTTTATATTTGCTCAAGAAACGGAGAATCGTATAATGTCGGCAATCCTTACTGACCGAATCCAGCTTGATGTAGGCGCGTTTCAGCTGCAGCATATCACCGTATCGATTCCAAAAGGAAACGTGACTGCCATCGTCGGTCCGAACGGCTCTGGTAAATCAACGCTGCTGAAAATCATAACCCGGTTGCTTGAAGCCGATTCGGGAACTGTGAAGATAAACGGCAAACTGGCGCATACTTACAAATCGGCTGAAATGGCGCAAACCGTTGCCATGCTCACCCAGTCGAAAAACGGGCTGCCCGAGATGACAGTCAAGGAGCTTGTCGCTTACGGCAGAGCTCCCTATAAACGGTTGTTTGATCGCATGACCGACGAAGACCACGGAATTGTGGACTGGGCTATGCAAACAACCGGGACCAAAAAACATGAAGACCGAATGTTCCATACATTGTCTGGTGGTGAGCAGCAAAAAGCACGCATTGCTATGGCATTAGCACAAAAAACGACGATTATTTTGCTGGATGAGCCTACCACATTCCTGGATATTGCCCACCAGCTGGATTTGATGGAAATGCTGCAAACCATCAACCGGGATTACGGAATAACCATCGTTATGGTGCTTCACGACCTCCAGCAGGCAGCCCACTATTGTGACTACATAATCGCCATGAAAAATGGAAGGATCGCGGAAACGGGCAAACCGACTGAGATTATTTCATCACATTTTTTGGAAAGTATTTATAACGTTCAGGCAAAAGTCAGATTTGAAGACGACTATCCCGTCATTATTCCTTTAAAAACATTATCAAACTCTAGGAGGCTATAATATGATTATTATTACAAACACATCGCAAATTACGAAAGGAAACGCCCACTTGCTGATCGAGCGTTTCGACAAGATCGGTAAAGTGGAGTACATGAGCGGCTTTTTGGGATTGGAAGTGCTGCTGACTGAAAACACGAAGGAACACGATGAGGTTACGGTCGTTACCCGTTGGGAGAAAAAAGAGGATTTCCATGCATGGACAAAAAGTGATGCCTTTAAAGAGTCGCATGCCCACGGTAGGGAAATTCCGGAATATATCGTCTCCAATAAAATTTCATTCTATGAAGTAAAAATCGTCAGACAGCCGATTGCTGCTGCTCAATAATATGTAAAGTTATCAAGTTATACATAAAAGATCCTTTCCTACAGGAGAGGATCTTTTATACATGTTTCTCCAGCAAAATACTAACTTTCAGATTAGCCAATTACTTCAGCTTACTCAGAAGATGATCTGAAAGCTTCTTCTGTTGGCTCTGTAGTCTCTCCACAATGGCTGCATATTGTACCGCTTTCTCACCTATATCCTCGGCTGTGTGCACTTGTAATCTTTCTGCAAATTGCACGAATGCTTCTTCTCCTCTTGGAGAAACACCATTCAGCAATTGTTTACAATCGATAAATCCACGCCAAAGCGGCCAAATACATTCCCTTGGATAGCCCATGGAGATCATGGTCTGAATGCCGAGAACATGGTACTCACGCTTAACTAATTGAACCTCTGGGCACAGACTGGCTACATGGGAATATAAATCACTCAACAGCCGATTCCATTCTTCAACCTCTACAGCCGTTATCGCATCCGCTCCCAAACAACGCAATATCGATTCACTAACATCAGGCAAGCCGCACAATAGACTGGTTTGGGTTATTTCCATCAATCCTTTGCGCGCAGCGCTAGGCGGGCGCAAGTCTATTGAATCCAGCAGTCCCACCGTCGGGCCAACAACCGTTCTTACAAAGTCAAATGCATGATGATTATCTTTATTATTCTTGCAATATATAGGGTCTAACCAATTATTCGCATGTACGGTCAACTCCGATAAGGATCGTTCAATCGCTGCCTCTACCCATTGCGCATTTCGCAGCAGCCCTCGCGTTTGTTGCTGAGGATTGGAGAATCTGCCTTCTTTCTCCCACAAAATGTGAGCACGGTTCAAAGATACAATAACCGAAAGACGCATGGTCTCAGGTCGTGACAAATCTCCCCAAAAATAATTGGCCATCTCTATCGTAATTCCCGCCTCCTGAAAGATACTATGTGGATTCAGACGCGGATCGTTGATGCTATCGTTTTTGGTACCATGCCAATTAATATCAATATCTGAATGGGGCAATTGAGTGTCTGGATTCCAAATGGAACCCGTCAGGATAAATCCGTCGATACCAGGATGAAGTGAAATAATGTCTTGAATTAAGTTCTCGACGAGATGTGCCCGACCAGGTGGTAAAGCTTCAGTGTGGATGAATACTGTCATTTAAACTCTCTCCAATTCTGAATGTAAAATATTACCATTAACTTACTGCCATATGTATCTTCCTTCAATAAACAGCAGTGTACCACGCACTAAACCCGCCTCTTCATCCAACAAAAAAAATAATTAGAATTCTAACTATGATACAAAAAATTTACTCGGGGTTATTCTTAATGTGTTGTAGATGATTGGTCATCTTGTTTAACAACGTGCTCAGCTGTAGCTTTTCTTCCTCCGTGAAACAAGATAAAGGATCAAACTTCTCCTCCTCTTGCAGCGCTTGGTTCAAAGACGCTAGCTTGTCTCGTCCTTCCTCCGTGATCTCAATGTTAACCATCTTTCTATTTGTCGAATCCTTACTCTTTCTAACCCAGCGCTGCCGCTCTATGTTGTTAATAATGACGGTTGCGGTAGGACGATCACAGTAAAGCAGCTCAGCAATTTGCGAAGGGTTTAGACCCGTTTTAACGACAAGTTTGCGCAGTACATACTGCTGCTTTAATGTGATTTGATGAGGTACAAGCTGCTTTTGTAAATATCGCTGCCACGTTAGGAAATTGACACCTATGCGAGACATTATAGAAAGTTTATCTGACATTTCGTATGGACTCCCCACAGTTAGTGTTCTAATCATAATATACAATATCCTAAATAAGAGCACAAGACAAGACGTGAGGAAAAAGAGTTGAACGTATAAGCCTGTTTTTACATATATTTAGCCAGTAAAAACTAACTTAAATTGTTAGTCTAAAAAACAAAAAAAGCCTTGATATACAAGACTTTTTTCTTTATATGCGGTCGGCGGGATTTGAACCCGCACGTCCATGGGACACTACCCCCTCAAGATAGCGTGTCTGCCGTTCCACCACGACCGCTTATTCACAATAATGACGAGGATTACCATTTCATCAGTCTGAGCTATATGCCAAGCGCTGCGCTTACACTTTCTCATGACCGAATTAGACTATATCATATTTGCTGACACAATAGCAAGGGGCCGCATATTAGTTAATGATGGCAAGCCTTTCACACGAAATAGCCCCTGCCTGCCAACGAACAGGAGGGGCTATCTAGTAGTTCCGCTTTATGATAATCCACCCTAGAATGTGCTATTTGGTGTCGTGCTTGCGCACCAGCGGGAGTCTCGCAGAAATTTCAACAAAATATCCTTAGCCTTATCCGTATTCATACTATATAGAGCATCAACAGCTGTCGCACGTACATATCGGTTCTCATCATTCAAAGCATGAGCAATAACCGGTATTGCGTTTTGAGCCTTCGAGCCCATTTTGGTCAGAGCCATCCCCGCCATAAACCGCACTTGGTCGTCCGCATCCTGAATACCAAGCTCAAGTCCCTTAACAGATGGCTCGGATGCACTTCCTATGAGACCAATCGCCTCGACCGCGTTCCTGCGGACAATTTCATTCTGAGCATGCATAAGCTCCACCAGCTTCGGTACCGCTTCAGTCGCTGCCTCCCCCATCTCACCTAGCGCAAACACCGCGCAGCCCACTGCTTGAACATTGTTGCTATCCAAAATATGCATAAGCCCTTTCACAGTCGCCTTACCTGCTGATGACGCTCCATAGGCAGCCGCACGCGATACGTGAACCGAATCATCTAGCAATGCCTTAAGTAATTGATCTATTCCCGCTTCGCCAAGACGAGCCAATCCGTAAGCAGCATTCAATGCCACAGGCTCAAAGGCATCATTCAAAGCTTGAGTCAAGCCGTTAATTACTTCATTCGATCCATTACCTGACAAGCCCAATTGATCAGCCGCTCGCACGCGAATCGCCTTATCTTCACTTTCTAACTCGTTCAACCAGCCTGCAAGCTGCTCCTGTGAAGCATCACTCTGTGTCACATCGTTCTCTTTGCCAAGCAGCCAATTCCACGTATCCCGCCAAATCACTTCATGCTCATATATGGGAGAGGTGTAGGATTCCGGATTTACCCAAGTGTCAGCATCTTCATGATGATCCCAGCTGGCTTTAGTTGGTGCTAGTCTGCGCATGAATTGGAACTTAAGCATGTAACGATCCTTACCGGCGATGTTAGCATTGGCCCGATGCCATATATCATAATGCACCAAAGCAAAAGTTCCCGCGCGGCCAGTCGCTTTCCGCTCTTCTTGTGTTTCATTCTCGGCAAAGGTCCTGGTTTGATAACACTGTGTACCAGGCATAATTCCGGTAGGCCCCATATCCAGCGTCACTTCCTGCGGATAATAGAAGATCATCGCCCACCAGGGATGATGATTGCGCATTTTGTAATGGCCCCAGTAGCTGTCCTTGTGCCAACCACCCGCTTCCGCGTTTCGGTTAAAATGTCCATGACGGTGCGGATGCATCATATAATCTTCACCCAGCACACTGCTAAGCGCACCGGAGATCACCGGATGATCGAATACCTTAGCCAAATCCGGAATACGCGGCAAAATATTGTTACCCGGATTGCCTTCCTCTTTATATACCTGATCCAAGGTTTCACTCAGCTTCACATGGAATTCATCAGCAAAATCCGCTTTCAAAAATACATAACCCTCCGTAACAAACTGGCGCATCTGCGCATCCGTTAACAATTGTAAATCCCCCATCGTTCAGCCTCCTATACATGATTAAGTCCACAATAAATGAATGAATTCACCATCTGCAACTTATTATAGAACTGCGTCAGCCATAGATAAATTCACAATCATCACCTAAATTTGCACAATACTAAGCTTGTTTTAACAAAAAAATCCCACAGGCATAAGCCCATGGGATCATCTTTATATCAATATCATTAATGAATATCTTTCTTATTGAATCTGCCGCCCTTAACGTCATGAATATTACCAATCGCCAGAAACGCTTGCGGATCAACTTCCTCAACAATCGATTTTAGCTTGGCTTCCTCCAAACGGTTGATTACACAAAAGATAATTCTTTTGGAATCACCAGTAAACCCGCCTTCACCATTCAAAAATGTGACACCACGCCCAAGCCGCGCTGTAATGATATCACCGATGGCTTGATAACTTTCACTTATGATCCACACCGATTTGGACTCGTCAAAGCCCTCGATAATGATGTCCATCATTTTAAAAGCGATAAAGTACGCCATCAAGGAATACATCGCATGATCCCATCCGAATACAAAGCCCGCACTTGCCAGTATAAATAAGTTAAAGAACATGACAATTTCGCCAACTGAGAACGGGCTTTTTTTACTTACTAGAATCGCAACGATCTCCGTTCCATCCAGGGATCCCCCTGAACGAATAACCAATCCTACCCCTACCCCAATGATAATCCCGCCAAATACCGACGCGAGCAGCGGGTCAATCGTTAGTGGTGCCACCGGGTGAAGCAGCGATGTACCGATCGACATGATAATTACAGAAAATAGAGTCGAAAATGCAAACGTCTTACCTATTTGCTTATAGCCTAGATACAGAAACGGTAAATTGAAAAGAACCAGATAAACACCGAGCGGCAAGCTGGATAAGGCCGAGGCAATAATCGAGACACCGACAATACCACCATCAATAATTTTGTTCGGAACCAGAAAAATTTCCAGTCCCACAGCGACCAAAGAAGCACCAAGCGTCATAAAAAGTATTTTCATGAGCAGCTTTGTTTTGGATAATTGGGTGTGCTGTTGGACCCCTTGCTGAGAAGAATGATCAATCATACATTGGTTTCCTCCTGTCGTGTTTGCTAAATGAATTGTGATCAGGCCCCCACTCAACCTTCAAACGAAAACATAACTCAATTCATATATAAGCTATTCTTATATTGTAAGTTAATGTATGCATTTTTGCAAATGAACTTGCCCACTTTTTTTCACAGAACCTTGGTGAGCGGCCATATAAGCACGTCCAATTTATTGGCATAATGAAGCAGCGGTTTCCTTGCAGCACATTGAATGCCTTGACCGCTAGCCATTATATTGGTCCTGATCTCCGCTTCTGCAAGCTGCAGCTCCCAAGGCAGATGATGAATATCTCCACGGTAAATATGATGATTCGCATTCATGCTGTACAAACAATATCTCTCTGTCAGCCAATGCTCGAAGGATTGCTTCGTGCTTGCAAAAGGTGCTGATACCGGCATATAGCTGCCTTCAAAAGCAACCTGCGCGCCTCGCTTGTCCTTACGGACACTCTTGTAATAAATTTGCTCTTCGACTTGCTTGGCTTCCATGTCCGCATGGTAATAAGGCAAGTAAAATAACAGTCTCGCCGCTTCGACGGCTATTTTGCTCGCCGCATCCAAACTAAAAAAATACACACCTGGCTTGTCCCCTACCTTAACGTAGGTCCTTACATTCAGCTCGGCGAATTGATTGGTGTATGGAATTTCGGGCATCGCCCTCATTCTGATTCCTTCCATTGAAAATGGAACTACACCTACCCATGCATAACCGTCATAAACTTCCAGCTCAAGCTCCTGGGGGACCATTGGCCGCAGCTGTTCATAAGGAACCGGCCAATGGGCAAACAACAATCCTACCCAGGTTTGCTTCATAACCCAAGGTCCATTCGGCAGCGGCCAAGGACGATGTGATTGTGTGGCCAGCAGCACCTTCATCCGATCACTCCTCTTTTTATGTGACAAACTGACGGAAATGCTTAACTCTGGCTTCATTTTCTATTTGGCAGTTCGACCCAACCTGCAAAATAGAGGAGGTGGAGACCGCCAGTACACGAATACAGTTGACCTGGATGTAATCGCATAGATTTTCCACCTTCATATCCACCTGCTCATACACCTCAGGGATGGGTATAATACGGCTGAATAGCTGATAAGCTTCCAGATTTCCCTCATTCTCCTGAAAAGTCGCTACCTGCCGCTGCACTGCCAATGCTTTAGTTTTTGACTTTATAGACTCATTATCCCCTATTTGTAAAATAGACGCCAACGAAATGTTAGTTATATTCATTTGCCGAACTATAGACCAACGGCTCATTCACTTTTCTCCTCCTCTTCAGGAGGTAGTGGCGTTAACGGACCCGACGAGACGGATTCAGGCGGCGTATCGAATATGGAAGAGCAGACGATGGTCTGGGTATCCCCAATGAGAAATACTGAGGAGGTGGATACCCCGATAATTCGAACATCTCCTACGCACAAAGCATGGTTCGTAACGTGAAAATTCATTTGGCTTCTCCACCTTTAGTCGGCATTTTTTGAAAATATTGCTGAAGTGCTGAGCGGATATCCTGCTGGGTGCGGAATAATACGGAATCCTTGATCGAAGACACCTGATCCACCGTTACACCTTGGCTCATCTGCCGCAAGTAATAGTCCATCCGCCCGTCAAGCTGCTTGCTTAAATCCTGCTGAACCATTTTTCTATGCCATTCGTCCAACTGCTTGCCGCTTTGCTGCTGTAGCAGATCAATCTGCTTGGGCACCTGCTCTTCCATGAAGTGCTGCATCTCCTTGCTAATATCCTCACGAATACCAAGCGGAGGCATAAAGGGCTGATCACCATTTGTCGTTTGGAATCCATTAGCATTCCCTGTATCCGATGTTATGGTGCTTTTATCATCATTGTCTCCATTCACAGCAAGGTTTTCAAGCGCTCCGGGAGACATTCCAATATTCATCGTTCCATCGAGCTTCTCCACTTTGAGCTGATCAAATTTATATTCGATTTTATCGATATGAATACGTTTCTGCTCCTTGCAGGCTTTTAACTCGGTTTGCAAAACATCTACAGCCTTTTCGAGCCGTTCTATTCTACCCATCTGCACCTGCATCTGCGCTTGCAGCTGTTTGGCATATGATACCCACTGCTGGAATTGCTGGAATTGCCATTGCGGACCCACTAACATCCTAAACACCTCCTTACCTATCCTATGCCAAAACCCGCGTCTGGGTGTTAGCCCATTAATCAGCAGCAACCCACGATAGCCGGCACCTATATATATGTGATCATCAGCGGCTTCACCCGCATTCAGGTTGGACTGGGCAACGGCACCAATGATATTTCATTGCCCGCAGTGGCCAATTGCTCTGCTGGCCCCGTAAAGCCGCCTGTATTATATATATTTGATAAGGACTTGATCAACCCGGCACTGCCGATCTGCAGGACAGAAGAATTGGTCACAGCATCTACACGAAGCTGATGTATAACAATATGCTGATTAACAACGAGATTCATATTATACAACCCCCTGATTGCCCGCTTCTGCAGTTGTGGAATCATTCACATCTTGATCGTTCGTATTGGTACTGCTTACCGCATTATGGGTATTGGCAAAATCCCCTGTATTAAAGGACCCCGAGCCCGCAAAGGTTTTGGAGACACTGCTTGGCGCAAGCTGTACGGCATCCCCAATCTGAACGATCGAACTAGGTCCGACGTTAACTACTTTAAAGTTTCCAACAATCGCTGGCATCGGCAAGCTCCTTTACTCATCATGCTTACAGTAGTGTATGCAGGCAGCCGCCCAGATGGCACTTTAGCTTTTCTTATTTGGTTATTGCTGATTTCCTTGTGTCAACTGCCCAGCCTGCTTCATATCCTACTAGCAATCAAGGCAGAAAAGGAGTGTGACGAAATGTCTCATAGTGGCAGTTCCAGTCCACAATCCCGTTGGAAACAAGTAGAAGCCTTGCTCGGAACTAAGCTGCCAGAACTTCCGGAAGTATCTGATACGTCTCCATTGACAGATACCTCATGGGTGGACGAATACGTCCAGCAAATGTTGAAGAAAACCATGCCTGTGAATGGCATGTTGAGCGGGCTTAAAAGTAAAGCCGAAATATTCGAAACGCATCATTATGTCATCGTCAAGTTCAAGCTTCCCCAACCAGCGAATCCCATCGTCAGAGCAAGAGCTGACCGTGTCAGCATCGAGGATAGTCCTCTGGTGAAAAAGCAAAATATTAAACTGCCGTGCCTTGTCGTCCCGCGTTTAAGCAAAGCTTCGTACAAAAACGGAATTTTGCAAATCAAAATGCGTAAACAGAAAATAAATCAAACTGCTTATGACATTTATGTAAGGTATTTATAAGGCAACTATCTATTAGGTAAGGAGTGAACACATATGATTCGAATCATCATCGACTTATCGGATCGGATGCTCTATCTGCTTGATGACAATAAGGTAACACGCGGTTTTCCCATTGGCATTGGTAAAGTATTAACCCAGACACCGGTAGGCGTGTACACGATCATTAACAAGGTACCCAATCCGGGTGGACCCTTCGGGGCTTTTTGGATGGGCCTATCTCGTCCGCATTATGGCATCCACGGTACCGACAACCCCGCCTCGATCGGCCAGTTAGTTTCACATGGATGTGTACGCATGTATAATCAGGATGTACTGACACTCGCCTCTATGGTATCCGTAGGCACAGAGGTTACAATTCGCCAATAAGCCATCCGAGCTTCCATCATTCCTACAACTCATAATCTGCGTAGTATTAGTTAAATTTATATTTTCATACGTGAATAGAAATAACCACCCTGCCAACCGAGGTCAGCAAAGTGGTCTATTTATTTAATCCTATTAATAATTAACATAGTTTATTTCGAACCTGTTTCTACAGCAACCTTGTCAGATACCGTATCACGAATGATAGACATGACAAGCTGCAGCAGGTAGTTAATATCCTCTTGAGATTGACGGAACTCATTCACTATTGGAATCGAATCCAGTTGATCCTGCAGCTCGACGATCTCTTTCTCTATCTTATCCACCATCTTGGCATTATTGAAGGATTCGAAGGCAACGATTTCTTTTTGTTTTTTCTTAATAGCACTGATCAATACTTGAATCGTATCGTTTGAAGAAATTTGCACTTCGGCCTTTTGGAAAAACTGTACTTCATTGGAAGTCGAAATCAGCTCAGCCAATTCTTTGGCCTTGGCCAAAATATCCTCGCGTACGATTAACTCCGTATTTGTATAATGTGCCATTTCATCACAATGAAGATGCTCCTGATCATGGTCGTGATTGTGGTTGTCATGTCCAGACATTGCCGGTCACGCTCCTTACTTTTTTTATGGAAAAGTTGATTGATTATCTATGGATATATTACTGAGCAACAGCAGTAGCTGGAATCCATTCACCCTTCATGTACCATGTTTGCGAGCCTGTAATTTTCACAGGCACAATTTTACCAATTAATTCCTTGGGACCAACCAGATGCACCAGTTTATTTTTACGAGTACGTCCTGCCAATACGTCAGGGTTATTCTTGCTTTCACCCTCAACCAATACATCCAGAACTTCGCCTACCGAGCCTTCGTTGTCCTCTTTACTATATTGAGCCAATTGATCATTCAAACGGTACAAACGGTTTTTCTTGACCTCCATCGGTACATCATCAACCATACTGGCAGCAGGTGTACCCTCACGAGGGGAATATATAAAGGTATAGGCACCGTCAAATTGAACCTCACGCACCAGAGAAAGCGTCTCTTCAAACTGCTCCTCCGTCTCGCCCGGGAATCCCACGATAAAATCAGAAGTAAGTCCTACACCAGGAATAGCCTGTTTGATTTTGGCAACCAGATTCAGATAATGCTCGCGTGTATATTTGCGGCTCATACGTTTCAGGATTTCATTGCTTCCCGACTGCACAGGCAGATGAATTTGCTCTACCAAATTACCCTTTTTCGCAAGCACTTCTATCAAATGATCGTCAAAATCACGCGGATGCGAGGTCGTAAATCGTACACGCGGAATGTCGATCTTGGAAATATCGTCCATCAAATTCGCAAACCGATAATCACTATCCTCAAAGTCCTTGCCGTAGGCGTTCACGTTTTGACCGAGCAGCATAATTTCCTGGAAGCCCTGCCGCGCCAAATCTCTCACCTCTGCAATGACATCCTGGGGAAGGCGACTGCGCTCCTTACCGCGTGTGTAAGGGACGATACAGTACGTACAGAACTTGTCACAGCCATACATGATGTTAACGGAAGCCTTGATCCCTTCACGCTTCTTGGGAAGGTTCTCAACAATGTCCCCTTCCTTCGACCATACCTCGATGACCATCTCTTTGCTGAAAAATGCCTCCTTCAGCAGAACCGGCAGCCGGTGAATATTGTGCGTTCCAAAAATTAAATCAACAAAAGGATGCTTCTGTAAAATTCGGTTGACAACCGCTTCCTCTTGTGACATACAGCCAGATACACCCAGTACAAGTGACGGCTTCTCAGCCTTCAAATGCTTCAGATGCCCCAGCTCGCCAAATACCTTATCTTCGGCATTCTCGCGAACTGCGCATGTATTCAGCAGAATGACATCAGCCTGACGGCGATCTTCTGTAGCTGTATAGCCCATTTGCTCCAGCAACCCCATGATCGTTTCCGTATCATGCTCATTCATTTGACAGCCGTAGGTTTGAATTAAATAATACTTGTCCTTCCCGAACTGCTGCATTTCATCGGGAATAACAAAGTCATAATGAACCTTGATATCTTCCTTGCCCCGTTTCTTCGCGTCCGTAAGGGAGGGCGGCTGAAAAAACTTTTCATAGTATTTCGTATCTTTAGGCAATGGAGCACCTTCCTTCTATCCTGACAATAAAGAGATTTTGAACCCTTGACAACATATTATATCATGAGTGTTAACCCAAACTCAATTTATTTTCATGATAAGATCCAGGCCATATCCCCATTCTTGGCTCCTGCAGCATTCGCCTCATCCGTATCAATATGCATATCCAATGCGTATTGGTCAGATACACGGGCTATCACGCCTTCCAGAATGAGTGCGCGCTCGCCATCGATCTTGACGCTCAGCAGTTGTTTGTCCACAATTCCCCATTTGGCTGCATCATCGGTATGAAAATGGATATGCCTGGCTGCCACAATAACTCCCTCAGCAATCGTTACTTCACCAGCAGGACCTATCAATGTGATTCCTGGTGTTCCATTAATGTGACCCGATTCTCGAACCGGTGGGTTTAAACCTACGCTAAAGGCATCGGTGCGCGATATTTCCAGCTGGGTTTGGCTGCGAGCAGGTCCCAGTATTCTTACTTTGTCAAAACGTCCCTTAGGTCCTACGACAGCAACCGTCTCCGCAGCTGCGAACTGCCCCGGCTGTGACAAGTCTTTTAATACCTGTAATTGATATCCTTCACCGAACAATTGTTCGATGTGTTGTTCAGATAAATGAATATGTCTGGCTGATACGCCAATGGGTACTTGATTCATGTGAAAGCCACCTCAATTCATAGTATTAACAAAAAAAGCATACGGCATCGCCATATGCTTGTAAAGTCTTTATCGAATTATTTGAATTCTGCCACCAATTTATTAAACTCGTCTTCAGTAATTTGAATATTTTGATTGGCCAATCCTTGCTCTTTAAAGCCTGGAACATGACTTTCATAGCTGGTTTTGGCTGTGTTTTGATAAATCAAGCCAGTCAGCATGCTGCCAGTCTCCATAATTTTGGTCATCGCCATCACACGATTGGTTGGATCGTAGTCCGGAGTTTCCTCCAGGTTCACGATATTTTCTTTAAACCAGTCATACGTATTCACCTTGTTGAAGGTAACACAGGGACTGAATACGTTGATAAAGGAAAAGCCTTTGTGCTGCATGCCTTGCTCGATCAAAGAAGTCAGCTGCTTCAGGTTGCTTGAGAAGGATTGAGCAATAAAGGTTGCACCTGCAGCTAGTGCCACTTCCAATGGTGAAAGAGCGGATTCAATGGAGCCTGCCGGTGTACTTTTCGTTTTGAAGCCTTCAGCGCTTCGCGGCGAGGTTTGACCTTTGGTCAATCCGTAGATTTGGTTATCCATTACGATATAAGTGATGTCGATGTTACGACGAATTGCATGAACAGTATGTCCCATACCGATTGCAAAGCCGTCACCATCGCCGCCTGCTGCCAATACGGTCAACTCACGGTTAGCCATCTTAACACCTTGTGCGATAGGAAGCGAACGTCCGTGAACACCATGGAAGCCGTATGCATTAATATAACCGGAAATACGCCCAGAGCAGCCGATACCCGAAACGACAGCCAGATCTTCCGGCTCCAACCCTACATTCGCAGCAGCTCTCTGAATTGCAGCTTGAATGGAGAAATCTCCACAGCCTGGACACCAGTTTGGTTTGATATTGTTACGAAAGTCTTTTAACGTTGCCATACTAGGTTCAACTCCTGACAAAATGTTGTGATTTCTGCCGGTAAAAATGGATTACCGTTGTATTTTAGCAAGTTTTTGATTTTATCGGCATAGCCTACGTTTAGCTTGATCAAAGAAGCCAATTGTCCGGTAGCGTTATTTTCAAGAACAACGACGGTTTTGGCCTTTTCCATATAAGGTCTTAGTTCTTCAGCAGGGAACGGGTGCATCAAACGGACCGTTACATGATTTGTAGCGATGCCCTTCTCAGTCAGGCGTCCTCTAGCCTCATCAATGGTACCTCCGGTCGAGCCCATACCGATAATGAGCACATCTGGTTCTTCGTGTGGCGCATCTACAAGGATCGGGTTGGTAACCTTCACATGCTTGAGTTTGTCCATCCGTTTGTCCATCATGCTTTTACGATTCTCAGTGCTCTCGGACGGACGTCCTTCCTGGTCATGCTCTACGCCGGTAACATGGTGAATTCCGTATTTCTGTCCTGGCACAACACGAGGCGAAATACCGTCTTCAGCAAACTCGTAACGTTTGAACAGCTTGTTAACTTCCGTTGGAGACAGCTCACCTGTCATTAATCTTCCGCGTTCAATCTTGACCCGATTGAAATCCAACAGCTCACAGGATTGTTTACCTAACGATAACTGAAGATCCGTCAGCAAAATAACTGGGCATTGGTAAATTTCAGCCAAATTGAACGCTTCAATCGTGTCATAGAAGCACTCTTCTATCGATGACGGCGAAAGCACAATCTTCGGAATTTCACCATGTGTTCCATAAATCATTGCATATAAATCGGATTGCTCCTGCTTGGTAGGGAGACCTGTACTTGGACCGCCGCGTTGTGTATCTACAATAACAACCGGAGTTTCCGTCATACCGGCAAGGCCGATTGCTTCCATCATCAGAGACAAACCAGGACCCGCTGAAGCCGTCATTGTACGTACGCCAGCATAATTGCCGCCGATTGCCATAGTTACAGCTGCGATCTCGTCTTCCGTCTGAATGACGGTACCGCCGAATTTAGGAAGCGTTTTAATTAAGTACTCCATAATTTCCGATGCCGGCGTAATCGGGTAAGCCGGCATGAATCTACAGCCGCCCGTAAGCGCACCCAAACCAATAGCATCATTACCGATCATGAACAGCTTTTGCTTGCCGTCTGCCGGCTCCAATTGGAATTCAAGCATCGGTCCGCCATTTTGTTCCAAAATAAATTCAGCCGCTTTACGAACTGCTTCGATATTTTTCTCTACGACAGCAGCACCTTTACGCCCAAATTCTTCTTCAACCGCTTTATTAAATACTTCCAAAGGCAAACCAAGCAGCGCCCAAGATGCTCCGGAAGCAGCCATGTTTTTGAATAGAGATGTTCCTAAGTCTTCTGCAATAGCTGTAATCGGCACAGGGAACAAACGTGCTTTTACGCCTTCAGGCACAACAGGATTAAATTTTGCATCCGCAACAATAACTCCATTATCACGAAGCTCAAAAGCATTCAGATCGATTGTTTCTTGGTCAAATGCAACAAGGATGTCCAAATCGTCAGATATAGCGCGGATAGGCTTTGTGCTAATTCTGATCTTGTTATTGGTATGCCCCCCCTTGATTCGTGAGGAGAAATGACGGTACCCATACAAATAATATCCAAGACGATTCAATGCCGTCGAGAATATTTTGTCGGTACTTTCCACACCTTCTCCTTGTTGTCCTCCGATTTTCCAAGATAATTGGCTAATCACCGCTGCCCACTCCTTTAAATGTCACTAAACATTGTTCCTAAAAGCTCATTTGCTTAAAACAAAATTCACAAACAGATAAAAAAATTCTTTCAGTCATCACTCAAATTCTATGCTGATAAGAGTTAAAAAGCAAGTATTATAATCAAATATAAAGATAGCTATTTTAGATGAGAATCATACCAAATTGAGATTAATTTACCAACCAACTATATCTAATAAAGATGTAAACGGTTAATAAGTCGGAAGGTTTTGCTGCAGATATCGATGCCAGTTTCCGTGAAGGAAACCTTCAATCGTATCGTCTTTATAGTATTTACTCAAATGCTGCGCCAGTTGATCGAATTGCCCTGCATGCTCAAGTCCAGGTATCCATTGGTCAATGCCATCAAAATCGGAGCCTATAGTAATATGTGCTTCTCCACCCAGCGCACAGATATGCTCAATATGCTTCAGCAGCCCTCCAATAGTGGCATTTTGTTTGTCTCCTACAAACCAGGGAACAAAGGTCATACCAATCCGTCCTGACTGGCCGATTATAGCCAGCAGTTGATCGTCATCCAGATTTCTTGGGTGATCACAGACCGCTTTGGCATTGGAGTGAGAAGCTACGAAAGGTTTAGTCGAAGCTTCGGCCAGATCCCAGAACGAGCGTACCGACAAATGAGATACATCTAATAGGATGCCCAAATTATTGCATTCTTTAATAAATATTTTCCCTTTTTTTGAAAATCCGCCTTTTCTCGGCTCCAAAATTCCATCTGCTGCCCAATTCGCATAGTTCCACGTAATACCGATCATCCGAACTCCGAGATGGTACAAGGTTTGAGTGTATAAAGGGTTATCCTGAATGGCATCCGCGCCCTCCAGGGTCAAAATGGCCCCTCTCTCATCTCCACTCATGACCCGAACCAAATCAGCTTGATTTTTAATAACCGTCAACAAGCCTGGCTTTAACACCTTCTGATAAAAAATATTTATGTATTTGAGATAATGCTCAAAGACGGGCTGCCGGATCGATTCGGCCAAATAAATCGCAAAAAATTGAATTTTGATATTGGATTCCATCATTTTAGCGTAGGTCACATCCAGTTCAGTTGTATCTGAATCATAAAAGTCGATCCGCGGATTATCATACATCTTCCACAGCACATCACAGTGTCCATCTATAATCTTCATTTGCTTTTCCCCCGAATTCATCAATTTTGGGCATAAAAAAACCTGTTTACAGGCGTAAACAGGCGTCTTCCGCGTTTTATCATGAATAAGTTAGCTATCTGGGCTCGACAATCAATTTGATGGCCGTACGGTCCTCTCCATCAATTACAATATCGGTAAAGGCCGGAATGCAAATCAGGTCAACTCCGCTGGGAGCGACGAACCCTCGAGCAATCGCCACGGCCTTGACTGCTTGATTTAAAGCACCGGCACCTATGGCTTGCAGTTCGGCCGCGCCGCGCTCACGCAGCACCCCCGCTAATGCGCCTGCTACGGAATTTGGATTGGATTTTGCTGAAACTTTTAATACATCCATGAAAAGTACCTCCTCGAGAATGATGAATGGCTTCCATTTATCCTATTCGGCCCATTTCACGTTAATTCCATCTTCCCAAAGATGATCTCCTCTTCACGCCATGCAGCGTCCATTTCAAGCATTATCCCATTGATTATTCGAATAGAATTTGATCTTCGTCCTTGCGGATCAGCTGAATTTTCTTGGCCAGCCCCGTCGTTGGATCCAGATCGATACAAACCGCATGAAAATGCCATTTACCTTCATCTACGACAAATCTTACAGGCAGCTGTGTTTTGAACTTTTGCATAACCGCTACCTTTTCCATTCCCAGTATCCCATCACGCGGGCCCGTCATGCCAACATCCGTCACATAGGCTGTTCCCAAAGGCAGCAGTCGCTCGTCATGGGTTTGTACGTGGGTATGTGTCCCTACAACCGCCGAGACCTTACCATCCAAATGCCAGCCCATCGCCAGCTTCTCCGAAGTTGCTTCAGCATGGAAATCGACGAGAATATGTTTATTCCGTTTCTTCACGGCATCTATGATTTCATCTGCTTTTTCAAAAGGACAGTCCAAAGGCGGCAGAAACGTACGGCCCTGCAAATTAACGATGACCAGTTCATGACCTTTCACTTTAATTGTTGTATAACCTCTTCCCGGTGTTCCCTTGGGAAAATTCGCAGGTCGGACCATACGTTCCTCATTATCGATAAAATCAAAAATTTCTTTTTGATCCCAGGTGTGGTTGCCCATCGTAATACCATGGACCCCCATTTCGAATAACTCCTTCGTAATCGGTAAAGTGATGCCTCTGCCTGCAGCAGCATTTTCACCATTGGCAATAATAAAGGTTGGATTCAGCTTCGTTTTGAGTCCTGGCAAGCAAGCCTTTAAAGCCTTACGCCCAACAGATCCAACAATATCCCCGATAAATAATATTCTCATGTGATACAAGCTCCTCTTCTTCGCCAGCACTTGTAAATGCTCTGCAAGTCAAAAGAAAAGTGGCTTATTCAGCCACTTTTCTCTGATCAAGTATGAAATTCTTTATTTAGCATATTCAACGGCACGCGTTTCGCGAATAACTGTAACCTTGATGTGCCCCGGATAATCCAGTTCACTCTCAATTTTCTTCGTAATATCACGAGCCAAACGGAAAGCTTCCGTATCATCCACCTTTTCAGGCTGAACCATGACACGTACCTCACGCCCTGCCTGGATTGCGTACGACTTTTCAACACCTTCGAAGGACTCTGAAATTTCTTCCAGCTTTTCAAGACGTCTAATGTACGTTTCCAATGTTTCACGGCGCGCTCCCGGACGAGCAGCGGATAAAGCGTCTGCTGCACCTACCAGCATCGCTATGACCGAAGTGGCTTCACAGTCACCATGATGGGAAGCAATACTGTTGATTACGACTGGATGCTCTTTATATTTCTTACCGATCTCTACGCCAATTTCAACGTGAGATCCTTCAACTTCATGATCCAAGGCTTTACCGATATCATGCAGGAGACCGGCACGTTTCGCCAATGTCACGTCTACCCCGAGTTCTCCAGCCATCAATCCTGTTAAATAGGCAACTTCCATGGAATGCTTCAATACATTTTGTCCATAGCTGGTTCTAAATCTCAATCTACCCAATATCTTGATCAGGTCTGGATGCAATCCATGAACGCCGGTTTCAAAGGTTGCCTGTTCTCCGTATTCACGAATCCGTTCGTCCACTTCCTTGCGGGACTTCTCAACCATTTCTTCAATACGGGCAGGATGGATACGTCCATCTGCAACCAGTTTTTCAAGAGCAGTGCGGGCAATTTCACGACGAATCGGATCAAAACCGGACAAAATAACAGCTTCAGGGGTATCATCAATAATAAGATCAATCCCTGTGAGTGTTTCAAGCGCGCGGATATTTCTACCCTCACGTCCGATAATTCGTCCTTTCATTTCCTCATTCGGCAATGTTACCACCGATACCGTTGTTTCCGCTACGTGATCAGCAGCACATCTCTGGATGGCTAACGTGATGATTTCACGGGCTTTCTTGTCGCCTTCTTCTTTGGCTTGCTGTTCGATCTCTTTAATCAATTGAGCTGTTTCATGCCGTACTTCCTGTTCCACATTGGTCAAAATAATTTGTTTGGCATCTTCCGTGGTCAATGCGGAAATACGTTCCAACTCGGTAACCTGGTTCTTATAAATCTCGTCAATGTGTGATTGGGTTTCTTCAATCCGCTTCTCTTTGTTGGCGACTTGCTCTTCTTTTTTCTCAAGAGATTCTAATTTTTTATCCAGCGATTCCTCTTTTTGCAACAATCGTCTCTCTTGTCGTTGTGATTCATTTCGACGATCACGAATGTCTTTTTCAGCTTCGGTTCGGAGCTTGTGAATCTCATCCTTGGCCTCCACAACCGCTTCTTTCCTTAGTGCCTCCGCCTCTTTTTTAGCGCCATCCTTGATTAGCTCAGCGGCTTGCTCAGCACTTGAAATTTTCGCTTCTGCAATGGACTTGCGGATAAAATAACCAATCCCTAAGCAAATAGCACCAACAACGAGAATGATTAAGATCCAGATGGCTGGATGTATGTTCATCCAGTTCACCTCCTCGTTGTTTCTCCAAGGGGTAAGCTTGGGGGTCGTATGGTTTTTAATCCGTTTAACAAGCAGTAAGAAAAGTAAAAATTGGCGATTTTACTTTGCCAACCTTCCTGTTTAGGCATAACAGAGAGGTTGATTGTACAAAATTATACATGCTCATTTTATCTTTTGTCGAAGAAGCTTGTCAAGGTGTATGACATGAGAAATGCTTTACTTTGTAGAAATTATTAATTTCCTGCCAAATTTTAAAGCCAATCCGTACTCAAACCAGGTTTCCTGCCTGATTAGTTTACATTATTAACTATTCGTATCACAAATGAATTTCATTCTTCAAATTCAATCTCCCAGTCCTCATTATCTATTCCACGACTGACGACATCTGTTAATTCGCGGACAGCACGAGAGGTCACACTTGAACTGTAGCCTCTCCTTTGCAGCAGAGCATAAGCTTTTCTTTTAATATTTTGCACATCTGAGTCCGGCTTTAAACTGGAACCATATTTTTTATAAATCAGATTATAAGCATTACTATACTCCATTTGTTCATCAATTTGACCAATCGCACTTGTAATATGTTCAGATTTGAGCCCCTTCTGCTGAAGCTCCTGCTTAATCCAATTACGTCCCTTCTTCGCTGAATGAATGCGCTGCTGTGTCAACTGCTCAGCAAACAAGGAATCATCTATATACTGCTCCCGTCTAAGACGGTCCAGCGTGTCTTCAATTGTGGGAAGCTCATAGTTCTTTTGAAGCAAACGTGCCTTTAGTTCATGCTCGGAACGCAGCCTGAACGATAATAAACGAATGGCATCCAAATAAGCCTGCTGTTTGTCTTGAGCATCTACAATCGCTTTCAGCTCTTTTTCATCGATTGCAGTACCCTTGGCCAAACTGTATTTGATCAGCACATCCTCATGTATAGAAAATACATACTGCTCTTCGATATATAAATTGTAACGATCCTTGGCTCTTTTTTGTCGCTCTATTTTGGTTATTACGCCTTCTTTTAAAGGCAGCTCATTCAGTTCATTTACTTCTTCATCCATGATCTATCACTCCGAATGCAACGGAAGGGCACCTGAGTAAGGTGCCCTTCATCTGCTTTATTCAACTTCTTCCAAATCTTCATCATCTTCTTCGTTATTTAGCAAGTCGGCATCGACGGTCGCTGACAAGTTGGCGTTTTCGCGAATTTTATTTTCAAGAATATCAGCAACTTGCGGATTATCCTTTAAGAATTGCTTAGAGTTCTCACGGCCTTGACCCAATCGGTCACCGTTGAAGGAATACCAGGCGCCACTCTTTTGAATAATATCCATTTCAGCACCGATATCGATAATGCTTCCTTCTTTGGAAATACCTTCGCCATACATAATATCAATATCTGCCTGCTTGAACGGAGGCGCTACTTTATTCTTAACTACTTTAATTCTTGTACGGTTACCAACCATATCATTGCCTTGCTTGATGCTCTCTACACGACGTACATCCAAACGTACGGAGGAATAGAACTTCAATGCTCTTCCGCCCGGGGTTGTCTCCGGATTACCGAACATAACACCGATCTTCTCACGAAGCTGATTGATGAAAATTGCAATCGTGTTCGATTTGTTGATAGCACCGGATAACTTACGCAATGCCTGTGACATCAAACGTGCTTGCAGACCCACGTGGGAATCTCCCATGTCTCCTTCAATTTCCGCTTTAGGAACCAGTGCCGCAACCGAGTCAATAACGATAATATCTACAGCTCCACTGCGTACCAATGCTTCGGCAATTTCCAACGCCTGCTCACCCGTGTCCGGTTGGGAGAGCAGCAGCTCGTCTATATTAATTCCAAGCTTACTTGCATAGGAAGGATCTAGTGCATGCTCAGCATCGATAAAAGCCGCTGTTCCGCCTACTCGCTGTACCTCAGCAATAGCATGAAGCGCAACTGTTGTTTTACCCGATGATTCAGGGCCAAAAACCTCTATAATTCTACCACGTGGGAATCCTCCTATGCCGAGGGCAATATCGAGGGCCAAAGATCCGCTGGGAATAACATCAATCTTCATATGGGCGGATTCACCCAGTTTCATAACCGATCCTTTACCAAATTGCTTTTCAATTTGACGAAGGGCATTGTCTAGTGCTGCGCGCCGATCTGACAAAACACTCACTTCCTTTTCCGTATTGGATAAGTATAATAATAACCTATTTTGTTGGTGTTGCCAAGCATTTTTACGAACATACATTCTGTTTATGGTCCAAAGAAAAACCGTAACAAAATGTGATCCATTGTTACGGTTCTTCCGCTTCCTCTATTATATTACATTGGCTGAGCGCTTTCAAGTTCTAATTATATCAATCCCAGCTCTATCAAACCACCAAACGCTTCCACAATTGGTATAATGCCGCCTTTGCAGCACGAAGCTTGATATTGTCCCGATTACCGGACAACTGCAGCCGCTCCACAACCGGCAGCCCTTCTTTGCAGGCAATAGCCAGATACACAAGACCTACCGGCTTTCCTTCGGATTCATCCGGTCCGGCCACCCCAGTGATAGCAACTGCATAATCGGTATCTGCCTTAAGTCGCATCTGTTCTGCCAGAATACCGGCTGTTTCCGCGCTGACTGCACCTGGAGCTCCTGCTCCTTCCAGAATGCTCATCGGCACATCCAGCAGCTTATTCTTCAACATATTTGAATAACAAACGATACCTCCACGGAATACGGCAGAACTTCCGGGAACTGCGGTCAGCATATGGCCGAGGAGCCCTCCTGTACAGCTCTCAGCAGCTGCCAGGAGCAATTTGCGCTCCTTCATGATACGTATGACCTCTTGCTCAATAGGAACGTCTACAGAGGCGTATATGTAGTCTCCAAGCCTGCTTCTGATTTCCTGCTCCAGCGGCTCCAGCTTTACATCCGCTTCCGCTTGTGAAGAGGCGCGAGTGGTAATGCGTATCGTAACCTCAGACTCCTTGGCATAAGGAGCTATGGTCGGGTCTGTTTGAGCATGAATAAGGTCTAAAAGTTCATGTTCAAGCGTAGATTCACCAATTCCCGCAAATTTCAACATCCTCGAGAACAAAGGATGAACCCCGCTCATCTTCGACGCAATCCATGGTGCTGCGTAAAGATCGAACATGGGTTTCATTTCTTTAGGGGGACCGGGTAATAGTATGTAATGCGTGCCATCCTGGGTCAAAGCGATACCTACGGCCATTCCTGCATCATTCGTTAAAGGATCACTGTGCTCCAGCATTAGCGCCTGCCTACGATTGCTTTCGACCATATGAATGCCCCTTGATCCAAACACTTGTTCGATATGATCCATTGAGGGCTGATGGGTGACTATCTTTTGTCCCAGAAAAGCGGCAAGCGCATCCTTGGTCAGGTCATCCTGAGTCGGTCCAAGTCCGCCAGTACAAATGATTAAATCGGCACGGCTTTTAGCAATTTGCAGGGCGTCCGCCAAGCGGCTTTCATTATCACCGACAACGGTCTGGTAGTATACACTCACACCCAAATCTGCGCACCCTTGGGCCAAATACTGAGCATTGGTGTTCACAATCTGTCCTAATAAAAGCTCTGTTCCAACAGCTATAATCTCAGCTCTCATCCAAATTACCTCCCGAATGGAACAAAAAAACAATAGGAAGCTCCTACTGTTTATTCGTTAAAGTTAATGACATGTTTATTTTTAATAAAATAATCCAAACCGGAATACAAGGTTATGATGGCCGCAACCCAACTTGCAAATAAATCAAAGCGCAGATTAATAAAAGCAAATGGAAAATTATTGATCAGCAGTGCAATAATTGCCGTAATTTGGGCTGCTGTTTTCCATTTACCCCATTTACTAGCCGCAATGACATGACCCTCAAGCAGGGCGATCTGTCGTAATCCTGTAACAGCAAATTCCCGGCTAATAATCACAATCACGATCCATGCGCCGACCTTATCCATCTCAACTAAGGATACGAGCACAGCAGATACAAGAAGCTTATCAGCCAAGGGGTCAAGCAATTTCCCCAGATTCGTTACCAGCTTACGCTTCCTGGCAATATATCCGTCCAGACCATCTGTCCAAGCCGCAATGATAAAAATAAGCGCAGCAATAATTTGGTTGTAGGTGATGCTGAACTGATCCATTTCAATTTGAGGAAATTTTAAATTAACAAGCAAAAAAAACATAATGATAGGTACTAAAAAGATCCTCGCCAAAGTGATCCGATTGGCCAGGTTCATGCCACAACCTCCCCGGACAAATCAAACTCGAATGAGTGGGTAATGTGAACCTTGGCTAACTCTCCAATCTTAAGCTGTGTCCCTTTTACAAATACTTCTCCATCAATCTCAGGAGCATCGTATTGGGAACGGCCAATATAGACATCATTTCTGCCGTCATACTTTTCAATCAATACATCCACGGTTTGGCCTACCCGATTTCCGTTACGAATATTAGATATACTACGCTGAATTTCCATGATGGTATTAGCCCGATATTCCTTTACATCATCCTGAACCTGATCCGGCAGACGTGCAGCTGGTGTATCCTGCTCTTGAGAGTAGGCAAACACACCCAAGCGGTCAAATTCAACTTCTGTAACAAATCTCTTCAAATTCTCAAAATCCTGCTCAGTCTCACCCGGGAACCCTACAATAAGCGAGGTACGAAGTGAAACATTAGGAATTCGTGAACGAATTTTGTCAATCAATGCTTTGGCGTCCTGCTGTCTGCCTGGTCTTCTCATCCGCTTCAAAATAATATCTTCACTATGCTGCAGAGGCATATCGACATATTTACATACCTTTGGGTTTGAAGCAATTGTGTCGATCAATTCGTCGGTAAAAAATCCCGGATATGCATAGTGCAGTCTGACCCATTCAATTCCAGCTACTTCCGTAACCTTGTTCAACAAAGCAGGCAGCATAAAGCCGTCATACAAATCTGTACCATAATTTGTGGAATCCTGTGCAATCAGACTGATTTCCCTAACACCTTGAGAAGCCAATTGCTCAATTTCCGCAATAATGGATTCCATGCTTCTGCTGCGGAACTTACCGCGCATGATCGGAATACTGCAGAACGTACAGGCATTGTCACAGCCCTCAGCAATTTTCACATAAGCGGTATAACGCGGAGTCGTCACACGACGTGGAAGTGGCTTGTCATAGTTAAAAACCGGGTTCCCCACCAAGACCGGCTTTTTCCCAGCAAGTGCTTCTTCAATAATTTCATTGATTTTGTCAAAATCCCCTGTGCCTACGATACCATCAATTTCAGGCATTTCTTCCATGAGCTCTTTCTTGTAGCGTTGAGTCAAGCATCCGGAAACAATCAGTGCCTTCAAATTAGCAGTCTGCTTCAAGTCAGCCATATCCAATATCGTATTAACGGATTCTTCCTTTGCTGCATCAATGAACCCGCAGGTATTAACTATAATTACAGTAGCTTCTTCCTTATCCGATACTAATTCGTAGCCACGTCCAAAAACAAGTCCTGACATGATTTCGGAGTCAACGAGGTTCTTCTCGCAGCCGAGCGTAACTACTTTTACTTTCTCTGTCATATCCATATCCTCCAATAGTGAATCAAGCCTATGGGTCAAGTATAAACGAACCGAATGAATAGTGTCAAAAATGTATATTAACGAAAATTTAAAAATTGCAGATCAAGAGGCAGATCTGCTTTGCGAAGAAGCTGGATAACCTGTTGTAAATCGTCTTTGCTTTTGCCAGAAACTCTGATTTGATCGCCCTGAATTTGGCTTTTCACCTTTAGCTTGGAATCCCGGATCATGATATTGATTTTTTTGGCATTATCCTGATCGATTCCTGACTTGAGCTTCACCTTTTGCCGAACGGTTTGGGATGAAGCCGGTTGAATTTTATCGTATTCGAGGTTTTTCAAGGAAATTCCCCGTTTAGCCATCTTGGAATGCAAAATGTCCATTACGTTTTGCAGCTTGAACTCATCATCGGAGACGATAACTAATTCATCTTTTTCAACTGCGATACTGCTTTTGCTATTTTTAAAATCAAATCGGGTCATAATTTCTTTCTCCGCTTGATTAATCGCATTGTTCAATTCCTGCATATCCATTTTCGAGGCAATATCAAAAAAACTTTCGTCAGCCATGGTCGCACTTCCTTTATATAATTAAATGACTTACACTTTTTGTAAATCGATTTGAACCCGTTTAGCATTTGGAGTGTCGCCTAGCACAATAAGGGTTCCATTCACATTCAATTCAACTGCATTGGAGCGGCCAAAAATCATAAATGCCGAGTTGGTAAGCTCCCAGCTTTGCTCTTTACCCTTGGTGAAGGTGCCTTGCTCGAGCATATCTCGTTGTTCTCCTAATGAGTCAATCTGCATCCAGCAAGCATCGCCTACAACCTTCATTTGGATCATAAGCTTATCTGCATTGGAAACCAAATAGTAATCGGTGCCACCTTGGCTTTTGACAAGCTTCACTTCTGTTTTAACTACAGAAACAGGCGGTGGAGCAGGCACTGCTGGTGCTTTTTTGTCGTAAACGGGTGTAGTCACACTGCCGCTGTTGGCATTAGGATCCACTTTATCCGTGACCCGATTCGGTTCATTTACAGGGTTAGCTTCATGCGGCTTACTATTATAATTCGTTATTATATAATAATAGATGATCCCCAGGATGAGAACAAAAAAGGCAATCATCATAACAGTGGAAACCCATTTGCCCATTCTTTCCGTATTTCGTGTCGTTCTCTTGGAGCGAGTAGGTTCAATATGGTCTGGCTCTGCCGCGGGAATCACATTTTGATATAAGCTCAATATTTCATTAGGCTCCAGCCCCACCGCTTCGGCATAACTTTTGATAAATGCTCTGACATAAAAATTACCCGGTAATATTTTGTAGTTTCCATCTTCAATCGCTTCCAAATAGCGCTTACGAATTTTTGTGCTTTCCTGCAAATCTTCTAATGAAATCTTTTTTTCCAACCGTGCTTTTCGCAACAATTGCCCAAGATCAGACATGTTCTCACCCCTTTCGGAACGTTCTTTGTAATGGATTATTAATAATCATTGATACCGTTTGTTATGGCATCGTAATTGATTTCTTCATCAGGTGTATTGCGCAGCTCTACAATGTAATTGAAATGCTCATACGTATATTCCGAATCCCGCACAAAAATATCCGGATGCTCGATGACTTTCGTCGAAGGCATACTCATGATTTGCTGTAAAAGGGAGTGATGCTTTTCATTGGAACGAATGGTCGATACGATACCATCAATAATAAAAATATTGTTCGGGTTCATTTCCTCCTCAGATAATTGACTGCGAACCGTTTGGCGTAACAGTGTTGAGGATACAAAATTCCAACGTTTATTTGAGCAAACGCTCCCGGCTATGATCGATTCCGTCTTTCCTACGCGCGGCATGCCTCTGAGTCCAACGACCTGATTGCCGTCACGCTTGAAAATTTCACCCAGAAAATCGACCAGAAGACCCAACTCATCGCGCGTAAAGCGGAATGTTTTACGATCATCCGAATCTCTTTCAATGTATCTGCCATGGCGAACAGCTAATATATCAACCAATTTGGGCTCTCTGAGTGCCGTTATAGTTATATTATCCACTTTTCGCAACATTTTACCCATCAAGTCAATTTTTTCATTATCATTGGTTTGCAGCAGCATACCACGGGTCCGGTCTTCTACCCCGTTAATCGTAACAATATTAATATCCAGCATCCCCATCAGGGAAGCTACATCCCCCAATAAGCCAGGACGATTTTTATGTATTCTGTATTCCATATACCACTGCTTTGTTTCCATTATAGGCACCTCATATCGATGATAATCACACATCAACTCAAATTTTTGGAGCATGTTACAAAAATATTCTACAATTTTCGAGAAATTCCTTCTTACTTCTTAAAGAAATCTTTATTATTCTTGATTAAGGCTTAATGATTTGTATTTCCTGGGAAGTATATTCCTGATTTCCATTCGCCCATGTCTGGGTTTCTATGGTTTGCAATATCGAGGTCATAAGGAAGCCCCATTGCAGCTCTATGGAAACTGCTGTCATATCGATTACTGGCACCTTCAGGTTTTTAACCCGTTGCAAGGAACTGGCGTCCAAAGGAGAATAAATAGCTATCCAGCTGGGCCCATGTCTCCTGACCTGATTCTGAAATTGCGGGAACCAGCCTTCGGCATCGGACACTCCTATCGTTTCAGCCTCCTCGGAAGGTGCCCACAACGATGGTATCGGCCTGGCGCCGACTGTCACCCATTCAATGGATTTACCCAATATTTGCTGCTGCTTAACCCACTCGTCCCATTGCTTGTCCATAAAACCTTGTCCCGTCTGTTTCCATACGATATGTTTATCCGTGACTGGCGGATTATCACCCGATACCGTATCATCGAGCAAAATCCATTTTTTGTCGGGAATTGCTGTAGCAATAGGCAGTACTTTTCGAGCAAGCTCGTTTCCTATGACAATTATGTAAGTATAGGGTCTCGTTTTCAGAGCGGTAATCTGCGCTTCCTTAAGCACTGCTGTATCCGCCATCCAATCAAAAGCAATATGATGACTGTCACGCCAAGATATCAATGTATTTTGTAAAGTTGATTTTGTAGAATCCGATACATGTTCTTTGGAAATAATTAAAACGGAAACCTTGGATTCCAGTAAAGCGGGGTCAATTGCGGGAATGTTCTTACCACAGCCTCCAAGTACAAATAGTATACATAAAGTAAAGAGCCCAGTTGTCCATCTCTTCTTACTCAACTACCTCTAGCCGCCTTTCCAATCAAATTAAGTTAAGTATACCACAAAAGTAACGAAAAGCCCCCTTGGAAGGAGGCTGCTAACAATTGCATTTAGGTTCCCGGTGTAACCAGCTTTACCATCAGCTTGGCGATTGTTCTCTTTTCCTGCTCATCAGCAACATCCCAGAGCTCTTTAAGCACTCGTTCTTCATTATTTTCCGGGTCCACCTTGTCAGATAGAAACTCCCCGATTTGAAAGGCCAGCTTGTTGATCGTTTCATCCTTCATGCCAGCTTTTTCTGCCTGATCGATGCGTTCATTCAAAAATTGCTTCCAGCGGTCAAATACCTTTAGTACAGTTGCCATTGCTCATAGCCTCCTTGGAGTCAAAGTGTATTACCACTTTTACTATTCGCCAAATCGAGGTCTACTATACCATGCTTATGTTAACCAACCGCCATTGGGACTAATAATCTGTCCGGTAATATAGCCGGATTCCGGAAGTGCCAAAAAATAAACCAAGGAAGCAATTTCGTTCGGCTGGGCAAACCTTCCAGCAGGAATTTCATTCTCTATGGCTGCTTTTTCCTGGGAGTCAAAGTTGGCCATCATCAGTGTGTCAACCGCACCTGGGGCCACCGCATTCACGGTTACTCCAGAAGGGGCTAATTCTTTGGCTAAAGCTTTCGTAAAGGCATTGATACCGCCTTTGGTTGTGGAATATAAAACCTCGCAGGAAGAGCCGGAAATCCCCCAAATTGAAGACACATTAATAATTCTTCCATATTTTTGCCGAATCATCGGTTTCATGAACTGCTGACTGATCAAAAATGATCCTTTCAGATTAATGTTCATGACATCATCCCAGAGCTCCTCGCTCACATCCGAGAGCATCCCGTAATGGGAAACACCCGCATTGTTAACGATAATATCAGGTGTCATCTCATGATGATCCAGTTTCTCCTGCAGCCGTAGAATCTGCTCCTTGCTGCGTAAATCAGCCGTAGCCGTAAGTACCTTTGCACCTGTTTTCATACATCTGCGTGCCGTATCATTAGCCGCCTCATGGGACTGCATATAATGGATCACGACATTCATTCCCACGGAAGCGAATCTTTCGGCAATCGCAGCACCAATACCGCGGCTGCCACCCGTAACAAGTACGGTTTGCTCGTTAAAGGGACGGATCGGATCATTCATTACGCTTCACTTCTGACAATGGATACGGCCAACTGGTTCCAGTCAAAATGCTCGTTCAGCATTGTCGTTACATCCTCAATTGTCAATTGCTCATACACAGGCAGTATGTCAAATAAATCGATTTGTTTAAAACGATATTTGGTGAATTCATTGGCAATGGACTCTGGAGAATTCAACTGCCGCAGAAAACCTCCAATTTTCTTTTTACGGCTTCTCTCAAAATCGGTTTGCGCAATCCCACTCTCCTTCACTTTATCGATTTCCTCACGAACACGTGAAACCAATTTGTCAGGGTCTGGCGTATCACCACCGATGATAGAAAAGGCATAATTCTCTGCAATATTGTACTCACTTCCGAAGCTGTCAGAAATGATTTGTTCTTCGTATAGCTTTTGATAAATAGCCGAGCTTGGACTGAGCAAAATATCCAGTAAAACCTTCATAACCAGTTCCCGCTTCAGAAGTTCCTTGCCACTAGCATCCTGCTTCGGTTCCTTGCAGCCGAACAAGCATTTGGGAAGAGAAACCGGCAGTACGGTTACTTTCTCCTTGTTCTTGACGGTGGTTGGCTCTTGCTCAAATAAACGATGAATTTCACCCTGGGGCTTATATTCCTTGGCAGCCTGATTGCTCCTGATCAATTCCATCGTTTCCTCGGGATCGACACCTCCAACCACAAACAAACTCATATTGCTGGGATGATAAAAAGTGTGATAACAATCATACAGCAGCTCTTTGGTAATCTTGGCAATAGACTCTACGGTACCAGCGATGTCAATATGTATCGGATGGTGGTGATACATCGTCTCTATCAATCCAAAATAAACGCGCCAATCCGGATTATCCTGGTACATTTTGATTTCCTGACCGATAATGCCTTTTTCCTTGTCTACGTTCTCATCCGTAAAATATGGATTTTGCACAAAATTTAACAAGGTAGTCAAATTTTCAAGAACATACTCAGTTGCTGAAAATAAGTAGGCTGTCCGGTCAAAGCTGGTAAACGCATTGGCAGAAGCACCATTGGAGGCAAATACGGAAAAAATATCGCCAGTCGGTTCCTCAAACATTTTATGCTCCAAAAAGTGGGCAATTCCGTCTGGGACTTTAATCTCGGAAGCACCCTCCACGCGGAAATGATTGTCAATCGATCCGTAGTGGGTAGAAAAGGTTGCATAGGTTTTGGAAAATCCTTCCTTCGGAAGTATAAAAACGGTCAATCCGTTAGAAAGCTGCTCTGTGTAAATAGTTTCCTTCACATGAGGATACGGTATCGCCTTCATTTCTACACCCCCTCCTTTCGGTCACGTAAGAAGTAAATCGTATCGAGCTTGACCTTGCCTGCTGCTGCTTGAATTTGCGCTTTGTCGACAGCAAGAACATCATTAATCAAGTCAGGTACCGTACGCTCTACACCCGACAATATATTGTTAAAATCAAAAGAAATCAGTTCGAACGCGGAATCCTGAAGCTGACGCAGATGTCCTGTAATCATGGCCTGTGTCTGCTGCAGCTCGATATCATTGATATCACCCGCTGTCATCGCGTCCAGCTGCTGGCGGATAATCGCCACGGCTTTCTCATAATTTTCGAGTTCAATGCCTGATTGTATGGTAAGTATTCCCTTATGCCCATCCAGCCTTGAAGAGGCATAATAAGCGAGACTTTCCTTTTCCCGCACGTTGATAAACAGCTTGGAGTGCGGATAGCCTCCTAAAATGCCATTATACATTAGCATCGTTGGATAAGCCGCGTCCGCATAGGTGGTATGAGTTCGCAAACCCAAATTCAGCTTGCCCTGCTTGACGTCAAGCTCTTCTATAACCTCGCGAACCTCAGCTTCTTTGGATTGACCTTGAAGCGTGGAATAACCTCCAGCAACCTCTCTTTCTCCACCAAAGCTGCTTTCCACAAGAGCCATGACTTCCTTAAGCGTGGTTTTGCCCACTACATAAATGTCGATAGGCGATTCTTTCAGCCATTGCTTATAATACGTATACAGCTCCTTGCTGGTCAGCTGCTTTAAGGCTTCAATCGTACCAAGCGGGTGCAGACGGTAGGGCTCACCCTTACACATTTCCTCTATACAACGCTCGGCTGCATATTTTACCTTATCGTTAATGATCGACTCGATACGTTTTTGCAATGTTGTTTTTTCGGAATCGACGTATTTGGAGGTAAATTCGCCATCTTGGGCAGCAGGTTGGGTAATCGCCTCTCCAACAAAACGCATGCCTTGCTCCAGCAATGACTCGGTGCTGTTCACGAAATCATCCTGGATCAGGTCCATCCGAAACTGTACCATCTGATAATCGCCGCGCTTATAAATATCAAACCCAAAGCCTGCACCGTATAAATCGTCCAGTCGTTCCCGGAACTGCTTGGTTTCTGGATAAACCTTTGTACCGCGACGCAATACAAATGGAATTAATGCTGTCGGTGTTACCGTTTCTTCCTGTAAGCGACTTCCGACATAAACCGATATGGCATATGTTTTAAATTGCTCTGTGGGCAGCACGTGCACCCTGATATTATGAACCGTACCACGTTGAAATTGAACATTTTTCAAAAGGGAGCAGCTCCTTTCAGCCTGTAATCGAACTCCATACCATTATATTCCTTCATAAACAGAAGAAGCAAACGAACTTCGTTTGCATCCCCTTTTCTGCTTATCCATTTATTTGCAAAAAATATGCTTGCCGATGGTTTTGACCTGCGGACGTCCCCATATCCATTTGGAGGTTGCTGTTTCCGGATTAAAATAGTATATGCAGCCTCCCGATGGATCCATGCCATTTAACGCTTCCTGTACGGCCTTCTTGGCATTTTCATTAGGTGTCAGCCATATTTGTCCATCAGCTACTGCTGTAAACGCACCAGGCTGAAATATGACACCTGATACAGTGTTAGGAAAGCTTGCCGATTTAACTCGATTCAATATGACAGCAGCTACAGCAACTTGACCAATATAGGGCTCACCTCTTGCCTCGCCATATACCGCATTGGCCATCAAATTCAAATCCTCTGTGGATAAGCCCATATGATTGTTCGGCGCCAGGTTGGCATTCTTATCCGGGGCTGGCTGGGTATTTCCTCCGCCATCTGCAGTATTTGAGGATGGGAGTTCATTGGCTGTCGGCTTGTAGTCCTTGGTCGCTTCCCATAGTTTCAGCTTCGTTTTAGAACCAGCTATACCGTCAACCTTCATACCGAATTCGGATTGAAACCATTTTAATGATCGCAGTGTATTGTATCCAAAGTCTCCATCTACAGCGCTGTTATAGAAGCCGAGGAATTTTAATCGTCCCTGCAGCTCGTACACATCTTTCCCTGCTGCTCCATATGCAATATCATTCTTGCTGAAGGTTTGCATGGTTTCAAGCTTCTGTTTTAATTGATAGCCTGTAAACAGCACGAGTAATAAAGCTGCAGTTATAAGCACCAGTCGTTTGTTCATTTGCATTACGTGCACACTCCCACTTCATAATGGTAAACATTTATGGTTATTATGAGAAAGGCGGCACGCTTATATGCATACGGAAGCTTAAAAGCAAAATGAACAAAAAAACATGCCGGATCCATCATCCGACATGCTCATTTTACGAACTCATCCTGCCTTGATACTGTTCCAAGGAAACCAGCACCTCACGCGGTTTACTGCCTTCATAGGGCCCTACAACACCTTTGGCTTCCATCGAATCAATTAATCTGGCAGCCCGTGTGTAGCCTACGCGCATCCTGCGCTGAAGCAAAGATACCGATGCCTGCTTGGCCTCCAAAATAATTTGCACGGCCTGGTCATATAATTCATCCTCAACCTGATTGGTTCCCTCAGCCTGCTCTTCAACCTGTGGAACCATATCCTCTACATAATTGGCCTGCTCTTGATTCCTCACGAAGTTAACAACATCTTCCACTTCATTGTCGGACAAAAAGGCACCCTGTACACGCACAGGCTTGGAAGCTCCCATGGGCAGATACAGCATATCCCCACGACCCAACAGCTTCTCAGCACCAGCCATATCCAATATCGTACGGGAATCCACATTAGACGATACACCAAATGCGATACGAGATGGAATATTAGCTTTGATAACACCCGTAATGACATCAACAGATGGTCTCTGTGTAGCAATAATTAGATGAATTCCCGCCGCGCGCGCCATTTGCGCTAATCGACAGATTGCATCCTCCACATCATTCGCAGCTACCATCATTAAATCGGCAAGCTCATCTACGATTACGACAATATAAGGGAGCGGGGCTCCAGATTTGGTTTCCAGCAGCATCGCATTGTAGCCTTCTAAATTACGCGTTCCGCTTTTGGAAAATAGCTCGTATCGTTTTTCCATTTCAACAACGACCTTTTTCAAAGCAAGCGAGGCCCGCTTCGGGTCAGTAACAACAGGGGCAAGCAAATGGGGAATTCCATTATAAACGTTCAATTCCACCATTTTCGGGTCAACCATCAAGAAGCGTACCTCGTTAGGTTTTGCCTTGTACAAAATGCTTGTAATGATCCCGTTAATACAGACTGATTTACCTGATCCCGTTGCTCCTGCTACAAGTAAATGCGGCATACGTGCCAGATTTCCGACTATTGGCTGTCCGGCAATATCGCGCCCTAATGTGATCGACAGCTTGGCACTCGAATCCTGGAAAACAGCGGTTTCCATAACCTCTCGCATCGTTACTATCGACACCTCAGCATTCGGCACCTCAATCCCGATTGCAGCTTTACCTGGAATAGGTGCCTCCATCCGGATATCCTTAGCTGCCAGAGCTAAGGCAATGTCGTCCGTAAGGCTTACAATCCGGCTAACCTTGACACCAACATCCGGCTGTATTTCATATCGAGTTACAGAAGGTCCGCGTACAACCTCCAGTACCTTCGCCTTCACTCCAAAGCTTTCCAGTGTAGCCTCCAGCTTGCGGGCAACCGCTTTATAATCCAGTGAATCGGCACCCTTGAGAAGGCTTGGCTTGGCCAACAGATCCAGAGAGGGTAGCACATACGGCTTCTGAGGCTTGACTGGGGTATCCATAGTAGCTATATCCCCTGATTCTTCCCCAGCTACTTCATTGTTTTCGTGAGTTGGAGACGGGTCTAGCGAAGGAGCCGCGGTTACCGTTGGTATTGGCATGTTCGATATTTCCTGCTGCACCTGCTCTTGAAAATCACGAATAATCGGGATTGGAGACTCCTGCTCGACTTCTCTTTTGTAAACCGTCTCTTCCACAATATTCGGTTCACTCACCGCTTCAGGCTGAGCCGATACCGGAAGTTCGTCATCGAAACCTTCAGGCTCAAATCCCATAGCCGTGGTTGGCTTTGGCTTCGGATGTACCCGATCCATGAATGAAGTAAAGGCTTTATTCGGCCTCTTTATTTTACGCTCCGGCTTCAACGTTTCTTCATCAAATTCATTATCATCAGGCATGAGCGGAGCCACATAGGCTTTCTTCTTGACAGCAACGACCTCAGCTGCTGCCGCTTTCTGATTCCGTTCTTCCCACCAACGACGTATGTATTGGCCAAGTGCTGTGTCTGCGAATGTTTTCTTTCCTTTTATTTTTCCCATCATATCGCCTAGAGTAAGACCGGTAAGCAAAATAAACCCGATAATGAAAAGCGTGTATTGGATCAATTGAGCACCTATTTTTACGAACAGAAAATATAGGGTTCCATATAACGCAGCTCCGAGCATTCCGCCGCCAACCTGATGAGTAAGAATAGCCTGTCCTTTGTCAGTCGCACTGAAGCCATCCACCATACTGGCCCATGTTTGTGACCAAATCATACCGGCTGTATATGTACCTTTCGGGTAAAGCTGCTCAAACAAGCTGATGTGACTCATAATGAGCAGGGCGATAATCATCAGCAAAATTCCCGTCTTGCGGGACGTCCGCCAATTCGGCCATTGCCGTTTCACCATTACATACAAGCCTGCATAAATAAAAACAAGCGGAATGATGAAATCCCACGTCCCGATTAAAAATCGAAACAGATAGCTTAAAGCACGAGCAACCGGACCTTCCCGGGAAAGTGCGATTACCGATAGCGTTAATATTATAATTCCATAGAGCTCATACTTTAAATTCGTTTTTATCGATTTTACAGAAGCCTTACGTTTCTTCTTTGGCCTGGCCAAGACGGCTCACCCCCAAGAATAAAGTATACCATACTTTGGGGATAAGCTTAATCGTCTTGTAAAAATCGGACTTCAGAACTAAAAAACAGGTCGAAATTCGACAATTTTGCCAGGACTGTAGTTTGGATTCAGATAATCCTGCGGATTTCCACTTCTTAATCTCACAATGGTTGCTTGTGTAGCATTCAACTGTTGAACCTCCAGTTCAACTCCGTTAACCTTAATGTCCATACTTGCAGTATCCATAGAGTCCAAGCCGCTCATTACTACCTCCATAGGCATGATCGTATATAGTGTCACTGTACCACTCCTCCGGGCATCAGCTTTCTGTTCGCCTCAATACGTCGATTCAGCTCTCTGATTCCATCACCCACACCACCTATGGTGTCGATAAGTCCATATTTAACGGCATCAGCGCCAATAACGGTCGTTCCGATGTCACGGGTTAATTCTCCGGTTTTAAACATCAATTCCTTCAGCTTTTGTTCGGAAATTTCGGAATGGCTGGTTATAAACCGGATTACCCGTTCCTGCATTTTATCCAAATATTCAAAGGTTTGTGGGACGCCGATGACAAGTCCATTCAATCGGATAGGATGGATCGTCATCGTAGCGGTTTCCGCAATGATCGAAAAATCTGACGAAACTGCGATCGGAACGCCTATGGAATGCCCTCCACCCAATACGAGCGTAACTGTAGGTTTGGATAATGTCGCGATCATTTCTGCAATGGCAAGTCCTGCTTCCACATCTCCGCCTACGGTGTTCAGCACGATAAATATGCCTTCAATCTTGGGATTCTGCTCAACAGCGACTAGCTGCGGTATTAAATGCTCATATTTGGTAGTCTTATTTTGTGGCGGAAGTACCAGATGCCCTTCTACCTGTCCAATAATCGTCATACAAAATATATTGGATTCGCTTGCAGGTACCGCCGTTTGGCCTAGCTGCTGTATCGTATCCAAAACGGACGGCTTTTTCAGTTCTTCATTCGGGCCGGGATTTACAGGCTCCTGCTCTTGCTGCTTGGAATTGTCCAACTGGGATACCCCCTTCAAATTCTGTTGATCTTTCGTAGTATGGATGAATGCTGCCGAAAACATGCAAAAAAACCACCCAAGTCGCCGTAATCGGCATCTTAAGTGGTTTTGATATTTCGGGCATACAATGGATTTCAATAATTGGTTTATTGTGAAAGGTATCAAGTATAGACTGGTGGTCTTGGATCAAACTTCCATGATAATTGGAAGGATCATAGGTCTTCTTTTGGTTTGTTCATACAAGAATCGTCCTAAAGCATCTTTGACATGAGTCTTCAGCGAAGCCCATTCATTTACATTTTCGCTCATTAACCGTTTCAGCGTACTAGCTACAATACGGTTGGCTTCATCCAGCAAGCCTTCGGATTCTCTAACGTATACAAATCCTCTGGATATAATATCAGGTCCAGACAAAATAGCGCCATCTTGCTTACTTAACGTAACGACTACGACCAAAATACCATCCTGAGACAACAGTTTGCGATCTCTGAGTACGATATTACCTACATCGCCAACACCCAGTCCATCGATCAAAATGTTCCCTGCTGTTACCTTCGAGCCTTTACGAGCAGCACCGTCAAGAACCTCCACAACATCTCCGTTATCTACAACAAAAATGTTTTCCTTAGGAATTCCAACCGATTCTGCAAGTATTGCATGCTGACGAAGCATCCGGTACTCACCATGGATAGGGATAAAGTATTTCGGTTTCATTAAATTAAGCATCAGCTTCAATTCTTCCTGTGAACCATGTCCGGATACGTGAACGCCTGTAATCGAACCAGGACCATAGATAACATGAGCACCTATGCGCATCAATTCGTCAACCGTTCTTCCGACGTACCGCTCGTTACCAGGAATCGGTGTTGCTGCGATGATGACAGTATCTCCAGGCAGAATATCAACCTTGCGATGTGTGGACCGTGCCATACGGGTTAGTGCCGACATCGGCTCTCCCTGCGAGCCTGTCGACAATACGACAACACGATCTGCAGCCATTTTATTAATTTCTTCAGGCTCAATGAGCATACCTTCAGGAATTCTCAAATAACCTAACTCCCCAGCAATCGAAACGACGTTCACCATGCTGCGACCGATAACGGTTACTTTTCTCTTCGTAGCTTCAGCTGCATCAATTACCTGTTGAATCCGATGTATGTTAGAAGCAAATGTAGCAATGATTACTCTTTGCTTGGCTTTACGGAAAACATCCTCAATCTCGGTACCTACGCTTCTTTCTGATCCGGTATAACCAGGACGCTCTGCATTCGTACTATCGGATAGCAGTGCTAGAACTCCCTTACTTCCCAATTCAGCCATGCGATGAATATCCGCATATTGTTCATTAACCGGAGTTTGGTCAAACTTGAAATCTCCTGTGTGAACTACATTGCCTTCAGGTGTGGCGATGCATACACCTACAGAATCAGGAATACTATGATTCGTTTTGAAGAACGACGCAGTCATGCAGCCAAGAACCAATTCAGATTCTGAATTGATCAGGTTTCGTTTGGTATCTCCCAGTAAACCGGCTTCCCTTAGCTTGGTTTCGATAAGACCCAAAGTCAATTTGGTTGCATAGATAGGAACATTCAGCTGTCTCAGCACATACGACAGACCACCGATGTGATCCTCATGTCCGTGTGTGATAATAATGCCTCTAACCTTGTCCCGATTCTCAAGTAAATAACTAATATCCGGTATAACAATATCGATGCCGAGCATGTCCTCTTCAGGAAATTTCAAACCGCAATCAATTACAACAATGTCATTTGCATACTGAACCACATACATATTTTTTCCGATTTCACCCACGCCGCCCAGGGCAAAGATCGAGAGTTTATCTACAGTTTTCTTAGACAATTAAAAATACCTCCTATTTTAAGATTGACGACGAATTTGTATGAACCTTTAACCTAAACCAAAACCGCACCAGTCACTTGCCACCATTATACATGAACAAAAAGTACAAATACAAGCTACCGCGTTTGCATCCGCAATTATTGCCTAAATAAATAAAACCGATGCTTAAAGAAAGCACCGATTTCAAGAATTTCATTTTAACAAGGAGTCAATGAATCTTCCTTCTTCTTCGGTTGCGTTCAATAATGGCAGACGTACTCCGCCTACCTCCACACCTTTGCTGTTTAAAGCATATTTGACGGGGGCAGGATTCGGAACTCTGTGAGGACAATTAAATAACCCCTTCATTACGGGGTGTATCTTAGCATGAACTTTTGCCGCTTCACGAGTATCGCCTTGTAAGTAACAGTTTATCATACTTTTCATTTCTTTACCAACTACATGACTGGCTACGCTAATTATGCCATGTCCGCCAACGGACAATACGGGTAATGCCATCGTGTCGTCACCACTGTATACCAGAAATCCAGGTGCTGCACCACTAACAATTCTTGTGATCTGATCCAGATCTGCACAATCTTTGGTAGCTACAATATTCGGTATTTGCGATAGTCGAATTGTAGTATCGGCATCAATATTAACACCTGTTCTGCTTTCTACATTGTACAAAATACATGGTATCGAAACCGACTCGGCAATGGCTTTAAAATGCTGATATAAACCTTCCTGAGATGGACGGTTATAATAAGGAGCCACCAGTAACAGCGCGTCAACTCCAAGCTTCTCGGCTTCCCGGGATAAATGAATGGAATGAGCTGTATCGTTGCTGCCTGTTCCTGCAATGATCTTGCAGCGCCCATTGGCACGTTTGATAGCGAATGCAAAGAGCTCCAGCTTTTCCTCTTCCGTTAACGTAGGTGATTCACCTGTTGTCCCACTAATAACCAAACTGTCGTTACTTTGCTCTTCTAGTAAATAATCAATTAAAATTCCAGTTTGAGTCCAATCGATTTGCAAGTTGGAATCAAAGGGTGTAACCATTGCTGCGATTAATCTTCCGAAATCCACGGCAAACTCCTCCTAGGTTTATTATAGATGTAATTGAAATTTTTTGTGCAGCGCACGAATCGCCGTCGCCATATCCGATCCTTGTACGAGCACCCATATCGTCGTATTGGAATCCGCTGACTGTAAAATTTGGATATCTTCTTCTGTCAAAGCTTCAACGATATGTGCCATGATGCCTGGGACACCGTTCATACCTCCACCAATGATTGAAACCTTGGCACAATTGGACATTAATACAGGCTGATAACCCAACTCGCCCAAGATGGCTTCGGTTCTTGTCGCCTCATCGTCAAAGACAGTATAAGTAACTCCAGATGGATTTACATTGATGAAATCCACACTAATATGATGCTTGGCCATAGCTTTAAAGACTGTAAGTTGTAAATCATAAATGCCTTCCGCAGCAAAAACCTGCACTTGTGTGAGGTTAGCGAAATTGGCAATTCCAGTTATTACTCGATCCCCAATACAATCCGTATCAGGTACAATTGCCGAAGGGTGAGTCACCAGTGTCCCGAGTGATTTACTAAATGTAGATCGTACACGGACAGGTACATTGCCACTCATGGCGACTTCTACTGCCCTTGGGTGAATAACTTTAGCACCGTTATGGGCCATATTACATATTTCCATATAGGATACCTGAGACAAGGGACGCGCTTCTTTAACGATCCTTGGATCTGCTGTTAAAATCCCGTCCACATCGGTAAAAATATCTATGAACTCTGCATGAAGCGCTACACCGAGTGCCGTTGCCGAAGTATCACTACCCCCTCGTCCGAGAGTCGTAAAGTCCTGATTGGAGGTTTGACCCTGAAAACCAGCCACAATGACAACGTTTCCCTGATCCAGCAAATCCAGGATTCGCCTTGGCTGTACAGACACAATTTGCGCATTGCCGAAGTTGTCGTTAGTGATAATTCCTGCCTGTGCACCCGTAAGAACTGTAGCCGCTATATGGTGTGCTCGCAGCAAGCTGCATAAAGTGGCAGCCGAAATAAGTTCACCACAGCACAGCAGCATGTCTTGTTCTCTTGGAGGCAGCTGGTTCCCGTTGTTATGGATCCAATCCAATAAAGTATCTGTTGCATAGGGCTCGCCTTTTCTCCCCATCGCCGATACAACGACTACTAGTTTGAATTGTTGTTTCAATGCATCCTGGATATGTTCAATGACGTGTGCTCTGGCTTCGACGCTGGAAAGGGACGTGCCTCCGAATTTCTGCACGAGAATTTTCATGAGGTCCCCTTTTCCGTTGGAAACTTAATTATAGATTTATATATGAAAATAGGCTTCCCTTAAGAAGCCATCTCACATTTAGTTTTGTTCGATTGCAATATATTCAGCAATCTGCACAGCATTCCAAGCAGCACCTTTGAGCAGGTTGTCGGAAACAATCCACATATTAAGTGCACGTGGATTGCTTAAGTCGCGACGAACGCGCCCCACAAAAGTATCCAGCTTTCCAGCTGCATCTGTAGCTAACGGATATTGCTGTTCTGCCGGATTATCAACCAATACAATTCCAGGAGCGTCAGCAAGCAGCTGCTTAACTTCTTCGATATCAAAGTCCTGCTTCAGTTCTACATATACGGATTCCGAATGACCATAAATAACAGGGATACGTACGCAGGTTGTTGTAACCTCCAAAGTATCGTCACCCATAATTTTTTTTGTTTCATTGATCATTTTCATTTCTTCGTAGGTGAAGCCATTTTCCGTAAACTTGTCAATTTGCGGAATCGCATTAAAAGCAATTTGATGTTTCACAGGTAAAGAAGCTGCCGGTAAAATCTTTGGATCAACCGCATTCCCTTCCAATACTTCTTTAGTTTGACGAAGTGTTTCTTCAATAGCAAGTGCACCCGCACCCGATACAGCCTGATACGTCGATGCGATAATCCGTGAAATCCCATAACGATCATATAATGGCTTTAAAGCTACTACCATCTGTATGGTTGAGCAATTCGGATTGGCAATAACACCTTTATGCTCGCTGATTTTATCTATATTCACTTCGGGAACGACAAGTGGAGTCTCTGCGTCCATCCGATAAGCACTCGTATTATCGATACAAACCGTACCGCGTTTAATCGCTTCTGGAATTAAATCTAGGCTGACACTTCCTCCAGCACTGAATAAAGCTATATCAACACCTTCGAAGCTGTCAGGTGTAGCCACTTCCACTTCAACGGGATTGCCTTTAAAATTCAGCTTAACTCCAGCAGAACGTGGAGAAGAAAGTAATTTTAGAGTTTGAATGGGGAAATTGCGTTCTTCCAACAAACGAAGGATTTGCTCTCCTACGGCACCTGTTGCTCCAACAACAGCAACATTGAATAATTTCTGATTCGACATCTGTTCGTCTCTCCCCTGTGCATAATAAGCAGTAATTAATTATTAGTAATTAAAACGTTCAATCACCATAGGTTGAAGCTGCTTTCCTTGAAGTGCGTCCTCACAGGTTTCCATAATCAAATCCATACGAGCTACCAGCGAGTTCGGCTTTAAGGCAGGTGCATCCTGACCGAATGGAACAAAATATATGTTTTTGGTAATTAACAATTTACTAATATTCATGGCATTGAGCCCTAAGCCATCATTGGTGGAAATCGCCAATACCAACGGTCTGAGATTGCGCATCTGTGCTTTGGCGGCCATCAATACAGGACTTTCCGTCATTGCATTGGCCAGCTTGCTGGTCGTATTGCCCGTGCAAGGAGCGATAACAAGCACATCCAGCAGCTTTGAAGGTCCTAATGGTTCAGCATCCACAATTGAAGTAATGATATCATTACCTGTAATCTCTTTCAACTGCTTCTGCCAATCTTCAGACTTGCCAAATCGCGTATCCGTTGTAAGTATCGTGTAGGAAACGATGGGAATGACCCGCGCACCTGCATCAACAAACCGCCTGATTTGCGGCATGACCTCTTCAAATGTGCAATGTGACCCCGTTAAAGCGAAGCCTACCGTTTTCCCTTGCCAATTCATTCCGCTTTCCTCCCTTGTCCTGCATCCTCAAGAATCATACGACTCAAGGTATCAGCAATGATGCGACCGGCTGTCTTCGGTGCAACAATTCCGGGGAGTCCAGGTGCGAGCATTGCTTTGATACCTCTCTTCTCGGCAAAACGAAAATCCGTTCCCCCGGGTTTGGAAGCCAAATCAATGATCACAGCTCGATGTGGAATATTGGCAATAATTTGCGCTGTGACTATCATAGACGGAATTGTGTTAAAAAGCAAGTCAATATTAGCTACCTGAGCGTACAAATCATGGGTGTAAAAAGGTAAAAATCCCATCTCTAAAGCTCTCGCAAAATACTCTGGTTTGTTGACACCTACCTTAACTTTTGCACCAAGTCCATGCAGCGTCCTGGCGAGTGTGATCCCCGTTCTTCCGAAACCGAGCACCATTGAAACCGATCCGTGAATCGTAAAATCGGTATTTTGAATCGCCATCATAATGGCGCCTTCAGCTGTTGGAATGGAGTTGTAAATGGCGACCTCGTTCAAGTCGAACAACTCTATGAGCTGGATCGAGGCTTGCGCACACAAATTACGCAAATACGGCTTTGCCATACCCGTGAATACTTTGGCATTCTTCGGCAGCGCCTGAATATGCTGCTCAGTTAGCTGCAGCTCGGATATAGAAAATATACTTTCGACATAGCCCTTGTCATCGGTGCCTACAGCAGGCAAAATAACCGCGTCCATCGTCTCCAGTACCTTGGGACTCAGCTCTGCTTTGGTAATTCCGCTGAAAACGTTTTGTAAATTATCAAATCCGATTAGAACAACGGAAGCATCCAACTCGGTGCATTTATTTATGACTTCAAGCTGCCTGGCGTCACCGCCGATCAAAGCCACTTGAATTCCTGTAAGCATGCGTTCTCACCTCTTTCTAATCGCTGTCGCTAACTCATCTTATGCGCTGGCCTAATGATGGGTTACTGTACGCAAAAAACACCTTTTCGCCCGATGAATCATCAAGGCAAAAAGGTGTTTGTGGTTTCACAATCATTGGGTACCTGTATGTCCGAAGCCACCAGTACCACGTTCTGTGTCTGTAAGCATATCCACTTCTATGAGCTGTACAGAAGGCACGATCTGGAATACCATTTGAGCAATCCGTTCGTTTCTTTGAATGATAAAGGTCTCTGATCCATGATTGATCAACAGTACCTTCACCTCGCCGCGATAGTCTGCATCAATCGTTCCTGGTGAGTTTAAACATGTGATTCCGTGCTTTAAAGCCAAGCCGCTGCGCGGACGAATTTGCGCTTCGAGCTCGGGCGGCATGGCCAATGTCAACCCTGTAGGAATCAATATCCTTTGACCTGGCCCAATCTCTACAGGAGATGTTACTGCTGCATAAAGATCAAAGCCGCTGGCTGAAAGCGACATTTTTTGTGGCAGCTGTACATCCTCGTTACCTGGCAGCCGTTTCAATTGAACATTAAACAAGCTGATCCCTCCTGAAGCCTTCCAATACTTTATCCGTTTGTCCCACCATCGAAAGTGCAAATGGGGTCGCTAGCATTTCCAGCGTAAGCTCTTGAATCTGATCAAGCTGTACACTTTCTATACGCTCTATAATTTCATCCATATCATAATGACGATCAAGCATCAGCTCGTTTTTGCCTAACCGATTCATACGACTGCTGGTGCTCTCCAGACTCAGGATCAAGCTTCCTTTCATTTGCTCCTTGCCTTTTCTGAGCTCGCCAGCCGTCAGTCCCTTGTCCTTAAGTTCGCTTAACAGCTCCATCGTCACTTTCAATACATCTTCAGTCTGTTTAGGTGCTGTTCCGGTATAAATCGTGAACATCCCACCATCCTGGTAAGAAGTATGATACGAATAAACGGAGTACGCCATACCGCGTTTTTCTCTGATTTCTTGAAATAATCTGGAGCTCATACCGCCACCAATTGCATTGTTCAGCAGCACCATAGCATACACACGATCATCCTTGGCAGACAAACCTGGTAAAGACAAGCAGATGTGGTTTTGTTCCGTTTTCTTCTCGTGATATTTCAGATTACTGTGAAAGGTTGGCGGTGTATATAAGACTTCCGAACCCTTGTTCTGCAAGCCGGAAAAATGCTGCTCCATGAGCTGCACAATCGAATCATCAATATTACCTGCTATCGCAATAACCGTATTTTCAATCGTATATTGATTTTTCATATATTGCTTTAAGGTATCCGAATTCATCGCCGTCAAATTCTGCTCAGTTCCAATAATCGTGTAACCGAGTGAATGATCCTCATAAGCAGCACTTGCGATTAGATCATGAACCATATCGTCAGGTGTGTCTTCATACATCGAGATTTCTTCGAATATTACATTTTTTTCCTTTTCTAACTCCGTTGGATCAAATGTTGACCGAAAGAACATATCGGCTAGCGCTTCCACTGCGATGGGCAGATGCTCATCCAACACTTTGGCATAATAACAGGTATATTCTTTTGAGGTAAAAGCGTTCACATTGCCACCTATGCCATCGAACAGCTCTGCAATATCTTTGGCAGAATACTTATCTGTACCCTTAAATAGCATGTGCTCGATAAAATGGGAAATTCCGTTGTGGTGCTGCTGCTCGTTTCGAGAGCCTGTTTTGACCCAAATCCCAAAGGCTACAGAACGGCACGTGGGGATAGGCTCCACGACAAGCCGCAGTCCATTGCTTAAAATATGTTTATTCAATAAAAGGAGCCTCCTTGTAAAGATGTTCGGTTAGTAACTTTATGATCTTACCACTATTGGGTAATAGACTCAACTTCGTCAATCCTTTTTGTTGAGATTAACTCACTTACAGTTCCGAGCTTCATTTTTTTGCGTTTAATCGTACGGATGATTTCCTGCAGCGCTTCACTCGATGAGTAGGTTGGATGCATTAATATCAGAGCTCCCGGTTCCACACGAGCTGCTACTTTTCGAACAATTGACGATGGTTGCGGTTTTTGCCAGTCCACGGTATCCAACGTCCACAAAATAGTTGTAAGCTTGAGCTCGCGCGCTATGTCCACCGTCGCTTGATTAAAATCGCCTGAAGGCGGTGCAAACAAATGATTTGTTACCCCGAGTTGCTCCTTCAACAGTTGTTCCGTTTTGGTGATTTCCGCTGTGGCCTGGGTTCTGGTAAGCTTGCTCATATCTTTATGGGAATACGCATGATTGGATAACTCATGTCCTTTTTCTTTGATGAGTTGGGCAGTGGGGATATTTTGCTTTAACCAGCTCCCATCGAAGAAAAAGGTTGCGTGGACCTGTTCATCGTCCAGCACTTTAAGCATTTTGGGCAAATATTCATTTCCCCAAGCAACGTTAATCATTAGCGAAACCATCGGTTTCATTGGATTGCCTTTATAAACCGGATGCGAACCGAGATGCTCCAATTGAACCGCGGGTTCAACCTCTCGCATAGCCAAACGAAGCTGATTTCTGAATAGTAGCTGTTCATTGAGCGCAAGAGATTTTTCCACATCGACCTCCAGACCATTATAGCCTGGAATGGCCTTCCATACCCGATCCAATCTGGCATCGACAGGAGCGATATTTCTTTTCGTCGCCTCGGCTTGAATTTGCTTCAGCAGTTCGTCCCGGTCTCCGCTTGACTGCACCTCTTTCATCGCATCAACAGACGAGATTGTTTTCCTGCTAGAATCAGCCGCGGAGGCATGTGTATACTGCTGTTTACTGTGTTGAACGAATGAACCAATACTGTCGGATTTGTACAGCATCAGCGTCGCTGTTACGAACAATCCACAGAGAATAACAACCTGTAAACGTTCCATGAACCCGCTCCCATCATTAGATCGTTTGTCCGATACATATGCAGGGTGGGACAAGAATAGACCAAAAAAAAGAGACAGACGAATCTGCCTCTCTTCTCCTTGCTTACCTACGGCCTCTTAGGATTGTGCAGGTGCTTCTGTCGTTAATACTGCTTTACGAGATAGATTGATACGGCCTTGCTGATCGATTTCAGTAACCTTTACCGTTATGGTATCGCCAATCGCCACAACATCCTCTGTTTTGGCAACCCGCTCTGAAGACAGCTGAGAAATATGTACCAAACCTTCCTTGCCCGGCAAAATCTCTACAAATGCACCGAACTTCTCTACCCGTTTAACCGTACCCAGATAGATTTCACCAATCACAACTTCTTTTACAATACCTTCAATAATAGCACGCGCTTTGTCATTCATCTCTTGATTAGAAGATGCAATGAACACACGACCATCTTGTTCGATATCGATTTTTACGCCTGTTTCTTCAATGATTTTATTGATGATTTTACCGCCGGCACCAATAACATCACGGATTTTATCCGGATTGATAAACATCGTAAGAATTTTAGGTGCATATTGGGAAAGCTGCTTCTTCGGCTGTTGGATACGCTCCAGCATTTTACCAAGGATATGCATCCGACCTACTTTGGCTTGCTCTAAAGCTTGATTCAATATATCACGGTCAATACCGTCAATTTTGATATCCATTTGCAAAGCTGTGACACCCTTGGCTGTTCCCGCAACTTTAAAGTCCATATCGCCAAGATGATCTTCCATCCCTTGAATATCACTCAAAATCGAGAAATGATCGCCATCCTTGATTAAGCCCATCGCTACGCCGGCAACAGGGGCTTTAATAGGAACGCCTGCATCCATCATCGCTAAAGTACTTGCACAAATACTTGCTTGCGAGGTTGAACCATTCGATTCCAGCACCTCAGACACAAGACGGATCGTATAAGGGAAATCCGTTTCTGATGGCAGAATTGGTTCCAAAGCACGTTCGCCCAAGGCACCGTGTCCAATTTCACGACGGCCCGGAGGACGAAGTGGTCTTGCTTCACCCACGCTGAACGGAGGAAAGTTGTAGTGATGCATAAAGCGTTTGGTTTCTTCCAGATCCAGCCCGTCCAGGATTTGCACATCACCGAGTGCACCCAGCGTACAAATACTCAATGCTTGCGTTTGTCCGCGTGTGAATAGTCCCGAACCATGGGTACGAGGCAGTAAATTAATATCGCATTCGATAGGACGGATTTCATCCAAAGCGCGTCCATCTGGTCTTACTTTGTCGTGAGTGATCAATCGACGAACTTCATCTTTTACGATATCGTATAACGTCTCCTTCACATCACCAAGCTTCTCCGGAGTTTCTGCGTATTCGATTTTGAAATGAGCAACCGTATCCGCATTGACCAAATCAATAGCTTCTTGTCTAGCATGCTTCTCAGCAATTTTGACAGCATCAACCAGTCTGGCTTGTGCAAAAGCACGAACTTCACTGTTTACAGCGTCGTCAACGCGGTGAAGTTTAACTTCCATTTTAGGTTTACCAACTTCTTGAACAAGCTGCTCTTGAATGGCAACGATTTTCTTGATTTCGTCGTGACCAAACATGATAGCTTCCAGCATAACTTCTTCCGGCACTTCGTCTGCGCCCGCTTCAACCATCATAATCGCATCTTTGGTCCCTGCAACAACCAGATGCACATCGCTCTTATCGGCTTGCTCCAAAGTTGGATTAATCACGAATTGACCACCGACACGGCCTACAATAACACCGCCAACAGGTCCGTTAAATGGAACGTCAGATATGCTTAATGATGCAGATACTCCGATCATCGCAGCGATTTCTGGTGAACATTCCTGATCCACACTCATCACGATTGCAACGACTTGAACATCATTACGGAAGCCTTCAGGAAATAAAGGACGAATCGGACGATCCGTCAAGCGGCTTGCCAAAATTGCTTTTTGACTAGGACGGCCTTCTCTTTTGATGAAGCCTCCTGGAATCTTACCTACTGCGTACAAACGCTCCTCATAATTAACCGTTAAAGGAAAGAAATCCAAATCCTTAGGTTCTGCTGATGCTGTTACTGTACATAATACCACCGTATCCCCATAACGTACGGTTACTGCGGCATTCGCCTGTTTGGCCAATCGGCCTGTCTCAAGGATGAACGGACGACCGCCCAAATCCATTTGTACTCTATTTTCCATAAAATCCTCCTGTACCTTTTCATGAAATCGGTTAGTATTAGCTTGATTAAATCCTATTGTCAGACCTCTGCTAATTTATCTATCTAATCATTTCTGCATACTGCTTAGTATTTCCTTCTTTTATGAAATAAATCTGTCGTCTTTTCATGAAAAAAAGCTCATCCATGCTTGTCCACTAACCTACATGCACCCCTAAACGACCGTTCACCTGTAGTGTTATGACGATCAAGCTGCACTCAGCTCGTAAAAGCCGACATTATGAAAAAACAACCTTGCTGTCTCTGCCCAAGTCCAATCCGGACCCGAACAGCAGACAACCATGGTTGCTTTGTAATCAATCCTATTAGCGACGAAGACCAAGCTTTTCGATCAATGCGCTGTAACGTTTAACTTCTTTACCCTTCAAATAAGCTAACAGCTTACGGCGTTGGCCTACCATTTTCAAAAGGCCGCGACGGGAATGGTGATCTTTCTTGTGAGTCTTTAAATGACTTGTCAAGTTTAAGATGTTTTCTGTAAGAATCGCGATTTGTACTTCAGGAGAACCGGTATCGGATTCATGAGTCTTGTGCGTTTGAATCAATTCCTGCTTACGTTCTTGTGTCAATGCCATTGTTCATCCACCTCCATAGTTTGTATATCGCCATTGGCCCAGAGAAAAGTCGGAGTTCTCAATTTTCCATGCCAAGGTTCTAAAAATGTTTGTCTTATTGACAACTTTGATATTATAACACAAAGATAGAAACAATGTAAAGGCGATAAATTTATTGAAATATTGAAACCAGCTGCTGCTTCGCTGTATCGGCATCTCTATGAATCTGCTCTATCAGCTCTCCGACAGAAGCAAATTTGCGTTCAGGACGGATGAAGGAAATCAAATCAACCGAAACCTCTCGCCCATATATCGATTCCGAAAAATCAAACACATGTGCTTCAAAAGTAGGTTTATCCAGGTCCTCGACAAAAGTCGGCTTCTTACCCACGTTCATCACCCCATTATAACTGCGGCCATCAACATGGAAACGAATAGCATATACACCAAGTGCAGGCGTAACAAATGCTTCCGACAAGTCGATATTGGCAGTTGGAAATCCGATCGTTCTCCCTCTGCCGTCACCCGTTACAACCGTGCCTGTAATTGAATAAGGCCGTCCTAGCAGTGCATTGGCCTTATCGATTTCTCCTGCATGCAAATGCTGACGGACCATCGTACTGCTGACCTTATAGCCATTTTGATGAAAGGGTCGAATAATCTCCACGGCAAAACGGCCTTGTGCCAGCTCACACAAATCGTCAGGTGTTCCCGCACCCCGATGACCAAAAGTAAAATCAAAGCCAACGATGACGGTTTCCACCTGCATAGGAATAAGCATGTTTTCTACAAACTGCTCAGGAGTCACTTTCATAAATTCAGGGTTGAAGGAGACCAAATACGTATCATCCACGCCCAATTGCTCTAAAATCTGCAATTTGGTATTCACGGGTGTTAGCAGGTTCGTGTATTTACACTGTCCAAGCACTTCCCTGGGATGCGGATGAAAGGTCATAATAGAAGCTGAAATGTGCAAGCTGTCTGCTCTTTCCCTGGCCCGCTTGATCACTTCCTGATGACCTAAATGAACACCGTCAAACTCCCCGATAGCCAGTACCTGAGGTTTTATCGCTAACGCATGATTCGACTTGGTTATAGGGTAGTTCAATTCTGTGGACAACATAAATACAACGTTCACCTACATTCTATCATTACGACAACACACTATGAGAATACTTTCACTGGCTGCAGCTCCAATGTGTCCTGATTCCACTCAAAAATGCCCAGAAATCGGGAGTCAGCAGAATAAGCTGTAACCAATTGTTGTGCATGTGTCGCGTACAATGAATTATTTTCCGACGTAAGAATAAATTTTTGACCAAGAAGCGCTTTGCGGGTTTGCGTTTCATTCAAATGCACAGCTGGAATATGTGCAAGTGCCTTTTCGACGGGAACAAGCTTATCGAAAAGCGTTCCTTCGCTGTGAAGCAGTTCAATCTGTTCAAAGGTTAAACACTGCTCCTGCTCGATACTTCCGGTAGAAGTTCTGACAAGATGCGACATTACCGCAGGGTAGCCCAAGGACTTCCCAATATCTACACACAAGGTACGGATATACGTTCCTTTGGAGCATCGTACACGAAAGCGAATTTCTGGATGATCAAGATCAAGATTCATATGTAAAATCCGGATGTCGTGAATCGTAACTACACGTGATTTACGCTCAACTTCCAAACCTTGACGGGCCAGTTCATAGAGCCGTTTACCGTCTACCTTGACAGCTGAATACATAGGTGGCACTTGATTGATATCACCTATAAACGACATCATCGCTGCGGTCACTTGTTCTTCATTCAATTGGACATTGTCCACCTGATCGATCACTTGACCCCCAGCATCTTCTGTATCCGTAGCAAGTCCAATTTTAATCGTCGCTTCATATTCTTTAGGAAGCTCCTGAATATATTCCACAAGACGTGTAGCCCGTCCGATACAAAGCGGCAGTACACCTGTGACCTGAGGATCTAAGGTTCCGGTGTGACCAATCCGTTTGATCTTCAATATCCCACGTACTTTGGCAACTACATCATGAGAGGTAAAGCCTTGTGGTTTCCAGACAGGCAAAATGCCTTCAAACAATTTCTCTGTCATTCCAGTGCCAAACCTACTTCCTTAACTACACTTTCGATAGCCTCATGAAGAGAGCCCTTGACCGTACAACCTGCAGCACGTATATGACCTCCACCACCAAAGGATTTGGCAATATGCGCAACATCAACCGTACCGCCTGAACGTAAGCTGACTTTGACCTGGCCTCCAGCCCGTTCCTTGAACAATAGCCCAACTTCAACACCTTCCACATTTCTCGGATAATTGACGAGTCCATCCAGATCGTCATTGGAAGCCCCGCTGTCCTGAAGATCCTCCAGTGAAACTGCGAGCCAGCCAATTCTCTTGCTGGAATCAAATGTGAGCGTGTTCAAGCTGCGCTTGATTAAGGATATTTGGGGGTAGGATAGCTTTTCCAATAAATGCTCTGCAAGTTCATGACCTTTCACACCGTGCTGCAGCATATCCGCAGCAATTTGCATCACCTTGGGTGATGTATTGGCATAACGAAACCCTCCGGTATCCGTTAAAAGGCCTGAATAAATACAAATATTCAACTCATTGGAAAAAGAAATACCCAACACCTTGCCAAGATCATAAAGCACCTCAACGGTAGCTGCGGCTTCCGCCAATACCAGATTCACACTGCCAAAAAGATCGTTTGTAGCATGATGATCTATATTGAGGATTGCCGCATCCTCGGCAAATAATTGGTTTACACGGCCTATTCTTGAAAAATCAGCACAATCCACACTTATCACATATTTATATGTTAACGGAATCGCGTCGGCATCATAATTAAGAATCGTCTGTTGGGAGCCTGCCATGTACATATATTTCTTCGGCATTTCCCCTTCATTAACCAGTGTAAACCGCTTGCCAAGTGATGACAGTATCCAAGCAACTGCAAAGGTGGAACCAGCGGCATCCCCATCCGGTTGGATATGGGATACCACCAAGAAATCATCCTTTGTTTGAATAAATTGTGCCGCTTCATTCAATTGGACGGAATAAGAATCCGAATGAGTGAACACGGTCATGGCTGGGAATTCTCCAAATTAAGCTGACCAAGCAGCTTTTCAATATGACTGCCATAATCGATGGAAGAATCCAAACCAAAAATCAAATCAGGTATTTTGCGAAGACGAATTCGTTTGCCAAGCTCAGACCGAATGAATCCACTGCCGCGGCTCAACGCCTTAAGAGTTTCCACCTTCTGCTCGTCGGTACCGAGAACACTTAAAAATATTTTGGCCTGAGACAAATCATTTGTTACTTCCACACCGGTTACGGTAATGAAACCGATTCGCGGATCTTTAAGCTCGGATTGAATGATTTGACTCAATTCCTTCTTAATTTGTTCGCCGACTCTTCCTACTCTAACTCGCGCCATTCAGATCACCTCTCGACTGATTCCATGATGAAAGCTTCAATAATGTCGAATTCCTTAATATCATTGAATTTTTCAAGGGATATACCGCACTCGTAGCCCTGCGCAACTTCCTTGACATCATCCTTAAAGCGTTTCAACGAATCAATGTTGCCTTCAAAAACAACGATACCACCACGGATCAAACGCATTTTTGCATTACGAGTAATTTTCCCGGATGTGATCATGCAGCCCGCAATAACACCGACTTTGGTAACTTTGATAACTTGACGTACTTCGGCTTGACCAAGCACGACTTCTTTGAAGATGGGATCAAGCTTGCCTTTCATAGCATGCTCAATTTCCTCAATAATTTTGTATATAATGCTGTGCAGACGGATGTCAACCTTTTCCGATTCTGCCGTATTTTTGGCTTGTGGCTCAGGACGAACGTTAAAACCAATCACGATGGCATTGGAAGCAGAGGCCAAAATAACATCAGACTCCGTAATCGCTCCTACGCCATGATGAAGAATCTTGACGCGAACACCCTCAATTTCAATTTTGGCAAGTGAACCTCTAAGAGCTTCAACCGATCCTTGAACATCACCTTTAATGATAACGTTAAGATCTTTAATCTCACCATCTTTAATATGCTTATACAGATCATCCAAAGTTACGCGGACATTGGCACCCATTTCGGATTGTCTTAATGTAACCGAACGTTTTTCTGCTATAATTCTTGCTTTACGCTCATCCTCGAAGCAGATAAACGGATCTCCCGCTTGCGGCACCTCTGTCAAACCTGTAATTTCTACCGGTGTCGATGGGCCTGCTTCCTTGAGTCTCTTGCCCTTGTCGTTAACCATTGCCCGTACACGTCCAAAGTTAACGCCTGCTACGAAGCTATCACCAACACGCAGAGTTCCGTGCTGTATCAATACGCGAACTACAGGACCTTTACCTTTGTCAAGCTCAGCCTCAATAACCGTTCCTCTGGCACGCTTGTTCGGGTTAGCTTTGAGCTCTTGAACTTCAGCTACAAGCAGAATAGTGTCCAGCAAATTGTCAAGACCAATACGCTGCTTGGCAGAAATGTTGCAGAAAATGGTGTCTCCGCCCCATTCTTCCGGTACAAGCTCATACTCGGTCAATGCTTGTTTGATTTTCTCAGGATCGGCATCTGGCTTATCAATCTTATTGACGGCTACGATAATCGGAACTTTTGCTGCTTTTGCGTGTGCAATAGCCTCAATCGTTTGTGGCATAACACCATCGTCTGCTGCAACCACAATGATGGTAATATCTGTTACCTGTGCACCACGTGAACGCATGGAAGTAAACGCTTCGTGACCTGGTGTATCCAGGAACGTAATTTTCTTATTATGAGTCTCAACCTGGTAAGCTCCGATATGCTGGGTAATACCGCCAGCTTCTCCTTCGGTGACACTTGTTTTTCTAATTGCATCCAACAATGTTGTTTTACCGTGGTCAACGTGTCCCATAATTGTAACTACAGGAGGACGTTCGATCAGATCCGCTTCATCATCGATTTCTTCAAAAGTTTCAAACCGATCTTCCGCAACTGGAATCTTCAGCTCGACTTCAACGTTGTAGTCACCTGCAAGCAATTGAATCGCATCCAGATCCAACTCTTGATTGATGGTAGCCATAACTCCAAGGAATAACAGCTTTTTGATAACTTCGGAAGCATCCTTATGCAACGATTTCGCCATTTCACCAACCGTCATCGTTCCGCGAACGATAATCTTTTTCGGTGTATTGTCAATTTTTTCTTTTTTCACTTCTTGGAATTTACCGCGTTGTTGGTTCCTGTTGTTGCCGCGGCCATTTTGTGGACCTCTGGATCCACCCGATCTGCCATCATCAAAACGTTTATTGGGACCAGCCGTATTTTTCTTGACAGGTTTGTTTCTGTTATCATCATTGTCTAATGACGGTCTTTGAGGCCCAGCACCTGCTGATTTATTGAACGAACTCGGAGCGCTAGAGCTAAATGGTTTTCTATCTGCAGATGAAGTTGCCGGGCGTGGCGAGCGCTGCTCTCCTGGACGGCTGCTTGCACTGCTGGTACCTGTAGCTGGACGGCTGCTGCCGCCAGTACTGCCTGCGGAACCGCTGCGATTACCTTGATATCCACTACCTGCTGGACGGCTTTGCCCACCTGATTGGCTGCTGCTGCCTTGCGAGCTGCGGTTCTGATAGCCTCCGCCTTGGGAGCTTCCACCAGCCTGCGAGCTGCGGTTTTGGTACCCACCTTGGGAGCTGCTTCCGCCTGGCTGTGAACTGCGGTTTTGATAGCCTCCGCCTTGGCTACTGCCTTGACTGCTTCCACTGCTTGGACGTTGATTATAGCTGCTGCTTCCACCTTGTGAGCCTTGACCCTGTGGACGACGATTTTGATCCTGTGACGGGCGATTAGATCCAGCCTGATCAGGTCTGCGCGGTGCTCCACTACCTGTTGTGGAAGTCGTTGTTGGTGTTGGTGCTGACGTTGATGACTGTCCTTGTGGAGTACTGCTGCTTGAGGTACTAACAGTCGCAGCCTGATCTTGCGTGGTTGGGGCTGGCTTAGACTCCATCTTGATGGAAGCTGCCTCTTTGGGTGCCGAATTCGTACTGCTTGAACTGCTGCCTGTATCGCTTGTACGCTTAGCTGCCGCGTTCGCCTTTACATCCTTGAAAAACTTCTCTACACTGCTCACTGTATCATTCTCCATTACGCTCATATGGTTGTTAACGGGTATATCCAGTCTTTTTAAAATGGTGATAATTTCTTTACTGCTCATATTTAAAGACTTGGCATATTCGTATACCCGAAGCTTATCTTTATTATTGTCTTGTTTATTCAATACCGTCCACCTCCGTACGATTTTCCAGACTTTTCTTTAGCATTCGTGCAAAACCCGCATCGGCAACAGCAATAGTGACTCTTGATTCTTTTCCAATACTCGCCCCCAAACGTTCCCGACTTCCAAACTGGATGACCGGAACTCCAAAGGTCGTACATTTATCACTTACTTTTTTACATGTATTAACTGCGGCGTCTTCCGCAACAATGACAAGCTTAGCTTCACCCTTACGTACGGAATCAATAACGGACTCCTCACCCGTAACAATTTTGCCTGCTCGCATGGCCATACCCAGGTTGTTATAAAATTTGTTATTCATCGTCCACCAACGTTTCCTTGCCAGCAATAAACTCATCTTCGACTTTGATGAAATCTTGCTCCAAAGCGTCGTAGATGTCCGGACTTACCGGAGACTTGAGCGCACGGTCTAATGCGCGGCTTTTTTTGGCCAGCTTAAAGCACGACTGTTTGCCGCACAGGTAAGCCCCGCGTCCCGCCTTTTTACCGCTCAGATCGATCAGTAATTCATCACTCGGCGTTTTTACAACGCGAATCAGTTCTTTCTTCGCCTTCATTTCCTGGCAGGCTACACATTTGCGAAGAGGAATTTTTCTTGGCTTCATCCGATATCACCCTCTATATATGCCAATTGCACTTATTAATCAATACTGATCGAATCCTGATGCATTTCTTCACTGTAGGTTTTCTGACGGCCATATTCCTGCTCGGCCTGAGTCTCACTCTTGATGTCAATTTTCCAGCCTGTCAATTTGGCAGCCAAGCGAGCATTTTGACCTTTGATTCCGATAGCCAGGGAGAGTTGGTAATCAGGTACAATCACCCGAGCCATTTTTTCATTTTCAAATACATTGACTTCAATAACTTTCGAAGGACTTAGCGCATTAGCGACGTATTCGTCTACCTGCTCCATCCAACGAACGATGTCTATTTTTTCACCTTTAAGCTCATTTACAATCGTCTGTACGCGAATTCCCTTAGGACCCACACATGATCCCACCGGATCCACTTCCGCGTTACGGGAATGCACCGCAATTTTGGAACGAAAGCCAGCTTCGCGAGCGACAGAACGAATTTCAACGACACCATCAAAAATTTCAGGAACTTCCAACTCGAATAATCTTTTTAGAAGTCCAGGATGCGTACGGGATAAAATAATTTGCGGTCCCTTGGTCGTATTCTCTACCTTGGTGATATAAGCTTTAACCCGATCACCCTGCTTGAATTTATCTGTAGGCATCAATTCAGTCAGAGGAAGAGCAGCTTCAATCTTGCCTAAATCGATATATACATTGCGTAAATCCTGTCGCTGAACAATTCCTGTAACAATGTCCTCTTCTTTATCGACAAAGGCATTATAGATAAGTCCGCGCTCTGCTTCGCGTATCCGCTGCGTAACAACCTGCTTCGCAGTTTGTGCGGCAATACGCCCGAAATCACGAGGTGTGACTTCGATTTCCACAATGTCCGTCAACTGATAGTTTGGGCTGATTTCCCTGGCGGCTTCCAGCGAAATTTCCAATCTCACATCGAGCACATCATCCACAACGGTTTTGCGTGCGTAAACTTTGATCAATCCTGTATGACGATTAATGTCAACACGGACATTTTGTGCGGTATTAAAATTGCGTTTGTAGCTGGAAATCAGAGCCGCTTCGATTGCATCGATCAATACTTCCTTGGCGATTCCCTTCTCCCTTTCGATTTCCGATAGTGCATCAATAAAATCCATATTCATCGGATGGAGTTCCCCCTCTCAAATAATCCATATAATTGTGTAGCTTCTAAAAAACGATAGCCAAACGGGCACTGGCTACTTTGTTAAAGGGAATCGCATGCTTTTTTTTACCCGATTCGATTTCAATCGTTTGCTCGTCAAATGAAAGCAGCTTTCCCTCGAATTCCTTCAATCCATCAAAAGATTCGTAGGTGGTTACAAATACGTGATCTCCTACAGCTTTGTAATAATCCTGCACCTTTTTCAGGGGGCGTTCAGCACCGGGTGAAGAAACTTCCAGAAAGTAGGCTGTAGGAATCGGATCGTTTTCATCTAATTTTTCACTTAAGAATTCACTAATCCGGCCGCAATCGTCAATATCGATGCCGCCTTCTTTGTCAGCATACAACCGCAGAAACCAGTTGCTGCCTTCCTTGACGTATTCTACATCAACCAGTTCGAATCCATTTTCATCCATGAACGCCTGCATTAGTGATTCTACTACGGATTTTATTTGTGCGCTCAATCCGTTTCCTCCTATCGTAAACGAGAGTCAGAACGCTCTCAGGTCTATAACAAAATGTAAAGAGTGGGTTTCCCCACTCTCTAAGATCGGAATCTATAACATTGTTGCCAAAGAAGATTATACCATAAGGCTCATATCTATGCAATGAGGTCTGCAGTCAGCTGCCATTCGCATTGTTTAGAAAAGCGACAATTGGTTCGTTTCCGGCAGTCCGCGGAAGCAGCCCATGGAGTTCAACAGTTCAATAATCGTTTTGGATGCTTTACTGCGATTCTGAAAATCCTCTATCGACAGAAAAGGTCCATCGTTCTTGGAAGCCGCTATGTTTTTGGCCGCATTTTCCCCGATTCCCCCAAGTGCCGAGAAGGGTACGATTAGTGAGTCGCCATCGACCAGAAATTTAGTGGCATCTGATTTGAACAAATCGATTCCTTTAAAGGAAAAGCCTCGTGCCGTCATTTCCAGAGCCATTTCCAGGATGGAAATCATGGCCTTCTCCTTAGGCAAAGCCTGAAAACCTTTATCCTCGATCTCGATCAATCTGCGTAATATAGCATCATAGCCCTGACACAGCAGTTCAACTTCAAAATCCTCAGCCCGGACCGTAAAATAAGTCGCATAATAGGCTATCGGGTAATACAGCTTAAAGAAGGCAGTACGAACAGCAGATATGACATAGGCAGCCGCATGGGCTTTCGGGAACATGTACTCAATTCGCTCACAGGATTCGATATACCAACCAGGTACCTTATGTTTCTTCATATCTTCCTTCCACTCCGCGGTTAGACCCTTACCTTTACGCACACTCTCGGTTATTTTGAACGCCAGTCCGGCATCCATACCAGCCTTGTAAATTAAATAAAGCATGATATCATCCCGACAGCCAATAACGGTTTTAATCGTGCAGGTATCTTTGCGGATCAACTCCTGCGCATTACCGAGCCATACCCCTGTTCCGTGGGATAGTCCTGAAATTTGTAGTAAATCGGCAAACGTGGACGGCTGTGTTTCCTGAAGCATCTGGCGCACGAATTTGGTACCCATTTCCGGCACGCCGTAAGTGGCAACAGGTGTACGTATTTGTTCTGGTGAGACTTCGAGCGATTTGGTTGAATTAAAGATGCTCATAACCTTCGGATCATTCATCGGAATAGTCGTCGGGTCAACACCTGTCAAGTCCTGCAGCATCCGCATCATGGTCGGGTCATCATGACCCAATATATCCAGTTTCAGTAAATTATTTTCAAATGCATGGTAGTCAAAATGGGTCGTTTTCCATTCGGCATTCGTGTCATCAGCTGGAAACTGAACAGGTGTCACATCATTCACATCCATATAATCAGGAACAACAACGATACCACCTGGATGCTGCCCCGTGCTGCGCTTTACACCTGTAAAGCCCGAAGCAAGCCTGTTAATTTCAGCACCACGCCATTTCTTACCTTGCTCCTCTTCAAACTTCTTCACATAACCAAATGCTGTTTTTTCGGCTATCGTACCGATTGTGCCTGCACGAAATACACACTTTTCGCCAAACAATTCTTTCGTATAATTATGGGCTACTGACTGATATTCACCAGAGAAATTCAAATCGATATCGGGAACCTTATCCCCCTTAAAGCCAAGAAACGTTTCAAATGGAATATCCTGACCTTCACCCTTCAATCTCTCACCACAGGTTGGGCAGCTCTTGTCCGGCAAATCAAATCCACTCATCAAGCTTCCATCCAGAATCCATTCACTATGCTTGCAAGAACCACATATATAATGAGGTGGTAACGGATTAACCTCGGATATTCCCAAAAAGGTTGCCACTACTGACGATCCTACTGATCCCCGTGATCCAACCAGATATCCATCCTCATTAGACTTTTTAACGAGACGCTCCGAAATAAGATAGTTGGCAGAAAATCCATATTTAATAATTGGAATGAGTTCTTTTTCAAGCCTTGCCGTAATGACCTCGTGGAGATCGTCTCCATATATGCGTTTGGCCGTATCGTAGCATTTTTGACGAATCTCTTCATCGGCACCTTCGATAATCGGTGTAAATAGTTTGCTTGGGAAAAGCTCTATTTCCTCAAAGCGATCAGCAAGCTCCGCTGTGTTTTTGACTACAACCTCATGTGCGGTCTCTGCCCCCAAATATTGAAATTCAGCAAGCATTTCCTTGGTCGTCCGAAAGTGGACCTCCGGCTTTTTCATGTCTTTCAATGGACTGAATCCGGTAATCCCATTAATTGCAATATCACGACATATTTTTAATCTTGGGTGTAAATAGTGCACATTACCGGTTGCGATAACAAGCTTATCCAGCTTACGTCCGATTTGTAATACCCGCTGATTGGCATCCTCAAGATGTTCCTTGCTGCCTACCAAGCCTTTATCCACCAAATGCATATTAACGCCGATAGGCTGGATTTCAAGCACATCATAAAACTCGGCTACACGCTCGGCCTCTTCCATCGACTTATTCAGCACCGCTTCGAAAAACTCGCCTTTTTCGCAGCCAGAAGCAATGATTAATCCTTCACGCAATTCAACAAGTTTACTTCGTGGAATGCTGGCAACTCTCTGAAAATATTCAGTATGCGAGAGAGAGACCAAAGTAAACAGGTTTTTCTTGCCAACCGCATTTTGCGCATAGATGCAGCAATGAAACGGTCTCTGGTTTTTCAAGCTCTTACCCACATTATCATTAAGCTGCGGCATATTAATTAACCCGCGTTCAACGGCTTCTTTGATCAAATGAAATAAAATATAACCCAGTGCTATCGAGTCATCAATCGCTCGGTGATGGTTGTCCAAACCGACCTTGAACTTATCGGATAATGTGTTCAAGCGATGATTTTTCATCGTCGGGAATAGCAATCTTGCCAGCTCCAACGTATCCAACGAAGGATTCGTTACCGGCGCCAAACCAAGCCTTTTACAATTCGCATGAATAAAGCCCATATCAAACCGTGCGTTATGTGCGACAAGCACGCAATCCCCAATAAAATCGATAAATTTAGGCAGTACCTCTTCTAGCTCAGGGGCATCCACAACCATATCATCTGTAATATTCGTTAATTGCTGTATGTTATAAGGAATTTTTTCATGTGGATTAACGAAGCTGGCAAATCGGTCAACTTCCTTGCCATCCTTCATTTTAACGCCGGCTAATTCTATGATTTTGTTGTTAATAATGGATAAACCAGTTGTTTCTATATCAAAAATAACATATTCGATTTCGCGCAAATCTTCGTTACGTGGATTGACTACAATCGGTACCGCGTCATCCACCACATTGGCTTCCAGTCCAAAAATCACTTTGATCCCATTTTTCTTGGCAGCTTTGTCAGCTTCCGGGAAGCATTGTATGCCGGCATGATCCGTGATGGCAATTGCTTTATGTCCCCATTTGGCGGCAGTTTTTATGTACTGATCGACGGAAGTAATTCCGTCCATTGTACTCATTGTTGTATGGAGATGAAACTCGACCCGCTTCTCTGCAGCATCATCCTTACGATCCGGAGGCGCCATAACCTCATTGATATCATTAGGCATCAAAACCAGCTCAGGGGTTTGCATAAACCGGTCATATTCCACCTTGCCCCGCAGTTTAAGCCAAGTGCCATTTTGAATCAGACTATAAATTTTAACGTCCTCTTTGTTTTTGGCAAATGCTTTAACCATCATGGAATCAGTGAAATCCGTTATATTAAACGTGAACAAGGTCATACCGTTTTTAAGCTCTTTGGAATCCAGCCCGAAGACAGCGCCCTGCAGTGTTACTTTCTTTTCCTCATCCTGCACCATTTGAATAGGAACTGGAGCATCCTTAATGTCATAGCCAACCATCAGCTTGATCTCTGCTGCATTCAGCGAATCCGCTTCCTGTTCAGCTTCGATGGATGTCATCATTTCTTCCGTAACCATTTTGTTTTCTTCTTTAATCTGCTGCTCAAATTTCTTGATTTCTTCTTCAGGCTTCTCATTCTTACTGTAGCGAACCTGGAACTCAGCGCCAAAATACGTATGGTAATAGGTTTGAACCCACTGCCCGATATTTTTTTTCTTGGCCATCTCCAGCCCCATTGAATCGAGCATCACTAACGTTAGCACATTGCCCTGCACTTCTATATGCGCCTTATTCATCCATCCGTTAACGGACGTTTCCTCTCGCTGAACCCATTCAACAAACATGGACCAATATTCGTGGGCTATCGATTCCGCTGTTACTTGATCTGTGTATTTTAGAATAAAACGAATGGCCGCAATGTGTGCAAATTTATCACGAATTAATTTACAAAAGGAAACATAAACTTCCCTGGGAACGATGCTGCTTTTCCCGATATAAAGTGTCCACTCCTTGTTTTTATGACTGGTTTCTACTTTATCGATATACCCATCCACAAAAAAAGATCCGACTACATCCTGAGGTACACGTGCTTGCTCCATCAGCATCTCAAATCGCTGTCTTTTTTCTGCCGTTTCGCTCATGAACATCCTCCTAAAACATACAAAGGGCAAAAGGAAGTTGGTAGCTCTCCGCTTTGCCCTATTGTCACTTTACATTAATAAGCTTTGCCAAAAACGACGGTATGCTGTGCTTTATCTCCACAAACAAAACAAGTTTCCTTGTGCTCTGCAGGTTCGAATGGAATGTTACGGCTCGTTGCACCCGTTTCTTCCTTGACTTGTGCTTCGCATGCTGCAGAACCGCACCAGCCTGCTAATGCAAAGCCGCGCTTTTCTTCCAAAAATGCCTTAAACTCATCCAAGGTGTCAACTGAACTGAAATTGTCATCGCGGAACTGCTTGGCTTTATCATACATCTGCTGATGAATTTCTGCCAGCATGTTTTGCACTTCTTCTACCAAATGTTCCTGCGCAACCATTTTCTTTTCGCCGGATACTCTGGATACGAGAACAACTTGTCCATTTTCCATATCACGAGGCCCGAGCTCAAGCCGAATCGGCACGCCGCGCATTTCGTATTCATTGAATTTCCAGCCAGGGCTTTGGTCAGCACGATCATCCACTTTAACGCGGACTCCGGCTTTCTTCAGCTGCTGGAACAGCTCATTCACACGGGCTACGACGGGTTCTCTAGTTTTTGGAGGTCCAATAGGAATCATAATCAGTTGGGTTGGTGCAACCTTCGGAGGCATTACCAATCCTCTGTCATCTCCATGGACCATAATCAAGGCTCCAATTAGGCGTGTACTTACACCCCAAGAGGTTGTATGGCAAAATTGATGCTGATTCTCACGGTCCAAATATTTGATGTCAAAAGCGACAGCGAATTTAGTACCCAAATAATGTGAAGTTCCTGCCTGAACCGCTTTGCCATCTTTCATCATCGCTTCTATGGAGAAGGTGTCTACAGCACCGGCAAATCGTTCCGAAGGTGTCTTTGCACCGAGGATAACTGGAATCGCTAAGAAATTTTCAGCAAAATCTTTATAAATATCTAGCATCTGCATCGTTTCACGACGTGCATCAGCTTCGTCCTCATGAGCGGTATGGCCTTCCTGCCACAAAAACTCGCTCGTCCGTAAAAACGGCTGGGTTCTCTTCTCCCAACGAACTACGTTAGCCCACTGATTGATCAAGAGCGGCAGGTCGCGGTACGAGTTAATCCATTCGGCATACATATGGCCAACCATCGTTTCTGAAGTTGGACGAATAGCCAGCCGTTCCTCCAGCTTCTCCCCACCTGCCTCAGTTACCCATGGCAGTTCAGGGTTGAAACCCTCGATATGATCTTTTTCCTTCTGGAAAAAGCTTTCAGGGATGAACAATGGGAAATAGGCATTTCTATGACCTGTTTCCTTGAATCGGCCATCTAATTCTTTTTGAATATTTTCCCAGATTTCATAGCTATCAGGTTTAAATACGATACAACCACGAACCGGCGAATAGCTCATCAAATCTGCTTTTTTGATAACATCCAAATACCATCTGGAGAAATCCTCACTTTGAGGAGTGATCTCTTTTACGAATTGCTTTTCTTTTGACATGGGTGATCCTCCTGAAAACTCTTTGCTTTAGCAAAGTTACTTCGTAAGCATTAACTTAAACTTTGCTTCAGCAAAGCTACTTCGTAAGCATTAACTTAAAGCTTGCTTATCCCTTAACCAAACGCAGTATATCATTATAAGTAACAGCTATCATTAACAGCATCAGCATCGCAAATCCAACGAAATGGACGATGCTTTCACGGCTTGGATCCACGGGTTTGCCTCGTACCGCCTCAAAAGCAAGGAATACCAAACGACTGCCGTCCAAAGCAGGAAAAGGAAGCAAGTTGAACAATCCGAGATACAAACTCATTAAAGCAGTCCAGAAAATATATTGAGCCCAGCCTGCGCTAGCCTGCTCACTTGTAAATTCAACGATACGAACGGGTCCCCCCAGGTCATCCATCTTGAACTGCAGCGTTGCCAGTTTCCCGAAGCTGTCCAGTATGGAGACAGTAGCCATGGAGAAGCTGCTCCAGCCGCTTTTAACGCCATCCAGGACAGTAGCTTTACGATTTTCAGGCATCAGGGTCACTCCGACGATACCGCCGTCTTTATCTTGCGGAGTAACCTCCTTGCGTATCTGCTCACCATTGCGCTCAATGATCCAAAGCATCGGTTTATTGGCTGATTGTTTAATTAAATTTTTCAGCTTGTTGGCATCTGCTCCGATAACCTCATCATTGATTTGAAGAACAATGTCATTAGCAATCAGCCCACTTTTATCTGCGGGAGTACCTGGCTCTGTGCTGCGTATTTTGATCTTGTCAGGCACACCTGCCATCAAAACTACAGTCACAAACAAAATAAATGCAAGAATAAAGTTCATCATGGGACCAGCAAAAATCGAAAGTGCGCGCTGTGTCACTGTTTTACTGGCAAATTGTCTGTCGAGTGGAGCAATCTGGGTTTCTTTACCCTTTACGATGAGTAAAGCTTGAGGATGAATGGCAAATTGACGCTGCTCTCCATCCAAATCGAGTCTGACAAAAAGCTTACGCTCCAAATCAATCTCTTCCACAACCCCAATCAAGCTATCCATACGCTTGTCAAAATCACCCGTGTAAATGTGGCTGACCTGATCGTCCTGTAACGCCACCGAGATGCGCTGACCTGGATTGATCTGAACCATTTCCGGGTCTTCTCCAGCCATACGTACAAAGCCACCAATTGGCAGTAAGCGAAGCGTAAATCTGGTTTCATCCTTTTTGAAAGAGAGGATCTTCGGTCCGAAGCCTATAGCAAATTCTCTTACCAGGATGCCTGCTCTTTTGGCAAAATAAAAATGTCCCCATTCATGAATCGTAACCAGGACAAAAAATAAAAGCACAATTTGAAACGCATTTTGCAACGTAGCCAATTCGCAACGTCCTCCCTTAAGCATCGGTTAGTCAAGTTTATGTTCCATGGCTATGCTTATCTTTTGATTAAGATTAACATTTTTTGCGACACAAATACAAGCCGCTCCATGTAATGAACATATTATCCTGCTGGTGGAATGATGCTTACAGAATTGGACAGACATCATTAATCATTCATTTTTCTGCTGCAGCTCTTGCCCAGGTGTCAGCTGCCATAATTTCTTCCAGATTGGGACTCGCCACAACCTCATGCTGATTCAGCACGCTGTCAATTGTCCACTCAATTTGCAAGAAATCAATAGCACCCTTTAAAAACCTGGCTACTGCAACTTCGTTGGCTGCATTGTAGACTGTGGTAGCAGTGCCTCCAGCTCTTCCACTATCAAAAGCCATTTGCAAACATGGAAATCTCACATAATCCATTTCACGGAAGTTCAACTTTCCGATCTGGGCTAAGTTCAAAGGCTTAGAGGGGGTTGATAAACGCTGGGGATACGTAAGCGCATACTGTATAGGAACACGCATGTCGGGATTTCCCAGCTGGGCGATAATGCTATTATCAACAAACTCAACACAGGAATGAATAATGCTTTCCGGATGTATCAGCACTTCAATTTGTGAGTAAGGCAATCCAAATAACCAATGCGCCTCAATAACCTCAAGCCCTTTGTTAACCATAGTAGCCGAATCAATAGTAATTTTGGCTCCCATCGACCAGTTCGGATGCTGAAGAGCTTGTTCGACTGTAACACCTTTCAGTTGTTCGCGAGTCCGGTCTCTGAACGAACCGCCTGATGCTGTTAAAATGATTTTGTTAATGTCCTGTATTGATTCTCCGTTCAAGCATTGAAAGATCGCAGAATGCTCACTGTCTATAGGAAGCAGCTTGACCCCACGCTTCTTCACGAGCTCTGTAACCAAGTGACCAGCACTTACAAGGGTTTCTTTGTTGGCGAGTCCGATGTCCTTGCCTGCTTCTATCGCAGCAAGCGTTGGACGCAATCCTTGGCTGCCTACCAATGCGGTAACTACATAATCCGCATCCGTCCCAGCGGCGATCTCCATTAAACCTTCATCTCCGTAGAAAACAGAGGTTTGTGCTGAAACATGGAGCTTTAGCTCATCCGCCAAGCTTTTGGTGGCTACTGATACCTTTTTGGGCTTGAACTGCTTGATTTGCTCAAGTAATAAAGGCAAATTGTGTCCACCCGCAAGTCCTTCCACCTTGTACAGCTCGGGAGAATGTGCCAGTACATCCAGGGTTTGCGTGCCTATGGACCCTGTAGAACCGAGTATAGCAATATGTTTCATGATTCACCTCAATAACAATTTATACGTGCGGCAGCAGAGCTAAGATCTGGACCATCGGAAATACAATCAACCAGCTGTCTACACGATCCAGAACCCCGCCGTGGCCTGGTAAAATCGTTCCTGTATCCTTAATACCTTTGATACGTTTATATGCAGATTGGATCAGATCTCCCATCTGACCCACAACAGCAATGATCATTCCAATAACAATTGCCTGCTTCCACGATAGTAATTCAGGATGCAATAGAGAGAAGCAAATAGCGACCACTACCGAGATGATAATGCCGCCTATTGAGCCTTCTATAGATTTTTTCGGACTGATCGTTGGCCATAACGGAGTTTTACCAAATTTAGACCCGGTAAAATATGCACCTGAATCCGTAGCCCAAATACAGAAAAATATGAGCAAGGTCCAAAACAACCCATTATGCTCAATCATTCTCGTTTCTATCATATAGTGAAAGCCAATACCGATATAAACGACACCCAAAAATAAGGTAGATATATGATCAATGGTCACTTTGTTTTTGGAAAGTACCGTAATACATAATAAAACAAATAGAAACAGCCAGATCAAATTTGTAGAAGAGCTTAAAGCTGAAATGGTTGTTAAGGTCCAGGGCAAGCATAATAAACCAACCCCCAAATATCCAACAAATGAAGTTAAGGAAAAGGGGTTGAGTTTGTTCATTTTCACATATTCATAAAAACCGACTAATGAGGTAATGACAATTAGACCGGTAAACCAATAACTGCCCAAGTATAAAAGGGTCAAGAACACAATCGCTGCTATGATTCCTGTTACAATTCGCTGCTTCAAGTCTATACCTCCGTCGCCTGCTACAGGCCGCCATATCTGCGGGCCCGCCGCTGATATTCTTGAACAGCCTCAAAAAAATCCTGCTCGGTAAATTCCGGCCAGCACAACTCAGTGAACCACAGCTCAGAGTAAGCCAATTGCCACAACATAAAATTGCTAATGCGCAGCTCACCACTCGTGCGAATTAATAAGTCAGGATCCGGAAGTGGATGGGTTAACATATACCTTGAAAACACAGATTCATCGATTTCATCCGCATGAAGCTTACCGGATTGCACATCCTCGGCAATTTGCTTCACACCAGATAGCATCTCCTTACGACTACCGTAATTTAATGCAAAATTCAAAATGAGTCCATCGTTGTTCTTGGTTTGTTCTATCGCATCTTGAATTGCCTTTAACGTATAATCCGGCAAGCCCTCATGCCAGCCTGTCATGCGAATTTGAACATTATTAGCAATTAATTCTTCGATCTCCTTTGGAAAAAACTCAATTGGAAGCTTCATCAAATAATCCACTTCTTCTTTCGGCCTTTTCCAATTTTCCGTAGAAAACGCATATAAGGTTAATACACTGACGCCAATGGAGTCCGCAGCCATCGTTATCTTTTTCACATTTTTCATACCTGAGTGATGCCCTGCAACACGCGGCAATCCGCGCTTCTGAGCCCACCGGCCATTGCCGTCCATGATAACTGCCACATGGTTTGGTACATTATCGGCATCTAACCGTTCCATTTGCTCGGCGCTCAGTGGCTTGCTTCCAAACCATTTTTTGAAAGGTATCATCTATTGCTTCCTCCAATAAGGAAAGACTAAAAGCCCCCTTACAAGGGGGTCTCTATGATTATACTTCCATAATCTCTTTTTCTTTAGCCACAAGAACCTTATCGACTTCCGAAATGTATTTATCGGTGAATTTTTGGATATCTTCTTGATATTTACGTGATTCATCTTCAGATATACCATTTTTCTCAAGCTTTTTGATTTCATCATTCGCATCGCGGCGAACATTTCTGATCGCAACCTTGGCTTCTTCACCGAATTTACGAGTCATTTTCACCAATTCTGATCTACGTTCTGAAGTCAACGCCGGAATCATAATACGAATCATCGATCCATCGTTCGATGGGGTCAACCCCAAATCCGATTTCATAATTGCTTTTTCAATGGCCGACATCGAACTCTTATCCCAAGGCTGAATCATCAGTGTACGAGAATCAGGTGTACTGATGTTAGCCAATTGGTTAACAGGTGTCATGGCACCGTAATACTCTACCTGAACACGATCCAGTAGCGCCGGTACAGCTCTTCCAGCACGTAAACTGGAAAGCTCTTTCTTTAGAGAACCAATGGCCTTCTCCATGCGATCCTCTGCATTTTTCTTTATCGATTGAGGCATATCGTTAGACACTCCCTTTTACAATCGTTCCAATTTTTTCTCCCAGTACCACACGTTTAATATTACCACTTTCCGTAATCGAAAATACGATTAATGGAAGATTATTATCCATGCAAAGTGATGAAGCTGTTGAATCCATAACGCCTAAATTTTTATTTAAAACTTCCAAATACGTAAGCGTTTCATATTTGATTGCGCTTGGGTCTTTGAAAGGATCTGCCGAATATACACCATCCACTTTATTTTTGGCCATGAGTATCACTTCAGCTTCAATCTCCGCAGCTCTCAGTGCCGCTGTCGTATCCGTTGAGAAGAATGGATTGCCTGTCCCTGCCGCGAAAATGACTACTCTACCTTTTTCCAGATGTCGAATGGCTCTTCGACGTATGTAAGGCTCAGCTACCTGCTGCATGTTAATAGAGGATTGTACACGAGTTGGAACATCAATGGTTTCAAGCGCATCTTGAAGGGCCAATGAATTCATGACTGTTGCCAGCATTCCCATATAGTCGGCTGTAGCTCTGTCGATTCCTTTTTCACTTCCAGCTATGCCTCTCCATATATTGCCGCCGCCCACAACGATTGCGACTTCAACGTTTAATTCAACCACTTGTTTAACCTGCTGAGCTATTGAGGAAATCGTCTCAGAATCAATACCAAATCCTTGCTGTCCTGCCAAAGCTTCTCCGCTCAACTTCAGAATAACCCGTTTGTAAATAGGACGTTCCAAGCTTATCCCCCCTGTTCGAAAAAGCAGCTATTGATGTTTATGTTTAAAAAAGAGGAACACAAAGTGTTCCCGCTATCTGATCATGGACTATGAATTTATTTCTTGACTTGAGCCATAACTTCTTCTGCGAAGTTTTCTGTTTTCTTCTCTAAGCCTTCACCTAGTTCAAAACGTACAAAGCGGCGGATCGTGATGTTTTCACCAATTTTGGATACTTTTTCGTTGATCAATTGGCTGATTTTTTTGTCAGGGTCTTTGATGAACGTTTGTTCCATCAAGCAATATTCTTCGTAGTATTTGCCAATACGACCATCAACCATTTTTTCAACGATGTTAGCCGGTTTGCCTTCGTTCAATGCTTGATTCGTCAGGATTTCGCGTTCTTTGTCAAGAGCTTCCTGCGGCACTTCTTCACGACGAACATACAACGGGTTAGCAGCAGCAATTTGCATAGCTACATCTCTAACAAAGTCTTTGAACTGATCTGTTTTGGCAACAAAATCGGTCTCACAGTTAACTTCAACCAATACGCCGATACGACCACCAGCATGGATATAAGATTCAACAACACCCTCTGTAGCAATACGTCCTGCTTTGTTAGCTGCTGCAGACAATCCTTTTTCACGCAGAAGCTCCGCCGCTTTTGTCAAATCACCGTTTGCTTCTTCCAACGCATTTTTACAATCGAGCATACCTGCTCCTGTACTTGCACGTAATTCCTTTACTGATGCTGCATTAACTGCCATGAACTTGGCCTCCTTCATATATGTTGAACCTTGGTCCTTAAAAAAGGGGCGGTGAAAGGATTTTGCACCTTTTAACCACCCCTTTCTATTCACTATTTAAGCTGTAGTTTGTTCGCCTTGATGTGCTTCAACCACTGCATCGGCAATTTTAGCTGTTAACAGCTTAACCGCACGGATTGCATCGTCATTACCAGGAATGACATAATCGATTTCATCTGGATCGCAGTTTGTATCTACGATACCTACGATTGGAATACCCAGCTTGCGAGCTTCTGCAACCGCGATACGCTCTTTACGAGGATCGATGATGAACAATGCACTTGGAAGGCCCTTCATATTCTTGATACCGCCAAGGAATTTCTCCAAGCGATCTTTTTCTTTACGAAGGATGATAACTTCTTTCTTAGGAAGAACTTCAAAAGTACCGTCTTCTTCCCATCTTTCCAATTGTTTCAAACGATCAATACGCTTTTGAATCGTTTGGAAGTTTGTCAATGTTCCACCCAACCAACGTTGGTTTATGTAGAACATACCGCAGCGAGCTGCTTCTTCCGCAACTGAATCTTGCGCTTGTTTTTTTGTTCCTACGAACAAGATTGTACCGTTTTGGTCGGCTACTGATTTAACGAAGTTATAAGCTTCCTCAACCTTTTTCACCGTTTTTTGTAAATCGATAATGTAAATCCCGTTTCTTTCAGTGAAGATGTAACGATCCATTTTCGGATTCCAACGACGAGTCTGGTGACCGAAGTGTACTCCAGCTTCTAATAGCTGTTTCATGGAGATTACTGCCATCTTCACACACCTCCTCTAAATTGGTTTTGGGTCTCCTCCGCTATAGTCGCATCTTCGACATAAAACTTCCCACCGGGAAGCACCCTTATGCGAATTGACCAGCGTGCGTTTTAACACCGTCAATAACTATACCACAACTGAAATGGGTATGCAACAGTCATTGTTATTATTCCTATGATATAAATATATTTTTCGTGCATACAAAAAACCAAACCTATTAACAGGCTTGGCTTATGGACGAGTTGTTATATTTGAAACCACACGCGCAAGCTCCATTGGACCTTTGAAAACATGAACGCCGGATACAATCTTCTCATTTAATTGTTGCTGGTACATCATATCCTCAAATGCTTTACGGTCTGTAATGACACCGCTGGTCACTAATAAATCGCCCACATTGCCTGCATTCAGACCACTGGACACAAAAATGTAGGTTTCCTTGACGACTTCCTTCACAGGCGCAGGCGGCTGTTCTGCGGGCTGCTTGTCCTTCTCCTCTTTCACCTTCTGCAGCACAAGAGCATCCACCTGTGTCTGGCTCAACATCTTCTGATCGTTGTCAAAAACCTGAAAGTATTTGGATGCTGCTTCCTTCAATTGAACACGATCCATCTCACTTATCGTTGCGCCTTTAATTAAATCCGTTTTGACTGCCGATGGTTTGGCAACGTTCATCAGCTGGAGCAAGGAGGCACCTATAATTAAACCAATGCCTAGACCGTATAAAAGAGATTTGTTAGTGAGCATTGAGTTTTTCCTCCTGCTTCGCCAACTGAAAGATCAAATTGATCTCTCCTTTATTCATATTAAGCTTTTTGGCAATATACTCTACCGATTTCCCCTGTTCAAATAAGGAAAACAGCTCCTCATAGCGAGATTTCAAGTTCATTGCAACAGGCAGGTCTTCAACATCGACAATCTTCTCTTCAACCCTTGTGTTCTGCAGCTCGACCACTGGAACCTTCTCTGGTTGATGCGCAGCCTTTTTCTGAAGCTCCTCATATGCAAAACCAAGCTTGTTGAGCTCTTGGTTAGTGAGTGCCGATTGTTTCTCAACAATTTCGAGACGTGAGGTTAGCTTGGCTGTTTGTACTTCGTAATCTCTTTTCGTTTCGGCTAGCAGCTGTATCAAGGCTTTGTTTTGCTCATCTAGCTCTGCTGTAAAATGCTCCATTGCCTCTTCAATTTCATGAAGGGTCGGATTGGCCTGACCTTTTGTTGCGCTTGTTCTCGGAATGATTTTTGCATAAATAATGAACACGAGTCCAAATAATACAATATAAACCCAGGGTTGATCCACTTGATTCACCTTTTTCCGAAATCTATCATTTCCCCTGATTACAAGTGCGAGTTCCAAAGTCGACATTTCAGCACTGAGAAGGTTGCAAGAAGGTAAAGGAGGAGGGACGGAGTTTAGGCAAAGCCTAAATAAGTACCGCACTTCGAGCCTGAATGCAAGATTCGATGCCGAATAAGCTTTCTGTGAAACTTCGTGATCAAATGGGGACTTTTTGAACAACCTTTACAAGGATAAATCAATATGCTTCCCTTTAAAAGGATGAACTCGCCTCTCCGTCGACGGCTTCTCCCCATCGTTTTCAGTGGAACTGCTTTTTGCTCTTGGCTTGTTCTTGTTCTGCTTTGAGTTTTCCTTTTCTTGGTCGCGTATGGAGGACTGATTGACGTCATCTGCTTTTCCAGTTACATGACGTTCCTTTTCCGTTTGCTTGGCGGCAGCACCCGCAAGTAAGGTTTGATCCTGTTGCGGCTTGTTATTCAGTTGATTCTGCTTGAGACCAACTTCCTCGTTTTTGTGCAATGCGAATTGCAGCTCTACCGGCCTTAAACTCATACTATCCAGCCCCCCTCAGCGACATCTACTACTAAACTAATGGAATAGCCGCGATATCCCCATCTGCCAGCTGAAATCTGACATGAGATACCGCATCCTTAACAAATTTCGTATAACGGCCTATCACGATCTTGGAACCGCTGTAAATCGTAGATGCCACATCGACCTTCGCTTTTTCAGAATCCTCTAATGATTTTTCAATTTCGAAAATACGTTCTCTGGACGTAATACGTTCTTCAGTAAACTGTTTTTTGGTATGATTAAGCTTGATGCGCATCGATACTTTATCGGGCCCTAATTGACCTATTGCTGCCAATTGATCCAGCATGGCCAGAGCCTTATCCGTCTTCTCCAGGTTATCGTTAATAGAGCGCAGCTGAGTTCTTAGCTGTACCAATTCATTGCGCATCTCCGGCAGTACACCCACCTCAATTACGGTTACTGTGGACATCGAATTCCCAACGGTACGCACCATCACTGACTCACCGGCCTGAATAACTCCACCAACAATGAGTCCTTTCGAACCTTTACAAGCCACGCTATGGATGGCATGTACATTGGAATGCATAATGCTCAAACTGACAATAACCTCTTCCGCATAAACGGTTGCGTCCTGTATAAATGCACTCTTGACATGTTTGCCAGCACGAATTACACCTTTGTTGTGACCCAAAATGCCCGCACTGATTTCAATCGAGCCATCCGCTTCTAAATCTGCACCTTCCACACTGCCGGTAATTCGAATATCACCTGAAGCTTTTATTCTAAATCCTGAGAGAACGCTTCCTCTGATGACGACAGTACCGACAAAATCGATATTGCCAACATTGTAATCTACATCTCCGTTAACTTCGTAAACCGGAAATACATTGATTTTATCACGATCCGTTTTGGCAACCATGCCATCTATCGCTGCATATAAGGAGTTCTGGGTAGGATCCAAAACCACATTTTTTCCTACTTTGATTCTTGCTTCCTTACCATCCTTCGTATTGATAAGCTCCCCCGTTACAGCCTGGCCTGGTGTGCCAGGCGTAGAAGGAATGCGCTCAGCGATTAATTGACCTTTTCTAACATTATTAATGGATGTTACTTCCTTAAAATCAACTTTTCCATCCTGCATTTCCACGGGCCGTTTGGCATCATTGCTCAAGTCATATAGAAAGTTGATGCTGCCGTCCACGCCTTTGACAGGTGCAGTACCGGTTGCAATGAGTGTTTTACTTAGAAAAAATGATTGGGGAGCCCTTACGATCTCACTTAATTTACTGCGATTGACTCCGTGGGTAATTTTATATGATTCCAAAACTTCCTCTAACTGTGCCATACTAAAGCTTAGTTTTTCATCACTATTTTTAAACTGTAAATAGGCGTTAAGCTTATCTTCGGATAAAGTAATCTCCATATAAAAACTAAGCGGAACAGCCTGCTCGCTCATTATTCCCCCCACTTTCCAGTTTCAAGAGTCTTCAAACAACTGTGATTTATGCCTTCCAAGCGAACCACGAAGTCGCAATATCGCTTTGGAGTGTAGTTGTGAAATACGTGAAGGTGATAAACTCATGACTTCTGCAATTTCACTTAATGACAGTTCTTCAAAATAAAATAAGGATACAACCGTTCTTTCTTTATCGGTTAATCTTTCAATCGCTTTGGCTAACGTTTCTTTTAAATAAAATTCGTTAACTTTATATTCAGGATTCTTGGCTTTTTCATCTATCAACAAAGACAACCGAGTCTCAGAATCTTCTTCACGAATAGGATCATCAATGGAACAAACTGTTGTAATCGCGATCTCTTGTACCATTTGGCGGAAATCATGTTCACTTACTTGCAAATAATCGCTTATTTCATCATCTGTAACAGATCTTAAATATTGCTGCTCAAGCTTCTGATACGCTTCTTCAATCTTTTTTGATTTTTCTCTTACTGATCTTGGAACCCAATCCCCCTGACGCAAGCCATCGATGATAGCCCCTCGTATACGCCAGGAAGCGTAAGTTTCAAATTGCAGACCACGAAGATAATCAAATTTTTCGATAGCATCGATAAGTCCCATAACGCCAAAACTCGATAGATCGTCTCTCGATACATTTTTGGGTAAACCGATAGCTAAACGGTTCGAAACATATTCAACCAGAGGTAAATAAGTTTCGATGAGCGACTGTTTTGCTTCAAGTAAGCCGAATTCTTTCCATTGCTTCCAAACATCCATGTTGGTCAAATGCGACTTTTGTTGAATCATGAACCGTTGCCACCACCTTTATTCTTCGGACATCTGACGCAGCGCTTGAACCATATCTCCGGTTTCCAAATTGACTTTACTCGTAAGCTTCGGAGGATTCAAAGGCGCGAATCCGTTCTCACCCTCAGATGCATGAGGATCCCTTGAACCCTTTACCATCTGATTCAAAGATTCTTCTTCGTCTGGTGTAGTCAAATCAAGTGTAGTACCTTTACTGTCATCTTCTGCTACGTCGGTATCGATTATTTTATCAATTCCTGCGAATGTACCCAGAATCCAACGTACGAGAAAAACGAGAAGAAATAAAAGAACAAAACTATAACAGCTTCGAATGAGTGCAGTACTCCAAATATTATTAATTAAGGAGGTTGACAGTGTAACGACAAAAGATACGGCACCTAATAGTAAATTCCAACGAATAGTTCCTATCATAGTCTACAGTTCCTTCACTCCTTGTTGAACGCTGCGGATTAACAGGATACCTGTTTCACAGTTAAATTCAACTGTTCTCCCGTAATTGGAACCCGTATCCTCCGACTTTAGCGGAATCGAATACTTGGTCAACATGATTTTGCATGATTCGACATTTCTCGGACCGATTCTCATCGTGTCAGAGTTGCCTGCAAAGGCGAACATTTGTGCCCCACCCGCCATTTTAGCTTCCATTCTTCTGAGAACTGCACCTAATTTCAGCATTTTCTCAATCATTTCTGGAATTGCGGTGTCCGCATACTTGGCAACATTTAAATTGCCTTCCCTTGCAATATCTGAGGTTGGCAGCATGACATGCGCCATTCCAGCAACCAACGCCTTGGGGTCATACAGTGTAATACCTACACATGAACCTAATCCTGTTGTCTTTAGCACCCCGGTCAAATGCGTAACATTGAGATCAGCCATGCCTACCTTAATAAAATTGTCTGGAATCATGGACCTTGTACTCCCAAGGCAATAAAAATTTTGTTAAAAGATTCGGGATCCGGGATCAGGAAAAAGTGTCCTTCAATCTCGTCATTCCCATCCAAAAACTTGGTATCAATTAACAAAGCATGATCTCCCATTTGACCGAATTGAATAAGACCGTAGCTTAGAATGGCCCCGGCCATGTCAATTGCGAGTGCCGGGACGGTTGGTGACATGTACAACTGCGTAAAATCAGCCAATGAAGACAAATATGAACCTGCAAGTATATTACCAATCTCACTTAAGGCAGAAAGCTCCATATCTGTATAATGTTCGTCATCAACTACCTCAATCCCTACCAAATTTCGCAATAATTTTTTTGCAGATTCGAGAGATAATATAAAAAATAGATTTCCGGGTGTTTCCCCTTCAACTCGAAGGAAGATGGCGATCACAACCCGTTCAGCCCCACCAACGCTGTCAGCAATTTCTTCAAACTCTACCATACGAACCTTGGGCACAAGCATATCAACCGGTTTATCCAAAAGTCTGGATAGTGCGGTGGCCGCATGACCAGCTCCAATATTACCTACTTCCTTGAGAACATCCAATTGAAAATCGGCAAACCCATTAAATGATTCCACACGGTTACTCCTCTTGGTTTTCTAATTGAATAATTTCGCTTTTGTTCAGAACTTCTTCTAAATTCAAAAGCACCAAAAGACGCGAATCCCCAATCTTTGCGATCCCTTGTAAATATTTAGCTTTGATTCCGCCTACCACTTCTGGAGGATCATCAATGTTATCCGTGTTGATATCCGTAACATCATTCGCTGAATCTACAATTAAACCAACTTCCATTTCTTTCACAGAAACGATAATAATGCGAGTATTGTCTGTATAGTCGCTTTCTGCAAAACCGAATCTTCCACGCAGATCAATAATAGGAGTAACGACACCGCGCAAATTAATAACGCCTTTAACGAACTCTGGCGTTCTTGGAACACGTGTCATCGGCTGCATCCGCTCGATTGTTCGAACTTTTTCCACTTCTACTCCATATTCCTCGTGTGCCAAAGCAAAAACGATAACCTTCATTTCTTCGCCCATATTCCCGTGCCTCCCTTTGAAATCCCTTATGTAATCTTGATAAAACTTATTTAATTAAAGCATTGGTATCAATAATAAGCGCGACCTGTCCATCACCAAGAATAGTTGCACCGGATATAGCGAATAAATTCGTGAAATATTTGCCCAAAGATTTCAAAACAATTTCCTGCTGACCAATAAATTCATCTACAATAAGTGCGGCAAGCTTTTCACCTTTGCGGATCACTACGATTTGTGTTTCTTTTTCAGCTTCTTTGCCATTTTTGTTAGGAACACTAAAAACTTTTGCCAATGAAACAAGGGGGATCACGTTCGAACGAAAATTCACCATCCGACTTCCGTGTACAGTAAGAATCTGGTCGGATGCAATGGCTGATGTCTCCACGATGGAGGACAACGGTATCGCATACTTTTCCGCACCTACACGGATGAGCATTGCAGAAATAATCGACAGCGTAAGCGGCAGCTGGACTGAAAACTTCGTTCCCTTGCCAAATTTCGATTCTACTTGAACACGTCCGCCGAGGCTTTCTATCTTCGTCTTAACGACATCCAAACCTACACCACGTCCTGATATATCGGAAATCTTATCAGCTGTGCTGAAGCCTGAAGCAAACAGGAGAAGGTATACCTCATTATCGGATAATTTGGAAGCCTGCTCGGGTGTGACGACCCCTTTTTTAATGGCTGCATTGAGAACACCATCACGGTTGATGCCGCGGCCATCCTCTTCAATTTCGATAAAAACATGATTCCCACTATGAAAAGCACGTAAATAGATTGATCCTGTTTCCGGCTTGCCTGCTGCTATTCTGTCAACTGTAGGTTCAACCCCATGATCCACTGCATTACGAAGTAAATGGACCAAAGGATCGCCGATCTCATCTACAACAGTACGGTCCAGCTCTGTATCTGCGCCAGTAATGATCAAATCGACTTTTTTGTCGAGGTTTTTGGCAACATCACGAATCATCCGCGGGAATCGATTAAATACGGTATCAATGGGAACCATCCGCAGCTTGAGTACGATATTTTGTAGATCACTGCTAACCCTTGACATGTGTTCAACCGTTTCTGTCAGATCATTTTTTCTAATTTCGCTGGCCAATTGCTCTAATCTGGAGCGATCAATCAACAGCTCACTGAACAGATTCATCAATGCATCCAGTCGTTCTATATCCACACGAATCGTTCGGTTTGCCACAGGAGCATTAGCAGCAGCCACAGGCTTTCTTACTTCTGCCGCTGCTGTCTGAACAGGAGCAGCCTCTTGAACAGCTGCAGCTGCTGCGATTTCAGGAACCGCCGCCATTGCCGGCTTCAATAATTCTTCGAGTTTTTCGTGTGTTAGCAAGGTAACGTCAGCCTTATCAATCTCTGATACATTAGCAACTTGTTTTTGCAAAGATTCCTGATCTGTACCGGAAATGAAAAAGACCGAAAAATTATTGTCAAACCGTTCCTGTTCAATGTCCTCTACGGGAGGATCCGATTTAATGACCTCACCGTTTTGCTCCAACACGTTAAACACCATATACGCTCTGGCTGCCTTCAATACACAATCTTGACGAACGCCTACTTCGATATAAAAAACCTGCATGCCTGCATCTATCGATTGCTGAATAATCGACAACTGAAATTCATCCAGGATGGATGAGGCGGCTGTATTGGCATCCGCAGTGCCTGACTGTGCTCCTGCAGCAGTACCTGCCTTTAAGTAATCCCCTGTCACTATCGATTTCAGAGAAAGGACAATGTCACTCACATCCGCCTTACCCGTACCGCCTTGAATAATGTCCTCTACCATCGACTCCAGAGCATCCAAACTCTTGAAAATACAGTCGAATATAAATGCGTCCATCTTCAACTTATCATTACGAACGAGATCCAGTACGTTTTCCATTTCATGGGTCAATGATGCCAAATCTTCAAAGCCCATCGTCGCTGACATACCCTTAAGGGTATGGGCCGAACGAAAAATATTATGTACAATGCTGATGTCCTCAGGACTGCCTTCTAAAGCCAGTAAATTATCGTTTAAGGCTTGCAGATGCTCTCTGGATTCATCAATAAACATTGAAAGGTATTGATTTAAGTCCATAACCTCACACCTCCGTCAATGGATGATTTGTATTACTGATGTCTCTATGCTACTTACAAACGACCTGAGCTAGCTTTGGAGCTATTTCTTGCTGTGCCAGAACATGCATCACACATTTTAGTTCTACTGCTGCCCGAGGCATCCCATACACAATACAGGTTTCTTCGGATTCAGCAATAGTCGTAACAGCACCCGCATTCTTTAGTGCCAGCATCCCCTTTGCCCCATCGGCTCCCATTCCAGTCATGAGAACGATGTGTCGCTTTAGCTCTTTCAAAGGCAGAAGTGACTCAAAAAGTATGTCTACAGAAGGTCTATGCCCTCCTCTGGCTTCTTCTTTGCTTATATGAATTTTGTAAACTCCAGGTCCATTGCGTGCTACCGTCATATGAAAACCACCTGGAGCCACATAGGCATGTCCATTTTGCAAAATCATACCCTCTTCCGCCTCCACAACATGCAGCTCGGAGACCGAGTTCAATCGCTGTGCCAACGATTTAGTAAAATTGGGTGGCATATGCTGAACGATAACAACTGGGGCAGGAAGGTGTCCCGGAATATGAGAGATGACCTGATGAAGTGCTCTCGGACCGCCAGTAGAAGTGCCTATGGCCACGATTTGCTGAACCTGACTCGATCCCTGTTGATGGGACAAATGTGGCACTGTATGCTCCTTAGTTACCTTAGGCAACTCCTCAATCCTGGGCACCGCTTTGGCTCTGGGTATTGGTGGTGTCACTACAGGATTGGAACGAAACTTCAACACATTCGTTTTGACTGCGATATGCAGCTTTTCGAGCAACAATTCCCTTACTCTGTGTAAATCCAATGATATCGAGCCCGAAGGTTTACCGACAAAATCAACGGCTCCTCGTTCGAGCGCTACGATCGTTTCCCTTGCCCCATCCTGAGTTAAACTGCTTAACATGATCACTGGAGTGGGTTGTATATCCATAATGATCTTCAGGGCGTCCAGACCATTCATTTCCGGCATTTCAATATCCATAGTGATAGCGTCCGGCTTCAGCATTTTAACCATATTCACTGCTTCTTTGCCGTTTTTTGCAGTGCCTATCACTTGAAATTGAGCATCCTCCGTAATCATGTCTGTTATCATTTTCCTCATAAAGATCGAATCGTCAACAACCAATATTTTATAAGGGTTCATCTATATTCACTCCTCCAAGTTGTCTGTTTCACTAAGTAAGAGGACGCTAGTGTCTTAAAAGTCTCATCATTTTCGACATGAAGCCTTTTACTGCACCCTGCTGTTCCCCCGTAGGAGTTTGTCTGGCAATAAAATCATCGACTAATCGATAGATCGACTGAGAGGCTGCGCTGGTAGGATAAGCCACCGTAAAAGGAATTTGTCTTTTCACAGCCTTGGACACGTTGTTATCGTCGTCTACAAAGCCTAAGGTCGGGATATCTATGTGTAAAAATTGTTTGGCAACCATAATGATCTTGTCGGCAGTTTGTTTGCCTTCCTTGCTGTCCGTAGTACGATTAACGACCAATTTGAAATTCACAGGTTCATTCATCGAGTTAACCATTTTAATAATAGCGTAAGCATCAGTTATTGAAGTTGGCTCTGGGGTAGTTACCACAATGGTTTCTTCTGCTGCCAAAATGAATTTTAACGTTTCCTTCGACAAACCCGCACCTGTATCAAAAATAATGAAATCCACAGTGCCATTTAATTGATTAACCTGATCAGCAAAATATTCTAATTGATCGTCAGTAAGTCTGATCAAATCATTAAATCCAGAACCACCTGCAATGAATTGCAGATCATGTGGACCTCTCTGGATAATTTCCCAGATCGTTTTTTCTTTTTTCAGCAAGTGATACAAATTGTATTTAGCGCTAACTCCCATCAGCACGTCGATATTCGCTAGCCCAATATCAGCATCAAATACCAATACATCAAAACCCTTTTTTTGTAAAGTGAGTGCAAAATTCAGTGTAAAGTTGGACTTCCCCACACCGCCCTTGCCACTGGTTACTGTAAGTATGCGAGTTGGCTTGACAGACTTCTGGACATGTTGATTGGAAACCAGATTGCGAAGTCCTTGTGCCTGGTCAGTCATGATGATCAACCCCCAGTATCAGGTCAACAATATGCTGCTCCGCCAACAGATTGATATCATCTGGAACACTTTGTCCATTGGCAACATAAGAAAGTTGCAGCTTGAAGTCATGTACCAGATTGACGACGGCTCCATACGAATCGGTTTCGTCCATTTTCGTAAATAGCACTTTATCCAGCTTGAATTTCGAGAAATTTTCTGTAATTGCTTTCATATCTTTGTATTTGGTTGTCAGGCTCAGCACCAGATACGTTTCGCTTTTACCACCGTACTGCAGCAACGTATTCAATTCCGATACATACATTTCATTGCGAAAATTCCGCCCTGCCGTATCCATAAATATGATATCACGATCTTTAAGCTGCTCGAATGCTTTGGATAAATCCTGAGGCGAGAACACGACCTCTAAAGGTACATTCAGGATAGTGGCATACGTCTTGAGTTGTTCCACGGCCGCGATTCGATAAGTGTCCGAGGTAATGAAGCCTACCTTACGATGATATTTGAGCACTTGCTCTGCGGCCAGTTTAGCGATGGTTGTTGTTTTGCCAACACCAGTAGGTCCTACAAAATGTGCAATGCGCGTATCGGCAGCCATCGCATTGGATCGACCCTGGTTGAACAACTCAAGCAGCTTTTTTCTTGCTGATTCCATCGCTGAATCATCCGTTATCGTAAGCCCAGCATCCTGAGCTTCCTGAGTAATAGAGGTAATGATATCATCCACTAGCAGAGGCTCTACTTCCTGCTCGATCATTCGCTGTTTCAGTACGATTAAAGAGGGATCACTCACTTGTTGGCTTCCTTGAACAGATAGCTTATGCATGAACTCTTTCATCTGCTTCAATTCTTCCATCAGCATGTCTTCTCTTGCCTTAACAACAACAGCTGCAGCAGGGATTTTTGCAGGTACAGCCGGACTTGGAATAATAACATCCGGAACTTCAGGAAAAGCAAGAGCTTCCCGTTTCAAGTCGGTAATTTGCTGCTGCGCCGCTAAACCGTTTGGGCGTGCATATGCATTTTTAGCGGTCTGTGGTGTGTTAAAGCCTGTACTTACAGGCTGTGGTCTGTCTATCGGTGCGGTTGTCTTTACAGGTGAAGGCGCCGTTGCCGCGGATGTGTCTATAGCGGCAATGACCTCGATTTTCTTTTTGGAAAACATACCAAGAAATCCACCAGAGCGAATTTCTTTCGTATTTAAAATAACAGCATCCTTACCAAGATCGGTTTTAATTTTTTGCAGTGCATCTGGCATTGAATCGACAATATATCGTTTCACTCTCATAAATTAACTACCCCCATGCTTTGAATTTCAACGTTGGGTTCGAGCTCACTGTAAGAAAGAACCGGTATATCCTGCATCGTTCGTTCCAAAAGCTGCCTAAGATACATGCGGATCGTCGGAGAGGTCAAAACAATCGGCTGTTGTCCCGATTGGATCAGCTTCGTTACCTGATCCGTAATACGTTGATAAATAATCTGGGTTGAACTAGGGTCCAGAGCCAGATAGCTCCCTTGATCGGATTGCTGAACAGACTCGGCTATCTTCTTTTCAAGGCTCGGACCCACCGTAATGACCTTGAGAGAATCGCCAGTTACAGCAAACTGCTGCGTAATCTGACGTGAAAGCGACTGCCTCACATATTCGGTCAATATTTCCGGATCTTTGGTATAAGTACCATAGTCCGCTAACGTTTCCAATATAGTGACCAGGTCGCGAACCGATATTTTTTCTTTTAACAATTTAACCAGAACCTTCTGCACATCACCTATGGACAATACGCCAGGTATTAAGTCATCCACCAGAACCGGGTAACTTTCCTTGACATTTTCGATCAATCCTCTTGTTTCCTGACGTCCAAGAAGCTCATGCGCATGTTTCTTGATGACTTCTGTTAAGTGAGTCGCAACAACCGAAGGCGGATCAACCACTGTATAACCGGATAATTCAGCTCTTTCTTTCATCGCCTCATCAATCCATAACGCCGGTAGCCCAAATGCAGGCTCCAAGGTGTCGATCCCGCTGATAGAATCGTCCTCGATTCCGGGACTCATGGCCAAATAATGATTCAACAGCAGATCTCCACGTGCGACCATGTTCCCTTTGATCTTGATCACATATTCATTAGGCTTCAATTGAATATTATCTCGAATCCGAATAACCGGTACGACAACTCCCATCTCCAGAGCACATTGTCGGCGGATTAAAATAATTCTATCCAACAAGTCGCCGCCCTGCTGTGTATCAGCCAAAGGGATCAGTCCATAACCAAATTCAAATTCGATAGGATCCACCTGCAATAAGCTAATAACACTTTCGGGACTGCGAACCTCTTCGATTTGCTGCTCTTCCTCCAACTGCTCATCCTTGGCCAGCTTCTTCACCAAACTCTGCTGCATTTTCATAGCGGCATAAGCGAGTAAAGCAGCGATAGGTAGTGTAGTAATAAGATGAATAGGAGTGAATATACCGAGCAATGTGATTGTTCCTGCAACAATGTAGAGCAATTTCGGATAAAGTAAGATCTGCTTTGATAAATCGTGCGCCAAATTACCTTCTGAGGTTGCTCTGGTAACGATTAAGCCTGCTGCTGTAGAAATTAACAGAGCCGGTATCTGGCTGACCAATCCGTCACCAATCGTAAGAATCGAATACAGCGCTCCTGCTTCTGCAAGGCCCATACCTTTCATTGTCATACCAATAATTAATCCGCCCAAGATATTGATAAACAGGATGATAATTCCGGCGATGGCATCACCTTTAACAAATTTACTGGCACCATCCATCGCTCCATAAAAATCAGCTTCCTTAGAAATTTTCTCTCTTCGCTCTCGAGCTTGAATCTCATTAATTAAGCCTGCATTCAAATCCGCATCGATAGCCATTTGCTTACCTGGCATTGCATCCAATGTAAATCGTGCAGCTACCTCGGCAACGCGCTCAGAACCTTTGGTAATAACGATAAATTGAACGAGCACAAGAATTATAAAGACGACAAAGCCTACAACGATATTCCCTTGTGCAACAAACGAACCAAAGGTTTTGACCACATTACCGGCATCCCCATTCGCTAAAATATTTCTTGTAGTCGAGACGTTTAACGCCAGCCGGAAAAGGGTAGTAATCAATAGAAGTGAAGGAAAGATAGAAAATTCTAAAGGATCCTGTGTATTCATAGCTACCAGAATAATTAAGAGCGCAATAGAAATATTAATAATTAACAGAACATCTATCAACCAGACTGGAACCGGAACAACCATCATCAATACGATTCCAATAATACCGATGAGTACAACCAGATCTTTAATTTTCATAGCACATGTCCTCCTCTCTTATTTAGTTGGCCTTACCTTTCATCTTATATACATATGCTAGCACCTCTGCGACAGCCTGGAACATGTCTGCTGGAATGGCTTCGCCAATTTCTACTTGTGCATACAAGGTCCGTGCCAAAGGTTTATTTTCTATAGTCACAATACGGTTTTCCTTGGCTATTTGTTTGATTTTCAATGCAATATATTCAGTTCCCTTGGCTATAACGGTTGGAGCCTGCATATTGTTGGAATCATATTTTAACGCTACGGCAAAATGGGTAGGGTTTGTAATTACAACATCGGCCTTAGGAACCTCTTGCATCATCCGCTGCATAGCCATTCTCCGCTGCTTTTCACGAATTTTCCCTTTAATCAAGGGATCGCCTTCCGATTTTTTATACTCGTCTTTAATATCCTGCTTGGACATCTTAATACTTTTTTCAAACTCGTATTTCTGATACATGTAATCAAAAAGAGCCAAAACAATTAATATCAAGCCAATTTTCAATCCTAATTTCAATGTAACTGAAGCCATAAATACGAAAATATTTTCCAAGGGCAGTCGAGCTAGTTCCATTAAGGAACTTTTTTCAGCCCAAAGCGTATCATATACGACGTAGCCAATAATCGACATCTTCAGCACAGATTTCACAAAATCTACCAAGGTGCGTGCCGAAAATATTTTCTTCGCTCCCTCGATCGGGTTTAGCTTGCTAAATTTCATCTTAAGCGGATCTCCGGTAAACATGACCCCAATTTGTAGGTAATTGCTAAATATAGCTGTAACCATAGCTACCATGAGTACAGGAACAATGATCATGATACTTTGCATAAACAACTGTTGAAAAAGTAGATTCACATTGGCCGTAGTAATGTCCATCAACAAGTAATCGTAAAAGATAGAACGGAACACCAGCGTTAACTGGTTTTTCATGTAACCGCCAAATATGTAAAAGGAAAGAAAACAAAAAAATAAAATGAATGCAGCGGGTAGTTCCATACTTTTGGCTACTTGACCCTTTTCCCTTGATTCCTGCCGTTTCTTAGGGCTAGCCGGTTCTGTTTTTTCTTGGGAAAACATCTGCAAATCTAGCTGCATTCTTAAAGAAACCACTTCAATTCCTCCCGGTTAACCAGTAAACATGCCGATAAATTTTTGCATATAGTCAAACATGGATACAAAGGATCCCTTAAAAATGGATTCATAAGCGGGAAACAACAATATTAAAAGCAAGAACCCGATTAACATCTTGAGCGGCGCACCGATAACGAGAATATTGAATTGTGGAGCTACTCTAGCCAGCAATCCAAGACCGACATCGGTCAAAAACAATGCAGCAATAAGTGGTGCCGCCATTTGAAAACTGAGAGCAAATACAGTCGAAAATGACTTAATGACAAACTCGGTAATTTGTCCATTATATATTTTGGTGAACAGCTCATTGGATAATGGAATCCATTCATAGCTCTCCATAATGGCTTTTAACAATAGGTGATGCCCATTTAAGGATAAGAAAAGCAGCATTGCGATCATATACTTTAAATTGCCGAGAATTGGACTAGAAGCACCTGTCAAAGGGTCAAATACATTCGCAATACCAAAACCAATTTGAATATCGACAAACGAACCTGCAATCTGCACGACTGTAAAAAACAAATAGGCAATGAAGCCAAGAAAAATGCCTACCAATATTTCTCTGATGATGGAAAGGAAATATAGTGAATCAAATGTAGCCAGGGTTGAAGATCCTACAACGCTGAAAGCCATTAACGTAACAAAAAAAGCAAGCCCAATTTTAAAGTGTGCCGGTACATTTTTGGCTGAAAACACAGGAACGACAACAAAAAACGATGAAATCCGACAAAAAAAGAGCAAAAAGCTAGGAAAATATTGTTGTATCCATTCCATACCTTCACTACCTAGCCCACAAATTTATAAAGGTTATTCAAAATGTTATAAGTGAAATCTATCAATGTAGTCAAAATCCATGGTCCAAATATTAAAAAAGCTAATAATACGGCAACTATTTTAGGAACAAAAGCCAACGTCTGCTCTTGGATTTGTGTTGTTGCCTGAAAGATACTAATGGCCAACCCCACTACCAATGCAAGAACCAGCATGGGGGCACTGGCCTTCAAGACCGTGTATACAGCCTCACCGGCCAAGCGAATAACAAACTCCGAGCCCAAGGTTTATTCTCCTCCTGCATGGTCATCAATTCTCATTATGTGTTGAAGCTAAGTAACAATGATCTTACTACCAGATACCAACCATCCACTAAAATAAACAGCAATATTTTAAATGGAAGTGATATCATGACGGGCGGTAGCATCATCATCCCCATTGCCATCAAGGTGCTGGCTACGACCATATCAATAACCAAAAAAGGAATGAAAATCATAAAACCCATCTGAAAAGCCGTTTTTAATTCACTAATCGCATATGCGGGTACCAAAGCAGTCAACGGTGTATCTTCAACTCCACTTGGTGGCTGAGCCTTGGAATAATCAAGAAACAGCTTCAGATCCTTTTGTCTTGTGTGTTGAAACATGAACTTTTTCATGGTGACCGATGCCTTGTCCAAAGCATCTGTTTGATTCATGCTTCCTTTCAGATAAGGCTGCAGCGCTTGTTCATTCAAATCGCCAAGCGTCGGTGCCATAATAAAAAAGGTCATGAACAGTGCTAATCCAATCAGAACCTGGTTAGGAGGCATTTGTTGTGTCCCAAGAGCTGTCCTTACAAAGCCGAGAACAATAATAATTCTCGTGAAACTAGTCATCAATACCAGAATAGCTGGAGCGATACTCAGGATCGTGATTAATATAATAATATTGACAGTATTGGATGCTCCAGCTGCAGAGCTTGAAGATCCAAAATCAATATTAATGCCCGGGATAGGATTAGCCGCATAGACATGGGATGTTGACAACATGATCATTGCGAGCAAAGATACTACAGTGTAGATCATAGCCTTCCATTTCATTGTTTATCATTCAACCGATCTTTATTTTTGTCATCCATCAGTAGATCCTCCACCATTTTCTTTCGGTCTGATAAATGGTGCATTTTATTATGAAATATTTGCTGAAAAGAAGCTGTTACCTCTTCGTCTGACTCCTCAATGATACTTTGCTTTTTTCTCAGCTTGGAAAGCCAGCCTGTGAAAGTTTCAAAGCTTGCTGCGGTTTTGGCATTCGAAGAATTTAACATATCCGATATATAGGAAACTTCATCCTCATCTTCAATTTTTTCCAGCAGCTGCACATTTTCCCCAACTCCTACTATGTAGAGAGAACGACCAATTTCCACGACTTGAATCGATTTGTTGGGACCCAGTGGTACGCCTCCTAAGGAGCGCATGGAGCGACCAAATAAAAATTTATTTTTCTGGGAAAGAAACTTAATAATAATAAAAAATAATCCGATAATAAGAATAAGAAAGAAGATAACTTTTATAATCATCCATATGGTTTCTGAAGTACTAACTCCCGAGTAATTTAAATCCGATATCCCCTTCGTTGGTTGATCAGGGGAGGTACCGGTTTCCCCAAAACAAATCTTAGAGAAACCGGCGATTTGAATACTTCCAATAGCAATAAGAGAAGACAATTTGGTAAAGAGTCTTTTCAAGTTTCACATTCCTTTCGGTCTATGCCAGACTCCCCTTGAATCTATTATCCCAAAGTTTTCTTAATAGCCTCAATAACTCGGTCAGCTTGAAACGGCTTAACGATAAAGTCTTTCGCACCCGCTTGAATTGCATCAATAACCATAGCTTGCTGACCCATCGCAGAGCACATAATAACTTTGGCTGAAGCATCGATTTTTTTGATTTCCTTCAGCGCAGCAATACCGTCCATTTCTGGCATTGTAATATCCATTGTGATCAGATCGGGACGCACTTCTTTGAATTTCTCAATCGCTTGAGCTCCATCGTTAGCTTCTCCACAGACTTCATAACCATTTTTAGTCAAGATATCCCGAATCATCATTCTCATAAAAGCTGCATCATCTACAATTAATATTCTATTTGCCATGTGTAAACAATCCTCCCAAGTTTAATTAATACTGTAGTTTTTGAATGCGATCCCACTGATTAACAATGTCTGTAACGCGTACACCAAAGTTCTCGTCAATAACGACAACCTCACCCTTCGCAATCAACTTATTGTTAACCAGAATATCAACAGGCTCACCTGCAAGCTTGTCTAATTCAATAATTGAACCTTGAGATAATTCAAGGATGTCTTTAATTACTTTCTGAGTTCTACCTAACTCTACCGTTACCTTCAAAGGTATATCCAATAACAAATTCAGATTCGTATCCTCTGGAGGTGTTAATTGGTGTGGTGCAAAGTTTGAAAATTGTGCAGGTTGAACATTAACATCACGACCTAGTCCATTCCCATATGCAGCAGGTGGTTGCTGATACATCGGTTGCTGCGGTGGATACATGGGCTGCTGATACATCGGCTGTTGTGGCGGATACATCGGCTGCTCATACATGGGCTGCTGCTGCATAGGCGGTTGCTGATACATCGGCTGAGCGTAAGGGTCTGGTTGTCCCATTGGCGGAGCTATAGGTTGTTGTGGCTGCTGAGCAGCTGGAGCAGGGGTTGGTGCTGGTGCTGACGCCTCTTGCGAGTCCTCCCCACCTCCCATAAGAATAGATACCATATCCTTCGCAAATGACACAGGTAAAAGCTGCATGAGTGTAGAATCAATTAAATCTCCAATGATGATGCGAAAAGAGATTTTAATGAATACTTCTTCTGGAGGAAGCGACGCCCCTCCTTCACCATCCGACAAGTTTAATATATCAATTCCTGGCGGAGATATATTTACGAATCGATTAAAAATCGTCGACATGGATGTTGCAGAGGAACCCATCATCTGGTTCATAGCCTCTTGAACTGCACTAATATGAATCTCAGACAATTCTTCAGCGTAGGCCGTTCCATCCCCACCCATCATTAAATCAGCAATAACTTGTGCATCGCGAGTTTTGATGACTAACAGATTAATGCCATGAAATCCATCAACATAATTAACATGGACCGCAACGTGAGGCAGAGGGAATTCTTTTACTAATTCATCCTTTGCAACTGCTGAAACTTTCGGTGTAGTGATGTCTACTTTCTTTCCTAATAAAGTGGATAAAGCTGTTGCCGCGCTTCCAAAGGTAATGTTTCCAATTTCGCCAAGTGCATCTTGTTCCAAAGAAGTTAAATAATTATCAACATGAACATCAACACTTGAGCTCTCCGAGCTGTCACCTGAAGATTGTCTCAACAAAGCATCAATTTCTTCTTGAGACAAATAATCCCTATTATTCGTCATTGTCTTCTGCTCCTTCACTAACAATCTCGCTTATTTGCATAGCCAGTTTTCCCTTGATGCTGCCGGGACTGCCCAAAAACTTCAGTTTTTCTCCGATTCTGATGTTTAGCAGCTCATCAACCGGTTTGTTCAGCGTTATTACATCGCCAGCACTTAAGTTCAAGAATTCCCTGATCGATATTTGAGTTTCACCTAACTCAGCAATAATGGGAAGCTTAGCTTTATGTAAGCGAGATTGTAAAGCCATAACTTCTTCAGGTGCTATCGTTTTTTTCTGAGAAACAAACCAATGATGCACGGATAAACGCGGCATAATGGGTTCGATGACGACATGAGGAATACAAAGGTTAATCATTCCTGTGGTGTCACCGATTTTGGTGCTTAGAGAGATTAATGCAATCGTTTCATTCGGAGACACGATTTGCATAAATTGTGGATTTGTTTCCAACGCCTCAAGACGAGGAGACAAATCGATAACACTTTTCCAAGCTTCTTGAAGGCTTTCAAAACATCTGCTAAAAATACGTTCCATCACAATAGTTTCAATTTCGGTTAAAGCATTTATTTTTGATGGCGATGTCCCAGCACCCCCAAGCAGTCGATCCAGCATTGCAAACGCTACATTAGGATGTACTTCAAGAACCATACGGCCCTCCAAAGGCTCGGCTTCAAAAATATTGAGAATTGTCATTTTAGGAATAGAACGAATAAACTCATCATACGGCAATTGTTCGACTTGTACCACATTTATTTGCACAAAAGTTCTTAATTGTGCTGAAAAGTATGTCGTTAGGTAACGGGCGAAGTTTTCATGGATTCTGGTTAAGCTTCGTATATGATCCTTGGAAAACCGAACAGCTCTTTTAAAGTCGTATGCTCGTACTTTTTTCTGCGTTTCTTCCTTCTTGAGTTCTTCAGCATCCATCTCACCAGATGAAAGAGCTGCCAGCAGAGCATCGATCTCATTCTGCGAAAGTACATCTACCATTTAACGTCACCTCCTTCGTACGACTTTATATAAGAAAATCATTATTGAAGCACATTATCCGTGATCCAAATTTGTTTGATCTTCCCGAGGGTTAGTAATGGGTTCATTTTATTCATAAGGGTCGAAGTCAGATTATCCAAGCCTTTGCTGCCTTGTACCTGCTCCGGAGTCATATCGGAGAGAGTTTGTACAATAATAGCTTTCATTTTAAAATCAAGCTTTTCAAATTCGTCCTTCGCCTTCGCATTTTCCAATTCAATGGCAAAACTTGCTTTAATAAATCGATTATTGGTTGCAAGATTTGTCAAAATATCTTTTAGGATAACTGTATTGGCTTTCGTTTCTTCCGGTGTCGCTTTTTTAGCCTGTTTAACTTCTTTGGCTGAGCTTTGCGCTAACTCCTGTGGATCCTGATTACCTTTGTCCATATAATTCCATAAAACAAATGCTGCTGTTAATATCAAGGTTATAGCAATGAGTATAGCAACTACCATCAAAAACATTTTGCTTTTAAACAACTAAGACCCCTCCGAATCGATACTCTTTATTGTTCCAGCAATTGACCCTATCGTTTGCATATATTGGGTCACAAGCTGGACCACATCCGTCATTGGCTCCAAAACAGTAATTTTTTTACCAGTTATTAAAGTAATGATAGTGTCGGGTGTTTCTTCAATACTTTCGATCAGTAATGCGTTCACTAAAAGCTGTCTCCCATTTAAGCGGGTAAGTCTGATCATTGTCAGCCTCCGATTTAAAAATTTAGGGGGAGATCAACTCCCCCTTACCTTAAGTTGTGTTAATGTTTCAAGTTAACAACTTCCTGCAAGATTTCATCGGATGTCGTAATGATACGGGCATTAGATTGAAAACCACGTTGAGCAACGATCATTTCAGTAAACTCTGCCGTCAAATCGACATTGGACATTTCTAATTGACCCGAAACAATCGCCCCAGTACCTCTCGCAGCATCATTAGCAAGTCCAAGGAAATCGGATATTGGCGTTCCTGAATCATTGGAGTTTGGTGATTGACGATACAAATTCCCGCCAATTTTTTCAAGTCCAGCCGGATTTGGAACTTTAACTACACCGATAAAAACACCTGTATTGGCTGTAGCCCCAGTATCATCTACGGTTATAAGCTCACCCGCGTTGGATATCGAAAAAGCCGTTACGTTACCGATTGTATCCAAATCTATGATCGCACCGCCGCTATCCGTTACGTACATACCATCTACAGTAACCAATTGATTGTTAGCATCAAACGTGAAATTCCCAGCTCGGGTTAGATAGGGCTGCTCTTGATCCGGTGTGGCTTTAATGGCAAAGAATCCATCTCCATCTATACGAAGATCGGTTGGAACGTTAGTTGTCATCGCACTGCCAGGTGTGTGAATCGTATCAACCGCACTGATAGAAACACCTAGTCCGATTTGTTTAGCATTGACACCACCCTTTGTTCCATCTATAGAAGGTGTCACTCCCGCCACAGTCTGACTCAGAATATCTTTGAACATTACGCGCCCGCCTTTAAAGCCGACCGTATTTACATTCGCAATATTATTTCCGATAACATCCAGCTTTGTTTGAAAACCTCTCATACCGGAAACGCCTGAATATAGTGATCTTAGCATTAATAAATTGCCTCCCTATGGGTAATTGCCTTATTGTGCTGGTTGCTTCGGTCATTCCACAACCATGGGCTTCCTTTATGGTCCAGCCCCGTTATTACGATATGATGACCGCACTATCAATCTTGGTAAACAAGTTGTCTTTCATAGATGCTTCATCCATAGCAGTCACTACGGTACGATTTTTTATGTTTACAATTAATGCAGTATCATTGATTAACATCAATGAATCCTTTGCTCCTTTTAATGCTGCCTTGTCGATAGCCGCATCAATTTTCGCTAAATGCTCCGGCTGAAATTCAATACCTCTTTGACGTAATCTCTCTTCGGCATGATGACTAAATTTGACGAGCTTAGTCTGCAAAACATCCTGGAATGAGCTTTCCTTACTCTGAACAGCCAGGTCGTTACGCTTGAGCTGAGATGCTCGAATACTGCCAGGATATAACTGACCGACAGATATGGGTTGGTTCATTCCTTGACCGCCTCCGGCACCGGATTCGAAATTCTCAAGATTGAATCCAGATTGACTTGCTCATCTTTTATCAGAGCATATTGAGAACCCTCTTTCATAATGATGGATTCTACAACACCAGTTCCTATTTTCGGCTCTTCATTGGTCTTGGTGCTTGGAATGGACCATTGAACTTCTTTGCCGATCAGAGAAGAAGCTATACCCAATGATTGCCTCATAAGCTTTAATTCCGAGGTCATGTTGCTCAACTGCTCAACAGAGGTAAATTGGGCCATTTGCGCAATAAATTCTTTGTCTTTTAAAGGATCCGTAGGATCTTGATTTTTCAATTGAGTCATCAGAATCTTTAAAAATTCATCTTTCCCCAATTGACCCTTTGTTGCCGTATCTTTTCCCGCTTTATCCACATTACTTTTAGCATAATAAGGATAAATATTTTTCGTGCTTACTGGTGAATCTGCCATATTATCACCTCCCGATTATGGTTGTTTCTACTAGGCGGTAATATCGATAGAAGTACTGCCTGATCCATTGGCTGTAGGACTTGCATTCAATTGGCTTTGTACAGCTTCATCATCTACAACGGTAATAGTATCGATGTTATTTCCCTTTTGCTGTTTAGCGGATTGTTGAGATTGCTGCTGTCGTTGTTGTTCCTGAAACATTCCGGATTGAAAAGCCTGATTCTGGGATACTTCCAGTTTTTCGACTTGAATGCCTTGACTTTGCAGCGTTGTTCTCAGCTGAGATAGCTGACTTTCGAGCATTTCTTTACCTAAGGAGCTATCTGCCATAAACTGTGCAATAAGCTGACCATTGTGCATAGTCAATCTTACGTCAACCTGACCCAAATTCTGAGGGTACAAAGAAAGCTTGGCTTCTGTAAAACCATCCTGCTTCGTTTCCAGTGTAAAGGATTTAACGACTAATTGTGTCATTTCTTCTACAAAATTAGGCGCCTGCATTAAAATCACAGGTGGCTTGGTAACGGCTTGTGTATTTTGTACATGCTTCAAAAACTCATGCATCGGTATAGCCGGAGATTCATCGGAAGAATCATTTGGCAGATCAACCAAAGGTTCAAATAGCGGACTTTCTGATCCATTGCTGTCCACAATTAATTTCGGCTGCACAGATTTAGCTGCTAAAAACTCAAGCTTGGAATTAGCTGTTGGCACTATAACCGGAATGGCGTCTTCCACTTTGTTGCCTTTATGCGAGCTAGTACGAACACTAGCTGCAAGATTTCCAATGACACGTGCAGCAGGTTTTTCGTTAACTACAGCAGCTACGGTGTCAGTGCTCACTGCTTGCTCTGTCATGATAGTAGAATTGACTTGGGCTGCAACCGGTTGTTGAACCAGCGAAGCCATGAGCTTTTGCAGGTCATTCAAAGCTGTTTGTATAGCCTTCTCAACCTGTGGTGATGCTGATTTTTCACCATTTGCTTGTAGTAATTGGTTAAAGCTCTCCAACAGCTTAAAAGCTTCTTCCTTGACAATTACTTTGTTGGAATCCCCGGGTCTCGAACCTGAGGCTTCAGTTGTAACATTGCTCGCGTGGATTGGAACAAACAATAGCGGATTAAGCTCATTGTCAGCTAATGAATTATTTGCTGCATTATCAATTACCTCGGACGTTCCAGAATTGTCATCTCCCGAAACTACTGGCTGCGATTGAGTCTGATCTGTAGTTGCTAGTGGCTGTAACAGCAGTATCGCTTGAAGACCTGCTAACCATGATTGAACATCCGGGTTATCTAAAAGAGCTGTTACATCCTCCGAATCAGATCCCAATAGTTTAATTAAAGCGTCTAATTGCTGGGAGGAGCCTTTAACCTCTTCATTACTTAGTGCGGATTCGTTGTTTGCAGCTCCTAATAATTGGACCAATACATTCAGACCTGTTAATGCAGCCTGATTGGATAATGCATTCCCAGCTGGCGCTGAACTTGTGAGTAATCCATTTAATGTTGACGAAAAACCTCCCGTGGCTTGTCCATTTGATGAATTGGAAGCACCGGTACCTAAACTGCCACTGGTTGTAGAAGCAGTAGTAGATGAACTACCTGATGAAGTAACCGGAATTTGGGTTTGTGCCTGAATTTCCATTTTTTTCACCTCCCTTCATATGATTTATTGAATCAGACGAGCAGATATGAGTGCAGCCACTTCTTTAGATTGTTCGGATATTGCTGTAATAATTTTCGACCTCCCTGCGCTTTCCATTGAACTTAGAATAGAAATCACCTTGTCCGGATTTGCATTTTGCATTTCCATCAAAACAATAGCTGCACTTTTTGGAGTCATATTGGAAAACGTTGCTCCCAAATCATCTTTAGTCAGCTTTTGGGTAGCTTTAGGGTCAGGAATAGTGACCTGCTTAAGACGTTCCTGCAATGCGGCAATTTGTTTGTCCTTGGCCGTTGATTGGTCCTTTAACAATATAGAAGCTTCAGCAGCTTTCTTTGGATCCATTTTCTCAAGGATCTTGACCTTGTCATCTGTTTTCATCGAACTCAGGACAAGTACCATCTCAGGGATCGTCAAGTTTTCCATGATAGGTGCGGATTTTGAAGGAGACATCTTGGCATACATCGTTGCAAGCTGTTGAATTTGTGCTGAATATTCTTCATCTGAAAGAGCTTTGGCTTTGGTTTGCTCCTCCAAAGAGCTATTTTTCGATTGCAGTTCTTTAATCGTTTGATCACGTTGAACAACAGCAGCATCACTTTTTTTCAATTCCTGATCTTTTTGATCTAATTGCGCACTTAAAGCCTGAACATTTTCTTCGGCCGTTGGTGGTGAAGCTGCCTGTCCAGTTGATGCCTTCTTATCTGCAGGCTTGCCATCAGTAGCTTTGGATTTAGGTTCAGGTACAATACTGCTAATTACCGGTATATTCTTTGCCGTTCGAAGTACGTTGTTCATGACATCATAATCGAAAATGGTAAGTAAAACGCCAAGCAGAACAGCAGTGAATACAAACGGTATCAGAAACCAAATTAAAAACCGTTCCATTCCCCCATACGAGGAGCTTCCTTCCACATCAACATTTGCCATCATCATCGCCTCCCGTCTTCTGCTGTTCTATGACAATCTCCTGAATCGGTTCGTTGCCATCTCGTCTAGCTGCTCTTGTTCTTTTTTCAGCACAGTGGCTGCAAAGCTTTGATGTGCCTTATCCTTGGCTTTACTCCAAATTTTCTCTTCAAGTACTTTACCTGCCAATACATCCTGCTTGGTCACCACGACTCGTTTGGCACGCTCCAGATCGTTGTTTTTCATCACAATCTGATTACTGACTGTGTCAACAAAATGCTGCAGCAGCATAATTTCCGAAATTGTCGTTTTGCCTACAGAAGTCGAATGCAGCTGCTCTTGCAGTCCATCTTTTTCCGAACAGAGCACAGACATCGAGAATTCCTCCTCACGCACTTTGCCGATTGCTTCAGACAACATCCATTCCGCTTGTGTCTTTTCATTTGCTTTTAAATCAACAATTTTTTGAAAAGCATATTTAAAGCGTCTCATTTAATCTCATCCTTTATGAAATTGTTGGATTAAGCTTTCCTGAGCTTCACTGAAGGTTAGCTTCTCACTGACTTTTTGCTTAGTGAAATCCCAAATCGATTGAATATATTGCAGAGAAAGATCAATATCCGGATTCGAACCTTTTTGGTACGCCCCTATATTAATGAGATCTTCCGAATCCTTATATATGGACATCAATCGTTTCAAATTTTCTGCTGCAGACATATGCTCAGAAGTTACAATTTCCTTCATTACCCGACTGACGCTGGACAATACATCAATAGCTGGATAGTGACCACGGTTGGCAATTGAACGATCCAAAACAATATGTCCATCTAAAATACCACGTACAGCATCTGCAATGGGCTCATTCATATCGTCCCCATCAACGAGAACGGTATAAAATGCTGTAATCGAACCTTTGGGTCCGGTACCGGAGCGTTCTAATAACTTGGGCAGCATGGCGAATACAGAAGGTGTATATCCTCTTGTAGCAGGCGGCTCACCAACAGCAAGACCTACCTCACGCTGAGCCATCGCAAACCTTGTCACTGAATCCATCATCATCATGACATTCAGGCCGCGATCTCTGAAATATTCGGCAATACTGGTTGCAATTAATGCTCCTTTAATACGAATCAGAGCGGGCTGATCGGAAGTTGCCACAATGACTACGGACCGAGCAAGTCCCTCTGCTCCTAAATCCCGTTCGATAAAATCCAATACTTCACGCCCACGCTCACCTATAAGCGCAATCACATTGACATCAGCAGAAGTATTTCTGGCAATCATACCCATCAATGTACTTTTTCCGACACCAGAACCAGCGAAAATCCCTACACGCTGACCTTTACCTATCGTTAGCAAGCCATCAATACAGCGGACACCTACACTGATAGGATCCAATACCCTTGGTCTTTTCAACGGATTACCAGGTATATTGTTAGTTGAATACTGTGTCATTCTGGAAGGAAGAAAGGTCCCATCCAAAGGCTGACCAAGACCATCCAAAACTTTTCCCAGCAATTCATGTCCCACCTGTACGGTAAGCGGCTTTCCTGTTCCAACAACATCGCAGCCAGGACCTATGGATGTTAGCTCACCCAACGGCATAAGCAGAACCCTGTTGTTCTTAAAGCCAACAACCTCAGCTTTTAACGGTTTATTTGATTTAAAAGGATAAATATAACAAACATCACCAATGCTTGCATCCGGACCTTCTGATTCAACAGTTAATCCAATAACCTGAGTTACTTTTCCATTAACCCGAATCGGGTCCAGTTGTCTTAAGTGTTCAATATATTTGGATGCATTCGGTACTTGGATCATCTACGACCCCTCGCTTCGTACTGCAAGATGTTGTAGAGCATTTTTAATTTCTTTTAGCTGCGTATCAATTCTCGCATCAATACTTCCAAACGTTGATCTGACGACACAACCATGGTCATGTACAGAAGGATCGGGGATAATTTGCAATTCCGCTTGTGAATCAATATGTAGCAGAAGCTCTTCACGTGCATCCTGAATATAAGGAAATTGTGAAGGCGATATGCAAAGGGTTATAATTCCTTTTTCTCTCCTTCGGGCAAGAACAGTTTTAATTAGGTCAGTCACCCATTCGGATTCTACTGTAAGCTGTCTGGAAACAATCTTCTCTGCTATGGAACAACTCATCTCGATCAGAAAGGGCTCTGCTTCTTGTATGATTTGCTGTTTGAGCAAATACGATTGCTCCAATATGGTGGATGACTCCTGCAGCATCTCATTGTACTGATTACGAAGCTCTAATTCTGCCTGTGCGGCTCCTTCTTCAAAGCCTTTTTGATAGCCTTCTTCCTTCAACTGTGTTTGCAACTCAGCGTCATGCTGCCTCTGTTCATTCCACCACAGTTCAATTTCAGCTTGTGCCTGCTGCCTTATAGCTGCTGCTTCATCCATCGCAGCTCTTACCTGCTCTTCGGCAAAAGCTTCTGCATCCTGAAGAATTTGCTCCTTAATTTGAGAAGCTGTTGCTAGCTCTTCTAATTCTTCTTGGGAAAGCTCTTCCTCTTCATTTGATGTTTCATCAAACAGCTTCGGCTGAGCAGCAATTTCCACAATTTTCTTCTCTTCCAACGATACATATTGGGAAATCTTGATGACATTAGACAATAATATCATCTCCTCCACCACGTGCAATGATAATTTCTCCGGATTCTTCTAAACGACGTATGGTAGCCACAATACGTGTCTGCGCTTCCTCTACATCGCGCAATCGAACGGGTCCCATAAACTCCATCTCTTCCCGGAATGTTTCGGACATCCGTTTGGACATATTTTTGAAAATAGCCTCTCGTACTTCCTCACTTGCTACTTTAAGTGCCAGCTGTAGATCCGCATTTTCAATATCGCGTATGATGCGTTGGATAGAACGATTATCCACATTAACAATATCTTCAAACACAAACATTCTTTTCTTGATCTCTTCAGCCAACTCTGGATCCTGAATTTCGAGAGAGTCTAAGATCGTCCTCTCTGTTCCTCGGTCAACACCGTTCAAAATCTGAACGATGGCAGATATCCCGCCGGCATTTGTATAATCTTGAGTTACGGTAGCAGATAGCTTTTGCTCCAACACCCGTTCAACCTGACTAATAACTTCAGGTGAAGTGCTGTCCATCAGAGCAATACGTTTAGCCACATCTGCTTGCTTGTCCTGAGGAAGCGATGAAAGAATAATGGAAGATTGCTCAGGCTGCAAGTAAGCCAATACCAGAGCAATCGTTTGAGAATTCTCATTCTGAATGAAATTCAAAATTTGAGCAGGGTCGGCTTTTCTGGCAAAGTCAAAAGGCCTTACTTGCAAGGTCGCCGTCAAACGATTGATAATATCAAGCGCCTTCTGCGATCCCAGTGCCTTCTCAAGTATTTCTTTGGCGTACGAGATACCGCCTTGAGAAATAAATTCCTGAGCTAGACAAATCTGATGAAACTCGGACAATATCGATTCTTTTTCTATATTGTCTACTTTTCTAACATTGGCAATTTCCAATGTTAGCTGCTCGATCTCTTCATCTCGAAGATGCTTGAAAATTTGAGCAGAAACCTCCGGTCCCAGGCTTATCAACAGAATAGCTGCTTTTTGACGACCTGATAACCCTTGTTGCTGAACTTTAGCCAAAAAAGCACACCCCTATTCGTCTACTAACCATGTACGAAGCAAATTAACAAATTCTTCCGGCTTTCTTTTGGCCAGGGTCTCGAGTTGCTTACGCACTTGATTATCATTAGTCACATTATCAATATCAATGGTCGGGAATTCCACCTTAGCTGGCTCAAGTGCCAATTCCTCTTCAGCTTCACGCTTCAATCTCCGACGTCTTACAAGCAAGTACCCGCCTAATACTAACAAAGCAAGCGCAAGTCCGCCTAGACCACCATACAACAGCATAGCATTGGAACTAACAGCAGTTGCATTAGGTCTTGCAAAATTATGTGCAAATACAGTTACCTTTTTAGTCAAATCGTCGTCAGTCAGTGTTTGCTTGTTATCAGCAAGTGCCGCTCTTACCACGTTTACCAATATGCGTTGTACAGCATCTTTGGTTTCCTGAGTTAATGAATTAGGATCTTCAGGATTAGGTGGTTCAATTCCTACATTTATGGTTAAATCTTTAACAATGTAGGGAGTTGCAACGATATCATTCGTGATCCGGTTAACTTCATAATTGACTGTCTTTTGAAGCTCCTCGGATTTGGCTGTACCACCATTGTTACTGCCAGGATAACCTGGTACATCAGATTGCCCCGTACCTGGAACGCCAGCAGCAGCCGAACTTCCATCACTGTTATAATTTTTTTGAATTTCTTGAACTGATATTTCCAAACCTTTTTGATCCACCACATTGGGTGCAGTCACAAGCTGCTGCTTCGTATTGGTTTGATCAAAATTCATGGTAGAAAACACCTGAACAATCACTTTATCTTTTCCAAGCAGGGTAGCCAGCATTTGTTGAACATTCTTTTGAATATCATTTTTGAATTGATTATTGATTTCAAAATTTTGCGTCGCCATGCTGGTGTTAGTGATTTTCCCCTTGCCTTTGGAATACTCCAGCAGTTCCCCGTTTTGATCGGAAATCGTAATGTTCTCAACTGGCAATCCCTTGATACTATGAGATACGAGATTGTACATCGTGTCAACTTTCGCCTGGTCCAGACTGTACCCAGGCTTCAAATTTAGAACAACCGAAGCCGTCGCTTTTTCCTTTTCGGCTCCTTTGGGTAGAAACACGGTCTCTTCTGGTAAGCTGATCAACACTTTGGAGCTGCTCACTGCGCTGTTCGAATTGATAAGCTGCTGAAGCTCTCCTTGTATTGCATTCACATACTTAACATTAAATTCCTTGTCCGTTGTCCCAAATGTGCTGTTTTGATTAAAAACCCCGTATCCGATATTTCCGCTTTTATTGATACCCTGCGATTCAACAGCCAATTTCACATTGGCAACCTCGCTTCGCGGAACACCAATACTTTTCCCATCTTCGCTGAGTTGGTAGGGAATTTTCGCCCCATCCAAATAAGTCTTTATTGCAGCAGCATCAGTAGCTTGTAAATCCGTGTAAGCCAGGGCGTACTCTGTTTTTGAAAAGTTATAGCTAATAATTCCAATCGTTAGTAAAACCAGAACAACTGTTGAAACAAAAGTGATTTTCTGTGTTTTACTAAATTGATTCCAGTATTGGGTTATCTTGTTCCAAAACTGGGTTAGATTCTCATTCACTCTTCCACCCCATCTAAAGACTCAAGCTAAGATTCAAAGTGCTTTTATACTTGCATCCTCATGACTTCCTGATATGCATCAATCACTTTGTTACGTAATTGTACCGTCAGCTCTAATCCAAGGGATGCCTTCTCCGAAGCGATTATCAACTGATGTACATCAGAGATCTCTCCTTTGGCAAATTTATCATTTAACTGATCGACCTGCTGCTGCTGAGTATTGAGCTTGGTAATTGCATCCGATAAAAAGCTTCCAAACTGATCGGTCACTTCCGACGCACTCAAGCCTTTAGCAGCAGATTGAGGAATGATGGCTTGTAAAGGCTGGAGCCCCATTTTTTCTACCATGGTGAAGTCCCCTTTCTATTAAAATAATTGTTATCTGCCTATCTCCAACGCTTTTGCGATCAATGATTTGGATGCATTGAGTGCAGTTACGTTGGCCTCATAAGAACGGGAAGCAGAAATCATATCTACCATTTCCTTAAGCACGTCAACATTGGGCATCATTAAAAATCCGTTCTCGTCTGCGTCGGGATGCGTTGGGTTGTAAACTTGCTTAAAGGGAGAAGTATCCTCAATAATTTGTGTCACTTTAACCCCTTCTCCAGCGGCATTGGTTTGTGCATTTTGGAGAGCTTGCTCAAACGAAGGTTTCTTTGGCTCAATAGTAACCAGCTTCCTTTGATAAGGTACCCATTTTCCGTTGACTAGTTTAGCTCTCGTTGAGTCAGCATTGGCAATGTTAGAAGATATAACATCCATTCGGAAACGTTGCGCCGTTAATGCAGAGGAGCTAATATCAAACCCGTTCGTAAGCTTCATTGGTTACCCTCTCCCTTGAATTGCCGTTCTTGCCTTTTTAATATCATTGCTGATCTGTTGAACCATCACATTATACCGAAGTTGGTTCTTAGCCATTAAAGACATCTCCGAATCAATATCCACATTGTTTAAATTGTTATTGATCGTCGATTGCTTGTCTTTGACAATCTGTGCTTCTACTCTGGCAGGTCGCCCGATGTAAAAATGTTTAGGATCCGTTCTGTACCCTTCAAAAGAAGACACATTCAATTCCTGCTGCAGTAGCTCTTCAAAACGAACCTCTGATTTTTTGAAATAGGGAGTATCTGCATTAGCCACATTATCTGCGATGACACGCTGGCGTAAAGTTGCAGCATCCAAAGATCGTTCCATTTGATTAAAGCCGGCTTTATTAAGAATATCCATGTTTGTTCCTACCTTTTTTCGGTAATGTTAAATTGTACTATTCAACAAGTCTAATACATATTCCTCCTTTTCTCGACATATTAATCGAAATAAAATATAACAAATTTCGTTGATAATCATAGTAAAAGAGACCTATAACTATATTGATGATATTTGGGAATTATTACAATGAGAAAAAAGCCCTATATTTTATATATAGGGCTTATAACCTGTAATTTAACTATAACTTTATACTTTGCAATCCGGTCATAAGTTGATCATTAAGAACACGAATATAGGTGCCTTTCATACCTAAGGATCTTGTCTCAATTACCCCGGCACTTTCGAGCTTTCTCATCGCATTAACAATCACAGATCTTGTAATTCCGACACGATCCGCTATTTTACTTGCGACAAGCAGCCCCTCACTTCCTTCCAGCTGTTCGAAAATATGTTCGACTGCTTCCAGTTCACTGAACGATAAGGAACCAACAGCGACCTGTACAACCGCTTTACTTCGAGTTTCTACCTCTATCTGCTCAGCTTTTTCGTGCAGAATTTCCATTGCCACTACAGTTGATCCATATTCAGCCAATATAAGGTCGTCATCGATAAAGGCATGATTCCAGCGAGTCAAAATCAAGGTGCCTAATCTTTCGCCGCCCCCAATGACAGGTACAATGGTAATGAAGATGTTAGCCTCTTCCCCGAAAACATGATATTCACTATCCGCACCCATATTTGACGATGTTTCGTTGATTTTGAGCAGCAATTGATTGTATTCGTCCGGAAATCGGTTCTCACTTCCAAGGGTTGCGGACAATATTTCATCCTGAACATCCGTATCAAATGCTCTGCCGAGCACTTTCCCCTTACGACTAACTACATATATATTGGCATGCAGAATGTCACTCAGCACACTAGCCATATTCAGAAAACTGACCGGGTTCCCCGCTTCTTTTTGCAGTAATCTGTTCAAAGTTCGTGTTTTTTCTAATAATGTCATGAAACTGCCTCCCAGTGCGTCCAACGGTTATAATAAGGGTTATAAAATGTATTGGCTTAAATCTCGGTTTTGGACAATATCCGAGAGCTTCTCTCTTACATATTCAGGAGTAATGAGAATTTGTTCAAGAGTGATCTCCGGAGCTTCGAAGGACAGATCCTCCAGTAATTTTTCGAGTATCGTGTGTAAACGTCTGGCTCCGATATTGTCTGTGTTTTGATTAACCTCTGCAGCAATACGAGCAATTTCTTCAATTGCAGCATCAGAAAAATTGACATGGATGCCTTCAGTTTCCAAAAGAGCCGTATACTGCTTTGTTAATGAATACTGCGGTTCTTTTAAAATGAGTATAAAGTCCTGCTCGGTTAAACTGCTTAATTCCACCCGAATTGGAAATCTTCCTTGAAGTTCAGGAATTAAATCGGACGGTTTGGCAATATGAAAAGCACCTGCAGCAATAAAGAGAATATAATCGGTTTGAACCGGTCCATATTTAGTCATCACTGTCGAGCCTTCAACGATAGGCAATATATCTCTCTGCACACCTTCCCGTGAAACATCAGGACCGCTGCCGCGGCCGGAGCTGCAGATCTTATCGATTTCATCTATGAATATAATCCCAAGCTGTTCGACACGCAGAATCGCTTCCTGTATGACCTCATCCATTTCCAGCAGCTTTTGGGCTTCTTCCTGAGTCAATACTTTTCGGGCTTCCTTGATAGTCAGCTTACGCTTTTTCATTTTCTTGGGCATCAAGCTTCCAAACATTTCCTGCATATTCATTCCGGACTGCTCGTTACCCTGACCCGATAACATATCCAGCATATTGGGTGCACTATCTTCCACTTCAATCTCTATCGTCTTATCCTCAAGAAGACCTTTCAGCAGTTGCTCCTTTAGCTCCTGCTTACGGGAAATCAGATTATAGTCTTCCTCTTGTTCCTGTGGCTCTGAGCTTCCGGCATTGCCAAATAACATTTCCAAAGGATTCCTTTGTGTTTTCTGCTTATTGGCTCCTGGTATTAAAATAGAAACAATCCGATCATTTGCCAGCTGTTCCGCTTTATCTTTTAATTTTTCCGTGCGCTCTGCTTTGACAATGCGAATCGAAGTCTCAACCAAATCTCTGACCATCGCTTCGACATCACGTCCAACATAGCCAACCTCTGTAAATTTGGTCGCTTCGACTTTAACAAAGGGAGCATTGACCAATTTGGCTAAACGTCTGGCGATCTCTGTTTTACCGACTCCTGTAGGTCCAATCATTAAAATGTTTTTAGGCACGATTTCGTTCTTTATGGATTCATCGAGCAAGCTTCGACGATACCGATTACGAAGAGCGACGGCAACCGATTTTTTGGCATTTTTTTGACCTATAATGTACTGGTCTAACTTGGCGACCACCTCTCTGGGGGTCAAAGCTGTATGCTTCAAGAGAATACCTCCCTCATCCTATTCGATTTCTTCCACTATAATGTTGTGATTGGTAAACACACATATCTCAGCAGCCATGGTTAGAGCAGCCTGCGCAATTTCCTTAGCACTCATTTGCGGAGCATAACGATGAAGCGCACGTCCAGCCGCTAGCGCAAAAGAGCCACCTGATCCAATTGCCAAAATCCCGTCATCAGGCTCAATAATTTCACCATTACCTGAGATCAAAAGAACATAGTTGGCGTCCATTACGATCATCATCGCTTCCAGCCTGCGCAGCACACGATCAGACCGCCATTCCTTGGCAAGCTCAACAGCAGCCCGTTGCAGATTGCCTTGATGCTCCTCAAGCTTGGCTTCGAACTTTTCAAACAAAGTAATCGCATCCGCAACACTTCCTGCAAAACCTGCTACCACTTTGCCACGGTACAGTCTTCTCACTTTTTTTGCTGAATTCTTCATGACCATGCTGTTGCCAAAAGTTACTTGCCCATCGCCGGCAATCGCACCTTTACCTTGATGCTTAATAGCAAAAATCGTTGTTGCATGAAAGGTTTGCTCCATCCAAAACCTACCTCCAAAAAGTAAACTTTATACCGGGATCATACAATAGAAAAACCTCGATCGAGTCGCACAAATCAGGCAGCCGCGATAAGAGGTTAATGTATTCACAATATTATCTTATTTATTTAAGCCCAAAACTTATATTATCATAGTAACGCTTTTCGTTTCAAGTTAAATTGTATTCGTTTTGTGAAAAATTCTGAATTTTCTCAATAGCACGTTGAGCTATTTTTTCATTTTTGAGCTTTTTACTTTTAAATCGCTCACCCAAAGGTGGTAAAAGTCCGAAGTTGGCATTCATCGGTTGAAAATGATTGAAATCAGCAGTCGTAATATAATTAGCCATGCTGCCCAGTGTCGTATCCAGCGGTAATACCACACATTCTTTACCCTTTGCAAAACGTCCTGCATTTATTCCTGCTATTAATCCGGAGGCCGCAGATTCGACATAACCTTCAACACCGGTCATCTGACCCGCAAAAAACAAATTGTCCCTGTTGACGAACTGATAAGTCGGCTTCAGCAACTTGGGAGAATTAATAAATGTATTGCGATGCATGACACCGTAACGGACAAACTCGGCATTTTCCAATCCGGGAATTAATGAGAATACCCGTTTTTGCTCTCCCCATTTTAAGTGAGTTTGAAAACCTACCATATTATATAGGGTTCCTGCAGCATTATCTTGACGCAATTGAACGACAGCATAGGGAAGCTCATTCGTATGCGGATTGATCAAACCTACCGGCTTCATAGGGCCAAATAATGCCGTTTGCTTGCCTCTTTGTGACATGACCTCTATGGGCATACAGCCTTCAAAATAAATCTCTTTTTCAAAATCTTTGATCGGCGCTACCTCAGCTGACACAAGAGCATCATGAAACTCATTAAATTCTTCTTCAGTCATCGGACAGTTCAGATAAGCAGCTTCCCCTTTATCGTAACGCGAAGCCAGATATACCTTGCTCATGTCGATGGAATCCTTCTCGATGATAGGAGCAGCAGCATCATAAAAATATAAATACTCTTCCCCCATTAGCTGCTGCAAATGTGCAGAAAGTGCAGGTGATGTTAGCGGACCCGTTGCCACCACCGTTATCCCCTCAGGCAGCGATTCCAGCTCCGCATTCCGCACCTCAATCAACGGATGATTGCGCAGCATGGAGGTTACTTCTCCTGAGAAACCGTCACGATCCACTGCCAGCGCCCCGCCAGCAGGAACCGCATGTTTGTCAGCACAACGAAGAATCAACGAATTAAGGTGACGCATTTCTTCCTTTAATACACCAACAGCGTTAGCAAGTCCATTCGCACGAAGCGAATTGCTGCACACCAATTCAGCAAACTGATCTGAAATATGCGCAGGTGTTTTCTTCACAGGACGCATTTCGTATAAAATAACAGGGACACCTTGATTAGCAATTTGCCATGCAGCTTCACTACCAGCCAAGCCAGCCCCGATTACGGTAACACTTGGTAATTCTGACACCATCATATCCTCCTAAGCTTATCTTCAAAAATTGAATCGCCAGCTTAACTTTTAGTTAAGTCATTCCCGGGAATGGCGATTAATTAGTCATTTTCCTGAACCTCTTCTTTAAAATCACATTGAACACATTGATGGAATACACCGTTCTTGTTTCTTTTTTCGATCAACATGGAACTGCATTTGGGGCAAGGCTGCTCCACCGGCTTATCCCAGGATACGAACTCACAGGCAGGGTACTGATCACAGCCATAAAAAATTCTACCCTTTTTACTGCGACGTTCAATGATATGACCCACCTTACAGGTTGGACAGATCACGCCGATGTCCTTCACGATTGGTTTCGTATTTCGACAGTCAGGAAATCCCGAGCAAGCAAGAAACTTACCAAAGCGTCCCATTTTATATACGAGATGAAGTCCGCATTTTTCACAAATTTCATCTGAGACTTCATCTTTGATTTCGATTTTTTCCATTTCTTCTTCGGCAAACACAAGCCGCTTTTCGAAGGATTCATAGAAATCTCCAAGTACCTTAACCCAATTCTCGGTTCCGCCTTCTACATTATCAAGCTCACCTTCCATGTGAGCCGTAAATTCGACATCCAGGATTTCAGGGAAATACTCGATCATTTGCTGGATAACCAGTTCACCAAGCTCCGTAGGTACGAATTTTTTCTCATCAATGGCCACATAGCCGCGCTTCTGAATCGTTTCCAGAGTCGGTGCATATGTACTTGGCCGGCCGATTCCCATTTCCTCCAGAGCCTTTACCAAACGCGCTTCCGTATATCGCGGCGGTGGCTGTGTAAAGTGCTGTTTCGGCTCAAGCTGGTTTTTCTTCAGCTTATCTCCCTTTTGCAATGGGGGGAGCAGCTTGTCTTCTTCTGTCGTACCATCATCGTTTCCTTCAACATATACTTTCATAAAACCAGCAAATTTCATTTTGGACCCTGCTGCACGAAACACAGCATCTCCTGCCGAGATATCCACTGTCATTGTATCGAGAATGGCTGAAGCCATCTGGCTAGCTACAAATCGTTCCCAGACAAGCTTGTATAAACGATGCTGATCACGACTCAGGTGCTCTTTCATTTGATCAGGTTCCCGTAAAATTGAGCTGGGACGAATCGCTTCATGCGCATCCTGAGCATTAGCTGCTTTCTTGATATATACACGGGGTGTTTCCGGATAAAAAGCATCCCCATATTTGTTCGCAATAAAATCCTTGGCTTCTTCTTGAGCAATAGGTGAAACTCTTGTTGAGTCTGTACGCATATAAGTAATTAAACCGACAGTACCTTCGCTCCCAAGCTCAATGCCTTCATATAATTGTTGAGCTACTGACATCGTTTTGGATGCGCGGAAGTTCAGCTTACGGGCAGCTTCCTGCTGTAAGGAGCTCGTGATAAAAGGTGGCGACGGATTGCGTAAACGCTCTTTTTCTTTAACCTCTTGAATGACATACTTGGCTTTCTCCAAGCCTTTTAGGATTTCATTGACCTCTTGCTCATTATTCAGTTCTTTCTTTTCACCATGTATACTATGAAACTTGGCTTCAAACTCGCTGGTTCCGGCTAGGAGTTTTGCGGTAATGGACCAATATTCTTCTGGAACAAAAGCTTTAACTTCATTTTCACGATCATAAATAAGCTTTACGGCTACAGATTGAACCCGTCCGGCAGATAAACCTTTTTTGACTTTTTTCCAAAGCAGTGGACTGATTTTGTAACCAACAAGACGATCCAGAATACGTCGGGCCTGTTGGGCATTAACAAGATCTAGATCGATCTTACGTGGTGTTTTAAAAGCATCCTTGACTGCCTGCTTGGTTATTTCATTAAATACAACGCGGCATTCTTCTGCTTCATCCAACTCCAAATAATGGGCCAGATGCCAAGCGATCGCTTCACCTTCACGATCCGGGTCAGCTGCGAGATAAACTTTTTTCACTTTCTTTCGAGCATCTTTAAGTTCCTTAAGAATGGAGCCTTTTCCGCGGATCGTAATGTATTTAGGTTCAAAATTATTATTTATTTCAACACCAATTTGGCTTTTCGGAAGATCACGTATATGGCCCATTGATGCTTTTACAATAAACTTGCTGCCTAAGTACTTGCCGATTGTTTTTGCTTTTGCGGGTGACTCCACAATGACTAAAGAATCTGCCATAAGCGTCCTTCCCCCCTCAATTTTGATATATATATTTAACAAATAGCGTATAGAGAACCAGGTAATTGTTCCACGCGCTTAGTCAATAGTAAATTTAACAGAACTGCGTGCAAATGTCCAAAGGTAAATTGACTTCCCGCTAGCAGTTCATCAATACTTAAGGGCCTTTGCTGCAGAAGCTTAGTAATGGTTTGTTCATCTACTGACAGCTTTTGCGGCTCTTCTTGTTCATGCTTACTATGTCTCGTCGGGTCTGATGTTATCCGATGACGGTATTCCTCCAAGATATCATCTACACAGCTGACAAGCTTCGCGCCTTGTTTAATAAGAGCGAGCGTACCTTGGCTTTTGGGTGAAGACACAGGACCAGGAATCGCAAATACATCACGAGATTCTTCCAAAGCCTGGTCAGCTGTAATGAGTGAACCGCTTTTGAGTGCTGCTTCTACAACAACAACGCCAAAGCTCAAGCCAGCAATAATCCGATTTCGCTGCGGAAACATACCGGGATGTGATTTGGTGTTAAGCGGGTATTCACTTACCAGCAAGCCTTGCTCGGCTATCGTCATATAAAGCGACTTGTTCTCAGGGGGATAAATGTGTTCTATGCCACATCCCAACACTGCGATCGTACTGCCTTTTTGGCGAAGAGCACCTACATGTGCTGAACTGTCAATCCCTCTAGCTAATCCGCTGATCACGCATACATTTGCCGCAGACAGCTCTTCAGAAAATTGCTCTGCGATTTTACGGCCATATACAGTCGGATTTCGTGTTCCTACTATTCCTATACTTGGCGAATTTAATAATTCTAAACGTCCTCGAACATAAAGAACCCAAGGCGGCTCAGCCGTTTGCTTCAATAAATAGGGGTAATTGGCATCAAATATCGTAATAATCTCAATTTGTCTGCTTCTATACTTTTCCATTACGGCTTCTACTCGCTCTGTTGTTGCTTCCATAAAACCTTTTGCAACCGCATTTGCTCTAGCTTCCGTAAGTCCCAACTGCATCCAATCAGCAGAAGTTACATGCACAGCCTCAATCAATTCAGAAAAAAGACTGACGATTCGTAAAATGGTTTTCCAGCCTATCGCATCGGTTTGATGCAGCATGATAAGTAGGGTTCGATTGTCCATAGTATATATCACTCCTCCATTGAGAACAACTTTTGGTCTGTTTGGTATATAAAAAAAGCCTCCTAATCCTGTTAAGGAGTAGAAGGCTTCTTGCCTATTAATTGATATTTATTTAGTGATACATTTTTCCAAAAGCCCTTTTTCTTCCAAAACGCTGACTAAAGTAGAACCCATTTCAGAAGGGGTTGGGGCTACTTTAAGTCCGCAGCGCTCCATGGTTGCTACTTTTTCAGCTGCTGTGCCTTTACCACCGGAAATGATTGCGCCAGCATGGCCCATTCTTTTTCCTGGAGGAGCCGTTTGACCACCGATAAAGCCTACTACCGGTTTCGTCATATTAGCCGCGATCCATTCAGCTGCTTCTTCTTCAGCTGTTCCACCGATTTCACCAATCATAATAACGGCATACGTATCTGGATCGTCATTGAACAATCGTAAAATATCAATGAACTCAGAACCTTTAACAGGGTCTCCACCGATACCAACAGCTGACGATTGACCAATACCACGTGTTGTCAATTGATGAACAGCCTCGTAAGTCAATGTTCCACTACGGGAAACAACGCCTACGTGACCTGGTGTATGGATGTATCCTGGCATGATTCCAATTTTGCATTCACCTGGTGTAATTACGCCTGGGCAGTTAGGACCGATTAAGCGAGTTTTCTTGCCTTCCAGGTAACGTGCTACTTTTACCATGTCCAGTACCGGAATACCTTCAGTGATACAAATAACCAATTCAAGCTCAGCATCGATAGCTTCCAATATAGCATCTGCTGCAAAAGCAGGAGGTACATAAATAACGGAAACTGTCGCGCCTGTTGCTTTTTGAGCTTCGACTACAGTATTAAATACAGGAAGGGAAGCGGTAGTGCCATTTTCCAATTCGATATCAATCTTCGTTCCGCCCTTACCCGGTGTTACGCCGCCTACCATTTGTGTTCCGTAATCAAGACCACCTTTAGTGTGGAACATACCTACGGAGCCAGTGATCCCTTGAGTGATAACTTTTGTATCCTTATTTACTAAAATACTCATTTGGTATAGGTCACATCCCTTGATTAATTAATTATGATTAGGAAACCAGAGCCACGATTTTTTGCGCACCATCCGCCATCGAGTCAGCTGTTACGATATTCAAACCGGATTCATTCAAGATTTTTTTGCCGAGCTCAACATTAGTACCTTCCAAACGAACCACAAGCGGACGCGTCAAGCCTAATTGCTTGGCAGCTTCAACAACACCATTGGCGATAATATCGCATTTCATAATACCACCGAAGATGTTTACAAAAATACCTTTAACTGCTTCGTCGGAAAGGATGATTTTGAACGCTTCTGTAACCTTCTCCGTTGTTGCACCGCCCCCTACGTCCAGGAAGTTGGCCGGATTTCCGCCGTAATATTTAATAATATCCATTGTTGCCATGGCAAGACCTGCACCATTGACCATACAACCGATGTTTCCTTCAAGTGCGATATAGCTCAAATCATACTTGGAAGCCTGAATTTCCTTCTCATCTTCTTCTTCAAGGTCACGAAGCTCCAAAATATCTTTGTGACGATACAAAGCGTTGGAATCAAAATTAAGCTTAGCATCAAGTGCCATTACATCTCCGCTACCTGTTACTACCAACGGATTGATTTCTGCAATGGAGCAATCTTTATCAACAAACGCAGTGTATAAGGCAACCATGAACTTCACGGCTTTATTAACTAATTCATTAGGAATCTTGATTGCATAAGCAAGCTTACGTGCCTGGAATGCTTGCAATCCGATAGCTGGATCAATAACTTCTTTAAAGATTTTTTCAGGGGAATGCTCAGCTACTTCTTCGATCTCTGTGCCGCCTTCTTCAGACGCCATCATTACAACGCGTCCAGTTTCACGGTCAACAACGACCCCGATGTAGTATTCTTTTTTAATGTCACAGCCTTCTTCAATTAAGAGACGCTTGACTTCTTTACCTTCGGGACCTGTCTGATGAGTAACCAGAACTTTGCCCAGGATCTGTTCTGCATATGTACGAACCTCATCCAAGCCTTTGGCTACTTTAACGCCGCCTGCTTTACCGCGTCCGCCTGCATGAATCTGTGCCTTAACGACAACGACTGGAGTTCCGAGTTGTTGCGCAGCCTCAACCGCTTCTTCCACTGTAAAAGCAACCTTCCCATTAGGGACGGCAACTCCGTATTGCTTCAGCAACTGTTTGCCTTGATACTCATGGATATTCATTTAGCAAAATCCTCCTATCAGTAATAGCTTGCCAATTTCTATATAAGCAAGAACTGCAGCGAATGTGCAAGCTCCTCATCAAACGAAGGAAATATTCGCTGTGATGCATACAAAATCCTGCCGAGTGCAGACAACTCAACAAAACCTTAACCATTGTACCATTATTTTTCGATAGTTTCCTTCTTTTTTCACGGAAAGCTGTCATTTTTCAATTAAACTTTTTTATGGTACTGAAAAAAATCCCGTATTATATCATTCCCGAGGAAATAATAAAGCATGTAGCCAACCACAATTCAATTGCCATCAAGTTGATTTATGGTACAATAAGGAAAATCATATGGACGATGAGGAAGCACCTTTTGCCCGAATGGAATGACGATGAGGGAAGGTGTTTTTTTGTGTATGGAAAAGTAATGAGTGCCTGCCTGCACGGTGTTGAAGGTAAGCTTGTTGAGGTAGAGGTGGATTTAAGTAATGGTTTGCCGCAAATGAATATCGTCGGGCTTCCCGACAGTGCTGTCAAAGAGTCCATAGAACGTGTAAGAGCTGCCATTAAAAATTGTGGATATACGTTTCCATTGCAGCGTATAACGATAAATCTTGCTCCCGCTGATGTACGCAAGGAAGGTTCGGCATTCGATTTGGCAATTGCTATGGGCATTTTATATACAAGCGGCCAGTTGCAGTTGGAATTACCCGAACAAATCCTTATTTTAGGTGAGCTGGCCTTGGACGGAACAGTGCGTGCAATCCCGGGTGTGTTATCTATGATCGCTTCGGCCAGTGAGCAAGGCATACGCCGCATTCTGATACCGAGACCTAATTATCAGGAGGCAGCGTTAATCCCGGATATTGAGATTGGTTGTCTTTCTCATTTGAATGACCTTCACAATGGAATCGCCCATCTCTTTAATATGACTAATTATTCGCCATCTAAATCAAAATCGCCCGACGCCAGGATTTCAGCATCCATTGAAGATTACGCGGATGTTCATGGTCAAATGCAAGCCAAACGAGCACTGATGATTTGTGCAGCCGGGATGCATAATATCCTGCTTCTTGGTCCCCCGGGCACAGGCAAAACCATGCTTGTCAAAAGACTGCCCTCGATACTTCCCGTCATGTCCGATCAGGAAGCTCTCGAGGTAACGAAAATCTACAGTGCGTCTGGTAAATTTGCCGACCGCAGCAGCTTGATACGCGAGCGTCCATTTCGAATGCCGCATCATTCTGTTTCTTCGGCTGGCCTCGTCGGTGGAGGCGGTATTCCCAAACCAGGAGAGATTAGCCTGGCACATCGCGGCGTATTATTTTTGGATGAACTGCCTGAGTTTTCCCGAAATGTTCTTGAGGTTCTGCGCCAACCGTTGGAAGAACGCTACGTCACAATAGGAAGGGCACGCGCCACCTATCGCTTCCCGTCTAATTTTATATTCGCAGCGTCAATGAACCCTTGCCCTTGCGGTTACTGGGGCGCCGAAACACCGGCACATGTATGCACTTGCAGTGAGCTTAAAATTGAGCACTATCGATCTAAAATATCGGGTCCTCTGCTGGATCGAATCGATTTGCAGATCGAAGTGCCGCGTATTGAATATGGTCAAATCGTTGAAAAAACAGCTCAACTCTCTTCTCAGGAAATGAAAGCTCATGTCGACCAAGCTCGTCACATTCAGCTTCACAGGTATAAGCATGCTTCCATTACATTTAATAGTGAGCTTTCCGGTAAATTGTTAAAGCAGCACTGCCAGCTGAGTATGGAGGCCGAGCAGTTACTCCAAAAATCGTTTGAAATCCTTGGCTTGAGTGTGCGGGCCTATGATCGCATTCTCAAAATTGCACGCACGATTGCCGACCTGGATGGCAGTCCACAGCTGGGGATTCCTCATTTGGCTGAAGCCCTGCAGTATCGCAGTCTGGATAAAAAAACGCATTCACCGACCAACACCCGCCAGTCAACTGTATAGGTCTCTCATCCTGCCTCATAAAAGACGAATCTATATAGATTTGTCTTTTTTTGTTACAAAAAATCAAATATTAATACTAATTACCTAAATTTTCATTCAAATTGCGACATTTTTCAACAACAATGTAGTATAATAGCATTACCCGAAAGTATAGGAGTGAACATGTATGATGCTGGGATTATGGAATGCATTGGGTTTTATTTTTCTTGCCTCCACCGTGTACTTGTCTCTTAAAACTGTTTTTGGAAAGGATACTCACCGTGAGTAAATATGCATATACAGAACTACGCAAGGTCAGTACAGAGGACGAACGATTGAGATTGGTTATGGAGGAGATAAATCGGATTATGGAAACAAAAAAACACCGAACGATTGTTCAACGAATATTTAACCAAAAGCCGAAAACCCAACCTAAAGGATGGCGCTGATCGGCTCTTTTTTTGATTGAAATTGACTTCTCTTTTAAAAAGCATTGACCAGATGATCCAAAGAAACTTGCTCACCTGTCTTAGTTGTTAAGATACTAATGACATCAAATCGAAGTTGAAGCTGCTGTTTCTGATAACGATGAACGTAGAACTGAGCAGTCTCCATCACCTGCTGCTGCTTTTTGGCATTAACCGATTCTTGGGGCGTTCCAAATTGCGGGCTGCCGCTGCGTGTCCGCACTTCCACAAACACAAGAAAGCTGCCATCCTTCACAATCAGATCGATTTCCCCGGTTCGACAGCGCCAGTTTTTCTCAATGATCTCATAATGCAGTCCCTCGAGATACTTCCAAGCCAATCCTTCTCCTACATTACCCAGTTGTTTACGTGTTAAGGGATTATTCATAGGATTTAACCTGTATTTGTTTGGCTCGTCCATCAGACCGATAAACAAAGCTTAAAATTTCAGCAACCAGCTTGTAAAGTTCTGGAGGAATTTCCTGATCCAATTCCAATTTGGAAAGAACCTCAACGAGTGAGGAATCCTCCTGTATGGGCACTCCGTTTTCTTTGGCCTTTCTCATGATCGCTTCAGCCATATGCCCTTTGCCTTTGGCTACAAGCACCGGGGCAACTTTCTCTCCCGGCGCATACTTCAGAGCGATAGCTTTTTTTAATGGATTGGGGTTTTTAGGCTTCATACGCGTACATCCATTCCTTTGTAAGGTTTTTTACCATACAACGATTTTATTTGGCTCGATAGATTGGATTCGGTTCTGCTCCCAGCAGCTTTCTCTTCCGTAGGTTGAGCCTTTTCCGGATAAGGGCTGCATTTCAGAGAAATAAATTGATAACCAATTTTCGATAAACTCGCAGCTATTTCCTCACGATGGGATTCCAGTAACGGCTGTATAAAGGGCTGGTCATTTAATACACGCAGGCTGACAATGCGATCCACCACCTGAACATCAATCATCGTATCCCCTAAAGCTTTCATCCGCAAATCAAACACAAGTCTGCAGTTATTCGCATCAATTTCACCACGCGCACCTTTTCGGGATTGAATATGAATAGCTGCTGTCTGTTCCCCATTGGCATTGATGATCGGAATAAACATCGTAATATTGGAAAAAGCCGAGGTTCTGTCCGTATTCAGCAGCAATTGCTGTCCCGTTATTTGTTGGATCGCCTGCTGTGCCGTCTCTTTCAGAGCAGCCGGTGTATCGTCGGATTGCACGAGCATGAGAAGTGCACTCTTCAGAGTATCCACGGATTTCAACGGATCCTGCTGAGTACCAGCGGGTGCTTGTAAATCTGAACTTCGATCGCTTAAGCTTGCAGCAGACAACAGCTGACTATCAAGGCCGTTTTTTTCCGGCAGCTTAAATATCGCTTGCTCATGCTCTACACCTACCGCCTTGATCAGCTTGGAAATCCAATGTTCGCTTGTATCCGACTGAATGTCGGAAGGTAGAGTAGGAGCTGTCCCATTATTCGCCGTCGATTGCGTCTGATTAGGACGAACGGCGGTTTCCCTCAGCTGCTCCGAAGTCATCTGCTCAGGATTTATCTTCAAAGTGTTGTTCAGTGCTGCAGCTGTTGCACTGTTAGTGACAGTAGGCTGTACAGGGGTAACCTCAACAGCACGACCGGAATTATCCGTTAAAATGCCAGTACCTGATCCGAGTAGGGATGATGGCAGAGTCTGGGTCTGTGTGAGATTAGCAGCTGATTTTGTTAACGTCGAAATCTGCTCTAAGCTCTGTGACCCCGTTTTTGATATTATTGCTGAATTCGACGGACCGTCTTCTGCCGCAGCATTGAAAGCCGGGTCAGGCTTGGTTAATAAAGTGTCAGCTTGTAACAAAGTCGATTTGGGACTTGTCGAGCTTGCTTCACCTGCAAGTAATGTAGATCCAGCCTGATTGAACCCCGCAGCCGCACCTGAAGGGCTCGTACCGGACATTTTAGCAGCCTGTTGAATATCTGCATCCATATCATTTGGAGCGGCTACAGACGCTTGTGATGCATTCTGCTGACGCCCAGCCTCCTTGGTCGCGGTTAACATATTCTCAACTTCCGTATCCGAAAGCAGGGAAGCCACATTGGGCATCAACTCGCTGGAAGCCTCCTTTACAACTGCAACAACACCTTTAAAGGCATCTATGGCTGATCTTGTCGAAGTCGACAAGTTCTGGTTATCGGATAAAAGCTTGGTCATCTGGTCGTCCAATTGCTGAAGCGTCTCATGAAAAGCAGGTCCTGTAATCACCTGTTTTAGCGCTGTAACGGTTTCTCCTGAAAGTGGAATTCCTTTTTGAAAAGCAACCACGGCTGCTGGAATCCAGTCTTCCTGGGAAACAGCAGCAGGTAGCTGGGACTGGAGCTGAGAAAAAGCCTGAACATTATCCCTGGAAAGTGGTACTCCCGATTGATGGAGGGTCTGGATGATTTGACGGTTGATAGCATTGTCCGGCAGCCCGACATTTTTTAATACCTCGGCTAAAGAACCGTCGGCAATTTGTACGACCGATGCACCCAATGGTTTTAAAACCATTTGTCCAGAGCTGTTCTCAGGCTGCACCTGAAGCAGAGTGACCTCTCCTTGCTTTAAGGGAGTTTCCAGCTTGGCTCGTACTTGTACACCACCTATGTTGATGATAGCATCCGTTTCGGACAGAAGCTGCAATACCATTCCTTTAACGACCTCTCCCACCTTGAGCTCTAATACTTTAGGTTCGGAAGCTTGCATGTCGTTCAGAACGCTTCTGATTAATCCGCTGATATTCAAGTGTGGGCACCTCCTCATGGGAATTAATCAAGCTATGTATATATATCGGCATTTGGCCCGTCACATTTCATAATAAAGTCTTATTAAAACCATTCAAGCTGCTGAGATTCCAACAATATATTTTTGAGAAACGTTTTGCGGTGCATCGTTGTTGAACCCAACTCCAAAAGCTTCTCCCGATGCAGCTTCGTCGCATAACCTTTATGTAGTGCGATTCCATAGTCTGGATATGTTTTATCCCATTCCAAACACATTCGATCTCGCGTAACCTTGGCAATAATTGAAGCGGCTGCAATCGATTGACTAACCGCATCTCCATGAATGATAGGCTGCTGCGCGAATTCTACCTCTACTTGTTCAGCATCTACCAACAAATAATCGGGAGCAGGGTCAAGCCCTTCGACTGCTAGCTTCATAGCCAGGCGCGATGCCTGTTTGATATTAATTTGCTCAATCATCCTTACATCAACAATTCCAATACTGATGGCTACTGCTTCTTGCTGAATAAGTTCATACTGCTGCTCACGTTTTTTGGCAGATAGTTTCTTAGAATCATTCACATCCTCCAAAATGAGACCCGGCGGCAAAATAACGGCTGCTGCCACAACATCCCCGAACAAGCAGCCTCTTCCCACTTCATCGACACCAGCAATACACTGATAGCCTTGATCCCATAATGACCGTTCATATTCCAACATAGCTGATATCGCTTCCTCTCCTGCGGACGTGCATGTATGGCTTATTATACTCGAAATTGGCTAATGCGGAAACGAAAAAAAGCCACCCAGATAAGAGTGACTTTTTGTTATCGTGCATCAGACTGTCTGACATCACTTGGCGATTCAAGGCTGATTCGGCCCATTTTGCCTGCCCGCAGCTCGCGCAATATGGTAAGTGAAGCTTTCTCGAGATCTACACGGCCACCACTTATTAAAGCACCACGCTTGCGGCCAATAGCTTCCATAACCTCGATCATAGCATCTGTATCCTGTGGGTCGTCCGGCAATTTCTCAATGCTGAACCGCTCCTGCAGGGAAGCACCATAATGTACGGTTAAATATCTGACCACATACAAGGCAATATCGGCGATATTGAGAAGCTCCTCTTTTATAGCTCCTGTGGCGGCAAGCCGCATACCCACCATTTGATCCTCAAATTTAGGCCATAAAATTCCGGGTGTATCCAGCAGCTCCATCTCAGAGCCAACCTTGATCCATTGCTGCCCTTTGGTCACCCCAGGACGATCGCCAGTTGCTGCAATCTTCTTACCAGCCAAACGATTCGTCAATGTTGATTTGCCTACATTAGGAATACCGACAATCAATGCACGAACCGGTCGCGGATTAATTCCTTTCCGAACCTGTGTAGCAATTTTATCGCCAAATAGCTCTTTACAGCGAACCATAATATCCTTCGTTTGATTACCGTTTGCAGAGTCCACAGGTAATGCCTGAAGTCCTTTGTCAGCAAAATAAGCTACCCACTCAGCTGTTACTGCAGGGTCAGCCAAATCATGCTTGTTCAACAGCACCAAACGCGGTTTGTTTTGCAATATTTCATCAATCATCGGGTTTCTGCTGGACATCGGAATACGTGCGTCCAACAGTTCAATCACGACATCAATCAGCTTCAACTTCTCCTGAATCTGACGGCGAGCTCTTGTCATGTGACCTGGAAACCATTGAATCGTCATACGGTCACCTCAGCTTCTATTCCAAGCCTGTATTCTTTGTTAAAAATGAACCAGACTGATTTTATTAAATGGCCAGAAAATCAAATCGGCCCTTCCTACCACTTTCTCATATTCAATAAATCCGATATCACGACTATCGGCACTGTTGGAACGGTTGTCCCCCATGACGAAGATCGTACCGTCAGCAACCTTCTTTTCGGGAAAGTTCCTTGTATTATAAGGGACTCCTTTTTTGGCCGCGTCCTCCAAAGCTTTTTTCAAATAGGGCTCGTCTAGCACCTGATTGTTGACATACACTTTGTCGCCTTCTACTTTAACGGTTTCCCCAGGAAGCGCGATAACTCGTTTTATGTAATCTTTGTCTTTGGTTGCATGGAATACAATGACCTCTCCACGCTCCGGTTTCCGCATTGAATAAATAATTTTATTGACGATCAATCGTTCGCTTGTATAAAAATTCGGCTCCATGGACGGCCCTTCCACAATAAAAGGAGCAAAAATCAACCAGCGAATAATAAAGACGAGAGCCGCTGCGATCAAAAGCGCTTTAGCCCATTCCCAAGCTTCTTTTTTGAGTGGACTTGATTTTTCAATGGTATTTTCCTGCTCCATCCCAGACCTGCCCTTCCCGATACTGCGTTTCTGTAAAAAACGAAAAGGAGCTTGGTAAACAAGCCCCCGTTTGTTCTCTTCTTATCGAATCTCTTGAATTCTAGCCGCTTTACCACGAAGACCACGCAAGTAGTACAGCTTCGCACGACGAACTTTACCGCGACGAGCCACTTCAAGCTTATCAATCTTCGGGGAGTTAAGAGGGAACGTTCTTTCAACGCCTACACCGTAAGAAATCTTTCTTACAGTGAAAGTTTCGCTGATTCCACCACCGTGGCGTTTAATAACAACACCTTCAAATAGCTGAATACGCTCGCGAGTACCCTCGATAACTTTAACGTGAATCTTCACTGTATCGCCTGGACGAAACTTAGGCAGATCCTGGCGAATTTGATCCTTGGTAATCTCTTGAATTAAATTACTCATAATTTACTTCCTCCTTCCACACAGGTGTTCATTCCGCCTCTGATGTCGATACTTGGGTAGTTGTGCGTAGAGGACCACCTTAATCGGGCAATATTGCCACAACGTTATACATAATATCATACTTAATAGTGGATTACAACAGCCTTTTTAGTAGAACCTATGCATAGCATTCATCCAACTGCTATAGGCTCGAATCAGGCTGATTTTTCTTCAGTTCCAGCTCTGCTAACCATCGCTTCTCCTTCGGGGTCAAAGGGAAGTTGTCAAGCAACTCCGGTCGTTTCATCCACGTTCGCAGGATCGCCTGCTCTCTGCGCCACTGCTCAATATTAGCATGATGTCCTGAAATTAGAATATCAGGCACCAGCCAATCGCGAAACTGCACAGGTCTTGTATAATGCGGATACTCCAGCAGTCCGGTACTAAAGGAATCTGTTACAGCTGAAGTCTCGTTCCCCAGCACACCTGGCAGCAGTCGCACGACACTATCAATTACAGCCATCGCAGGAAGTTCTCCACCGGTTAACACATAATCTCCAATGGATAGCTCATCTGTCACCAAATGCTCCCTTATGCGCTCATCGTAGCCCTCGTAGTGCCCGCATATGAAGATCAGATGCTGCTCCTGCGCCAATTCCTCAGCCTTTCGCTGCGAGAACGGCTCACCTTGTGGACACATAAGGATAATACGGGGTTTGGGTGCTGCAGTCTGAGCGGGATCCCATAACGACTCTACAGCAGAGAAGATCGGCTCTGCCTTTAAGACCATACCGCCACCGCCGCCATATGGATAGTCGTCAACCGTATTATGTTTATTATTGGCAAAATCACGAAAATTAACCGTATTCAATCCAACGATTCCTTTATCACGAGCCTTGCCTAATATACTGGCTGAAAACACACCTTCAAACATCGGTGGAAATAAGGTTAGCACATCTATTTTCATCAATCCAGCAAACCTTCCAGTACATGAACTTTGATCAGCTTGTTTTCAATATCGACATCCAGTACCACATCATCGATATAAGGCAGCAATACAGGCTTGCCGGATGGCCGATCCACCACCCATACATCGTTAGCTCCTGGTGATAGTATCTCGCTGATGGTTCCAAGCTCTTCGCCTTCATCTGTTACCACGCGGCAGCCAATAATCTCGTGATAATAAAATTCGTCTTCCGGCAGCTCGAGCATATACTTTTCTTCCACTTTCAGCAGCCAGCCTTTGTATTTCTCAACCTCATTGATGTGTTGAAACCCTTTAAATTTAACGATAAACATTTTTTTGTGCTCACGTGCTGAATTAACCGTCACCGGAATCTGTACATTCGTCTTGGGATCAACAAATACCAATTGACTTCCATTGGCAAAACGCTCATCAGCAAAATCCGTTTCCGGAAAAATCCGTAATTCTCCCAGAAGACCATGCGTATTGACTATTTTACCGATTGTATATAATTTATCGCTCATACATAGGCCCCTCCGAAAATGAAACATCAAATTGTTTAGGCTGTATCTTTCTGTATCTTTATATGAAAAAGAGTTAGGATTTCTCCTAACCCTCATGGTATCCATTAAGAAACAATTTCAACCGAAACTCGTTTACTTGTCTTGACTGCAGCCGAAGTCACTACGGTTCGAAGCGCCTTGGCAATACGTCCCTGCTTACCAATTACTTTCCCAACATCGTCAGGATGCACGGATAGCTCATACGTAATGCTGCGTTCGTCCTCTACCGCATTGACCAGTACATCATTGGGATGATCAACCAACGCCTTAGCGATAACGGTTATTAGATCCTGCATAACACCCTCCGAATCGGCAGATTACTTCTGCAGTTTGGACTCGTGAAACTTCTTCATAATGCCCGCTTGACTGAAAAGACTGCGAACAGTATCAGAAGCTTGTGCACCGGTTTGAAGCCATTTCAACGCTTTTTCTTCATCAATGCTTACAGTTGCCGGTTTAGTAATCGGGTTGTAAGTACCAATTTCTTCGATAAAGCGACCATCACGCGGAGAACGGGAATCCGAAACTACGAGACGGTAAAAAGGAGCTTTATGAGCACCAATACGTTTTAGACGAATACGTGTTGCCATTTAAAAATCACCTCCTACATAGAATAAACAAGCAGTAACGCCGTTAATGTTAACCAAACGGGAACTTCATACCTTTGCCCATTTTGCCCTTTAAACCTTTAAGCCCTTTGGGACCCTTTGGACCCATCATGCTGGAAAATTGCTTCATCATCTTACGCATGTCATCAAATTGTTTAATAAAACGATTAACATCCTGCACGGAATTTCCGCTACCTGCTGCCAATCGTTTACGTCGGCTTGGAGTCAGCATATCCGGGTTTTGGCGCTCCTGCTTGGTCATCGATTTCACGATGGCAGCAACACGAGCCATTTGCTTATCGTCAACCTTGATGTCCTTGATACCCTTCATCTTGTTGGCACCAGGAAGCATATCCAGAATCTGATCAAGCGGTCCCATCTTCTTGACTTGCTCCATTTGATCCAAAAAGTCATCGAAGGTAAATTCAGCGGTGCGCATTTTGCGCTCCATTTCCTTGGCCTTCTCTGCATCAATACCTTCTTGCGCCTTCTCAATCAGCGTAAGCATATCGCCCATACCCAGAATCCGTGAAGCCATTCTTTCTGGATGAAACGGCTCCAGCGCATCCATCTTTTCACCAACACCGACAAACTTGATCGGACATCCAGTCACTGCTTTAACCGAGATAGCAGCTCCACCGCGCGTATCGCTATCAAGCTTGGTAAGAACTACACCTGTCAGAGTCAATTGGCTATGAAAGCTCTCAGCTACATTGACAGATTCCTGACCGGTCATGGCATCGACGACCAAGAGCGTCTCATCAGGCTTGACTGCATCAACAATCTGCTTCAGCTCGTCCATCAAAGCTTCGTCTATGTGCAAACGACCTGCAGTATCGATGATCAGATAATCATTTCCGTGATCCTTCGCATGCTGCAGCGCATTTTTGGCTATTTCCACCGGACTGACCTGATCACCCATAGTAAATACAGGCACCTTGATCTGCTCACCGAGCACCTGCAGCTGCTTGATCGCGGCTGGTCGATATATATCTCCGGCAGCGACCAACGGACGATGATTTTGCTGCAAAAGCATTTTGGCCAACTTACCGGTCGCAGTCGTTTTACCAGCACCCTGCAAGCCTACCATCAAAATTACGGTTGGAGGTCGATTGGACCTGGCCAGCTTGCTCTGTGTACCACCCATAAGCTCGGTCAGTTCTTTATTAACGATATCCACAACGACCATTGCAGGAGTGAAGCTTTCGAGCACTTCCTGACCTATCGCACGTTCCTTGACCTTTGCAATAAATTCCTTGACAACTTTAAAATTGACATCCGCTTCAAGAAGCGCCAGACGAACCTCACGCAACGCCTCATTAACATCGTCTTCTGTTAGCTTTCCTTTACCTCTCAGCTTACTGAACACCTTCTGAAGCCGAGTCGCTAAACTTTCGAACGCCATACAAACATCACCTCTTGAGCGTTACTGTGAATCTTTGAATGTAGCCAATTTAACCTGTTATTCTATGCCTGACAACTGCTCGAGTACTGATTGCGCTTGTTCCTTTGTTTCAGAATGCCACATAAACATCAGAGCCTCTAGCTGCTGTATATATACTTTTCTTTGTTCGTGCTTGCTTAGTAACTGCAGCTTGGATTCGTATTCCTCAAGCATTAATTCAGCACGTTTAATGTGTTCATAAACAGCCTGGCGACTGATTTGATACTCTGCTGAAATCTCACCGAGTGAGTAATCATCGTGAAAATAAAGCTTTACAAACATCTGTTGCTTCTCCGTCAAGAGCAGCTCGTAAAAATCAATCAATAGATTCATACGATTTGTTTTGGCGAGCATATTTTCTTCCGTCATCATGCTAAGCCTCCGTTAAGGTAAAACCCTTTACAGTAACAACAGTACTTATCATACTGAATACCGGATACGATGTCAAGTCTTTTTCCTTGTCACTGTATTCCTTCGAAGTAATCGCTAAAACAGGCGTATCCCTCTAGCTGACCGTATCGGCATCCTTGATCCAGTTGCTGAACAAGGCGTGTACAAATTGATCCGAGTCAAACGGTTGCAAATCATCTATCTTCTCACCCAAACCGACGAATTTCACGGGCAACTTCAGCTCTTGACGAATCGCAACCACGATCCCGCCCTTGGCTGTACTGTCCAGTTTAGTAAGCACGAGACCAGTTAAACCGGACTTCTCATCGAACATTTTGGCTTGACTTAAAGCATTTTGTCCTGTCGTTGCATCCAGTACAAGTAAAACCTCATGGGGGGCGTCTGGAACCTCACGGCTGATGACACGATAAATTTTGTTGAGCTCTTCCATTAAATTCACTTTGTTTTGCAAACGGCCTGCGGTATCACACAATAGTACATCGACACCACGACTTTTCGCTGCATGCAGCGCGTCGAACATGACCGCCGCCGGATCTGAACCGGATTGCTGCTTGATCACATCTACACCCGCGCGCTGCCCCCATACCTCCAACTGCTCGATCGCTCCAGCACGGAATGTATCTCCGGCCGCGAGCATCACCTTTTTACCTTGAGATTTTAAAAGATGTGCCATTTTGCCGATTGTCGTTGTTTTCCCTACACCATTCACGCCAACAAACAAAATAACAGTCAGACCGGAACTGGCCATTTTCAACGTGGATTTCTCGTCACCCTTCAACAAGGCAATGATCATTTCCGACAAAATCGGCTGCAGCTCGCTTGGCTGTTCAATTTTTCGTTTACGTACCTCTGCACGAAGGCTCTCAACAAGCTTCATAACTGTATTGACACCGACATCGGCACCAATCAATATTTCTTCCAATTCCTCATAGAAATCCTCGTCAATTTTTTTACGTCGGCTGAACAAATCCTCTACACGCTCAACAAACACATCACGTGTTTTGGTCAGTCCTTCCTTGAACTTATTTGTCACTGCCTCCGCTTTAGAGGAAATACTTTCTTTTAGCTTCTTAAAAAAACTCATTCCAGTTGTGACCTCCTCTTGGGCTTTGGGTTCTAACTTGCAATAATTGCTTCATCCTCTTCCAGACGAACGGACACCAGCTTGGAGACGCCGCCTTCCTCCATAGTTACCCCATAGAGAACATCGGCTTCTTCCATCGTGCCTTTGCGGTGTGTGACTACAATAAACTGTGTTTGCTGCGAGAACTCCCGCAAATATTCAGCAAAACGCGTCACATTGGCTTCATCCAAAGCTGCTTCTACCTCATCCAGCACACAAAACGGTACCGGTTTAACACGAATAATTGAAAATAATAATGCAATTGCCGTCAGTGCGCGCTCTCCACCGGATAATAGCTGCAGGTTCTGCAATTTTTTCCCTGGTGGCTGTGCTACGATTTCAATTCCTGTACTCAACAGATTGTCGGGCTCGGATAAAATCAAATCTGCACGCCCACCTCCAAAAAGCTTGGCAAACACAATCACAAAATGGGTGCGGATCGCATCAAAGGTGATCCGGAAACGTTTGGACATTTCCTCATCCATCTCATGAATAACCTGATAGAGTGTCGTTTTGGCATCCACCAAATCATTTTTCTGCTCACTTAAAAACTCAAAGCGCTCGTTCACTCGCACGAATTCTTCTATCGCTCCCAGGTTAACTTCACCCAATATAGCAATTTCACGCTTGAGCTCCCTTACCTTGTTTTGCGTGCCGAGCACGTCTTCTGGTATTGGATAACGCTCCTTGGCTAACTCTATGCTCAGCTCATAATCATCTGCAAGCTTTTTCAGCAGGTTCTCAAGCTCTACATCAAGACGTGTCACGCGAACCTCGGTTTGATGAAGCTGTTCCTGCGCTTGCCGCAGCTGATTGCGCTCCTCACGTGTCTTGTACTCTTCCTTCTCCAGCTTGCCCTGCCATTCTGCGCGCTCAGCACGTTTGAGATCCAATTGCTCCGAGCAGTGCTGCTTTTTCAGAGATACGCTATTGAGCTGTTCAATTTGAAGTATGGATTCCTTTTCAAGCCCTGTCATATCCTGATCCATCTGCTGCAAAATACTGCGGTTCAAGTCAAGCTCCGTGTGAAGCTCTGTAAGCTCTATCCTGAAACGCTTTTCCTGATCCAGCAAGGATTGCTTCTCCTGGGAGAGTGAGGCCACCTTGATTTTCAGATCCGTAAGCTGTGTCTGCAGCTCTTCCTTCTCCAGCTCACCCGCTTTACGTGCCGTAGCTGCCTCACGTATAGCCTGCTGAATCACAATTTCTTCTTCCAAAAGCTGCTCCAGCGATTGCTGTGCCGCTTCCCGCCGAGCCTGCAGCTCCCGCCGTTCCGTATCCATTGCGGTTCCGTCCTGGTTGTACAACGCAAGCTGGTCGGCAACTTGTCTGGATTCCTGATCAAGTGGCAGAAGGCTAGCCCGAATTTGCTGCTCTTCAACCCGCAAATTTTCGCCAGTTTGACGCAATTGCTCCAAGGCTTGTGTCTCCGATACAATTTCCTTACGCACCAGTTCTCCCCTGCTGCGCACCTGCTGAAGCTGCTTGCCCGACTCCTGTATTTCCTCGTCCATCTCTTCAATCTGCCGCTGACGGCCGAGGAGGCTTGAGGTTCGCTTCTGCTGGCTTCCGCCTGTCATCGATCCACCCGGATTGACGATATCCCCTTCCAGGGTGACCACGCGATAACGGTACTGGATCTTCGCGGCAATCCGATTGGCCATATCCAATTGGCTGGAAATGATCACATTGCCCAGTAAGCTGCCGACAATTTGACGATATTGTTCATCATATTGAACTAAATCTATACCGATCCCAACAAAGCCTTCCATCGATTCGATCGATCTTTTTTCGGATTCCTGAATAGATCGTCCCCGAATAACATCTAAAGGTAAAAATGTAGCTCGTCCAAGCTGCCGCCGCTTCAGGAAAGCAATCGCTTCACGCGCGTTACCTTCACTATCGACCACGATATGCTGCAAAGCGCCGCCAAGCGCTGTTTCCATCGCTGTCTCTACATGTGCAGGCACCTTCATCAGCTCGGCAACCGCTCCGCGAATACCACGAAGCTCATTGCGGTCCTTCGCCTTCAATACTTCCTTGACCCCATGTATAAATCCATCATAATCGTTAGCCATCTCACGCATCGTATCGCGTCTGGAAACTAAAGCATCCAGCTTCTGCTCCCATTTGCGAACAGCGTTGTTGGCTTCCTCTGAGAGCTGCTGCTTCGTTTTTAAGCTCTGGCTCAGATCGAGATATTGATTACGCATCTCGTCGACTTTCTTCAAAGTAGCCGCGAGGCGCTTTTCCAGCTCCTGCTTACGTGCCGTAATCGTATCCGCTTGTTCCTTCCACTTACGATGCTCGTCACCAAGCCTGTCCAGTCTTCGCGTCAAACCTTCGGTTTGCTGCTCGGTATAACGGATTTCATTGCGTGCATTGGCCATACGATTCAATGTTTCTAACAGATCGCTTTTCAATCGATCCTCGTCACCACTACTTACCCCTCCAGCGACACCAAGAAGTCGGGTCTCCTCAGCCAACACCTTCGCCTGATATTGAATCAGCTCGTTTGAAATGAGTGTGAGCTTGTCTCTGAATTGGAGCAGCTCCGCTTCCTTCTCACCCATTCGCTGGCTTTGTTGGGCGGCCGTCTGTTTCAGCTGGGTCTGATTCCCTACATAATTTTTCTTGCGTTCTCTCAATACTTCGCCTTGACCCTCACACTTTTCAAAATCCTCACTCAGCTGCAGTAACTGCTCCTGTAGACGCTCAATATCCGTTTCTAACCGTCGCGTTTCCCAGCGGTGCTTCTCAAGATGGGCATCATGCTGACTCACAATCGTTGATAACCCTTCCTGTTCCTTCTTCAAGCGCTCCAGATTCGTGTTGGTATCGGTCCAGGCTATGTAAATTTGCTCGATCTGGTACACATACATCGCAATTTCGCTGCTTTTTAGCTGCTCCCTTAGGTCCTTGTAACGGACAGCCTTCTCCGATTGCTTGCGAAGCGGTTCGATCTGGTCCTCGAGCTCCGATACCAAATCGTGAATACGCAGCAAATTTTGCTCTGTTTCCTGCAGTTTTTTTTCGGTTTCACGTTTGCGCGATTTGTATTTGACAATACCCGATGCTTCTTCAAAAATCCCGCGGCGGTCTTCTGACTTGGTGCTTAAAATTTCTTCAATACGTCCTTGCCCAATGATCGAATATGCTTCTTTTCCAATCCCTGTATCCATGAACAGCTCAGTGATATCTTTTAGCCGACAAGGCTGTTTATTTATTAAGTATTCACTATCGCCATTACGGTGCACCCGGCGGGTCACTGTGACCTCATTAAAATCAAGCGAAAGCGATTGACTTGTATTATCAAGTGTTAAGGAAACCTCACCAAAGTTAACTGCTTTGCGGTTATCGCTCCCAGCGAAAATAATATCTTCCATTTTGCCGCCGCGTAAGCTTTTTGCGCTTTGCTCCCCCAGTACCCAACGAATCCCGTCGGATATATTGCTTTTGCCGCTGCCGTTCGGCCCTACTACCGCTGTAATTCCCTGGACGAATTCAAGCTCTGTCCGGTCGGCAAACGATTTAAATCCGGTCAGTTCAATACGTTTTAAAAACATCGTCTCACCTCTACGTTATTGTACCATACAATTCCTATTCATAGAATCGTAGAAGAACCCTTGGCACCCCATAGAAAAATGCATCGGCAGCAGCCTCTCAGCTGCCCGATGCATTCGTCAAAACCCTCTGGTTGTGTTACCAAAATCAACTTTCAACGCTTCCAAAGCTTGAGCTGCGGCTTGCTGTTCAGCTTCCTTCTTGGACCGGCCGGCGCCTTGCCCCAAAAGCCTGTCGTTGATTTGAACCTGGGCCACAAATTCCCGTTCGTGCGCAGGTCCGCGCTCATCGATAATTTTGTATTCCAATATGCCCAAACTGTGCTGCTGTGTGTACTCTTGCAAATTGGTTTTGAAATCTACGGTCAGCAGCTTGCCCTGATTCGGAATATTCGGAAAAAGATGCTTGCGCAAAAACGTGTTAACGACTTCAAGACCTTGATCCAGATAGAGGGCCCCAACAAACGATTCAAACACGTCCGCAAGTAAAGCCGGCCTTGTTCTGCCACCTGTTAATTCCTCACCTTTGCCCAACAGTACATAGGATCCAAAATCCAACTGTTCGGCAAAGCTTACTAATGAAGGCTCACAAACAATCGATGCTCTTAGCTTCGTCAGTTCTCCCTCAGGCCGCTGTGGATACATTTCGAATAAATACTCAGAGACGGTTAGTTCGAGGACAGCATCTCCCAAAAACTCCAACCGCTCATTATCCTTATGATTACCTATACGGTGCTCGTTCACATAGGAAGAGTGTGTAAACGCCTGCCTTAACAGCTCTGGTTTGCGAAACGATATGTCCAATGCGGTTTGCAGCTGTTTCAGGTTTCGATGCATATCCTCACCACCTACTTCGAACATCCGTTTATGGTTCATTTCCCTGATCATCCAACATCATGAATATATTTATTGTTCAAACTTCTTCAAAATAATTGTGGCATTATGGCCACCAAAGCCGAATGAATTGGACATTACAATGTTGAGGTCCGCTTTTCTCGGCGTATTCGGTACGTAATCCAAATCACATAATGGATCCTGGTTGTCCAAATTAGCCGTAGGCGGAATCACCCCGTTCTTCAAGGCAAGTCCACAAATTAACGCCTCAACACCGCCTGCTGCACCCAGCAAGTGGCCCGTCATTGATTTGGTTGAGCTCACAGCCAGTTTGTAAGCGTGATCGCCAAAAGCCTTCTTAATAGCTGTTGTTTCGGAACGATCGCCTACAGGTGTAGAAGTTCCATGTGCATTGATGTAATCGATCTGTTCCGGTGTAATCCCGGCATCCTTAATCGCTTTCACCATACATCGAGCAGCACCATCAGGATCGGGATCAGTCATATGGTGAGCGTCGCCACTCATTCCATAACCTACCACTTCGGCATAGATTTGAGCACCACGACTGGTCGCATGTTCCAGAGATTCCAGTATGAGAACACCAGATCCCTCACCCATAACGAATCCATCACGATCTATATCAAACGGACGGCTAGCATGGGTTGGATCATCGTTGCGGGTTGACATGGCACGCAGCGCACTAAAGCCTGCGACTCCTGTTGGAGTTATCGTTGCCTCGGCACCGCCGCAAATCATTACATCCGCATCCCCACGTTGAATCATTTTAAAGGAATCACCTATTGAATGTGTTCCCGTTGCACAAGCGGTTACCGCTGTGCTGTTAGGTCCTTTGGCTCCGGTCATCATTGAAATTTGGCCAGAAGCCATATTCGCAATCATCATCGGAATAAAGAACGGACTTACACGCTTGGGGCCTTTTTCCAGCAAAATCTTGAACTGTTCCTCCCAGGTAGACAAGCCGCCAATCCCGGACCCTACATAAACTCCGACACGCTCCGGATCTGTATCTTCCTTGACGTTAAGCTTGGCATCCCGCAAAGCCAATAAACTCGCAACCACTGCGAACTGCACAAATCGGTCCATACGGCGCGCTTCTTTTTTGTCAAAAAACGGCTCATAGTTGAAATTTTTGATTTCAGCAGCGATATGTGTTGGATAATCGGTTACATCAAACAATTCAATTTGACCAACACCGGATTTCCCCTCGAGTAAATTCCCCCAAAAAGTGTCCAGATCTTGCCCAAGGGATGTCATGACACCCATACCCGTAATAACAACTCTTTGATTCATTGTAACCCACCTCTATCTAAAATAACAATATCGTTATGTATGATAAGTCATATTCTTGTCAAGTATACATCCGCCGTTTCAATGAGCGGCTTGAAAGGAGATAAGTCCCGCCAAATAATTAAACGGGACTTACAGTCAATTAAGTATGAGATTTTATGTACTCAACTACTTGACCTACCGTAGTAATTGTTTCTGCATCTTCGTCAGAAATCTCCAAATCGAATTCATCTTCAAGCTCCATAACTAATTCTACGACATCTAAAGAATCAGCGCCTAAATCATCTTTAAAAGATGCTTCGAGGGTAACTTCGGCCTCTTCAACACCAAGACGATCGATGACGATACGTTTTACGCGTTCCAAAACATCGGACATCCGGTTCACCTCCTCCATGGTATTATACTGGACTTATGGACAAATTGCCATAGCTAGCGCAAGCTCCACCTAAAAAAACCAAATCTTCGCTTTTTAACCTTCTCTGCACATTATCAACCAAGCCTACATATACATGCCGCCATCAATATGAATGGTCTGGCCTGTCATGTAGGAAGCATCGTCAGAGGCCAGAAAACGAACTGCTTTGGCTATATCGTCCGGTTTCCCAAGACGGGCCAAAGGGATCTGCTGCAGCAGCCCTGCAACCGTATCCTCCGAGAGCTTATCGGTCATGTCCGTCTCAATAAAACCGGGTGCTACCGCGTTAACGGTAATACCACGGGATGACAGCTCCTTCGCACTGGCTTTGGTCATGCCGATTACGCCCGCCTTGGCGGCAACATAATTGATCTGACCGGGATTGCCAAGCACACCAACCACGGATGAAATGTTGATGATACGACCTGAACGCTGCTTCATCATCGGGCGTGTGGCTGCTTTGATACAGTTGAACACGCCTTTCAAGTTGATTGCAATCACCTGATCGAACTCATCTTCCTTCATACGCATAATCAAGTTATCTCTAGTGATTCCTGCATTATTAACCAAAATGTCAAGCTGACCAAACGTTCCCAGCACCTGCTTGAACATGTCGTCCACCTCTTGAGATGAGCTCACGTCGGCTTTGACCTTAAACGCTTTGCGTCCCATGGCTTCAATCAAGCTGACAACCTCAGCTGCAGACGCTTCACTTCCAGCATAATTAACTGCAACGTCAGCCCCTGCCTCTGCCAGAGACAAGGCAATCGCTCGGCCAATACCACGTGAAGCCCCGGTTACGAGTGCCGTTTTACCTGTTAGCATGATGGTAATTCCTCTCCTAAAAGTTCTCTGTAGGAAAACTTACTTGATAAGCATGAAACTAAGCTTCTAGTAATAGCTGCTGCGTTGGCATAAGTTATTGAAGCTGCTCAATCGCATTTTTGCTATTGATACCGATGACTTTTACCGACCGGTCGATTTTTTTGATCAAGCCAGCCAACACAGTACCTGAGCCTATTTCAACAAAGGTATCGACTCCTTGTTCAATGAGCCATATTACCGAGTCTTCCCAAAGTACAGAAGAGTGAACCTGATCAACCAACAAGGCGCGGATCTCACTCGGCTCCGTAACAGGAAGCGCAGTCACATTGGCAACGACGGGTACACTTGCGTTTTGCATGGAAACAGCTGTCAATACGGCTGACAGCCGCTCTGATGCCGGCTTCATCAGTGAGGAATGGAAAGGCCCACTGACTTCCAAAGGAATGACACGTTTGGCGCCGATTTCTTTACCTCGTTCCACAAGTGCCTGTACCCCGGCAACACTACCTGACACCACGATTTGTCCAGGACAATTCAAGTTAGCCAGTTCCACAACGTCAATCTCATTAGTGATGGTTTGACACAATTGAAGCAATGCATCACGCTCTGCTCCAAGAACCGCCGCCATAGCACCTTGTCCACTGGGTACAGCTTCTTCCATGAATTCACCACGCGCACGAACCGTACGCACGGCATCCTCAAAACTAAGTACGCCTGCAGCAACAAGCGCTGAATATTCGCCCAGGCTGTGCCCGGCTACAAAGTCCGGCTGGAGGCCCTTGGCCTTGAAAACCTCCAGATAGGCGATACTCGTAGTCAGCAATGCTGGTTGTGTGTTATAGGTTAATTTCAATTCGGCTTCGGGTCCTTCGAAAATAATCGAAGACAGGGAATACCCTAAAGCTGCATCCGCACTTTTAAATATACGTGCAGCAGCCTCTTCTGTTTCAAAAATATCCCGGCCCATTCCAACAGCCTGAGCACCCTGTCCCGGGAAAACAAATGCGATCTTACCCATAATTCAATTCTCCTTAAAGTTTTCGTAGAAAACTGACTTCTTAAGTATTCACTGAGTTTTCATAGAAAACAGAATTCGCAAGTATAAACCGAGTACATGTATACTGGTTTTTGTGAAACGGAGCTTACCAAATGACTACAGAAGCTCCCCAAGTCAAACCGCCACCGAAGCCGACCATAACCAGGCAATCGCCTTCATTTAATCTTCCTTGTTCAACGGCTTCAGCTAATGCGATTGGAATAGACGCAGCAGATACGTTGCCATACTTGTGAAGATTGATCATACATTTATCCTCACTAAGCTCAAGTCGATTCAACGCTGACTGAACAATCCGAATATTCGCTTGGTGGGGTACGAGCAGATCAATATCACTTTTCTGCATGTCGGCCTTACGTAAGGCTTCCTCGGCAGCGTTACCCATAATACGTACAGCGAATTTAAAAACTTCACTTCCTGCCATATATATAAAATGCTGTTTAGCCTCAATACTTTGTGTGGAAGAAGGACAACGTGAACCACCACCGGCTACCTTCAACAATTCTCCACCGGATCCATCAGCACCCAGCTCAAAGGATTTGAAGCCTCGTCCTTCCGGTACCACACCGATGACTACAGCTCCTGCTCCATCTCCAAACAATATGCATGTATTACGGTCCGTGTAGTCCGTAATTTTGGATAAACATTCTGCACCTACAACCAAGGCATATTGATACATGCCTGTAGCAATAAAATTAGAAGCGTTCGCTAATCCATATATAAAACCTGAGCATGCCGCCGACAGATCATATGCAGCAGCTTTCTTCGCACTGAGCTTATTTTGTAAAATACAGGCTGTAGAAGGAAATGCCATATCTGGCGTTATCGTTGCCACTACAATCAAATCCAGCTGTTCAGCACTAATTCCTGCCATTTCCAGCGCCCTGAGGGACGCTTCGTAAGCCAAATCGGAAGAAGCCTGTTCAGGACTCACGATTCTTCGTTCACGAATACCCGTCCTGGATACGATCCATTCATCATTGGTCTCGACCATATGTTCTAATTCTTGATTCGTCAAAACACGATCAGGCACATATTTACCAGACCCAATGATGCCAACCGGTCGTAAGCTCATAATAGTAACAACTCTCTTCCGTTTACTTATTTCCGTTATTTATTTCCGATTTTATAGTTGCAAGCACATCGCTCTGGATCGAAATACGAGCCTGACGAATCGCATTTTTGATCGCCGTAGCGTTCGATGAGCCATGACTTTTCAATACCATCCCATTAATTCCAAGCAACGGGGCAGCACCATACTCGGTATAATCGAGCTGACGCCTGAATTTCGTTAAACCCGGCTTTAAAACAGCCGCTGCCAGCTTGGTCAGCAAATTTCGGGTGAACTCGGTTCTCAAGGCTGTAAAAATCGTTGCCGCCGCACCTTCAAGTGATTTCAACATAATGTTGCCGGCAAAGCCATCACATACGAGTACATCACAAGGACCTGATAGCAAATCACGCGATTCCACATTCCCAACAAAATGAATAGGCGCTTCCTTAAGCAATGGATACGCAGCCTTTGTCAGTTCATTACCTTTGAGTGCTTCCGTACCTACATTCAATAAACCTACTCTTGGACTTACAACACCATGCACTTTTTTTCTGTATATACTACCCATAATTGCATATTGAACCAGTTGCTCAGGAGATGCGTCCATATTAGCTCCCATATCGAGAGCTACCATGCCTTTGCCATCCATAGAAGGAATCGTCAAGGTCAGGGCCGGACGATCAATCCCTTCAATTCGACCTACTATCAATAAACCTGTAGTCATCAATGCTCCTGTATTACCTGCCGAGATCATAGCATCCGCTGTGCGCTCCTGCACCATTCGACCTGCTATAACCATGGAAGCGTCTTTCTTCCGTCGAACAGCCTTGACAGGCTCGTCATCGGCTTCGATCACTTCAGAGGCATGAACAATTTCCAAATTGCTTGGTTGATCGCCAGCCTGACGAACAAGCGGTTCAATCCGGGCCTTGTCTCCGATCAAGATGACCGTCGTATCCTTCCATTCCCGTACCGCTTCCAAAGCCCCGGCCACCACTACATCGGGGGCATGGTCTCCACCCATTGCATCAATCGCTATCCGCACCAGGCTCCCCTCCCTCTGAACGATCCTTTGTTGAATGGTAAATAATAAAATTACCTTGAAACACGATTTCATCACCAACGTAAGTAAACACTTCAACTTTGGCCTTACCTTTGGTGATTGAACGTACATAAGCTTTGGCTATGCACTTTTCCTCCAGCTTAACAGGCCGCACAAATCGAATATCCGCTGCAGCCGTCAATGCGATCTGATCATTAATCAAGGCAACTGCCAATGAATTGGCTTGAGAAAAAATATGATGCCCACGGGCAATCTTCGTTCTCGAAAAAACATGCTCGTCCTTAATTTCAAACATCGAAATGCCGCTTTTGTCGAGCTGCAAATCAATCACATCACCGATGACCTCATGCAGCGGCAATGACCGAACCTGGTCATAGGAAAGCTCCGCCATGAGCTTGATACGCTCTCGCAGCTCCGGAATGCCAAGCTCCAAACGATCCAAGCGAATAGTTTGGATACTGACCTGAAAAACTCGCATTAGCTCTTCGTCCGTAATAAAAGGATTGTCCTCAATTGCTCCGGTCAACTGCTGCTGACGCTGACGTTTAGGAAGGCGTTCGATACCAAACACCGCCTTTATCTATGATCTGAATTTCCACGATTTCCTAGCTTGATATGTACACCATTCATACTCATTAGATCTTATGACCAAGTAATAAGAGATAGTATAATGGATTGTTTACGAAAAGGGAAGAGCAAAAAAATAGCACTTCACCAAAGGATGAAGTACTATCTTTTCATTGTGATTAGAGAACTATTGCTTGATAACTTCTCTGCTCTTGTACGAACCGCAAACTTTGCAAACGCGGTGAGACAATTTCAATTCACCACAACTGTCACATTTAACCATGCCTGGTACTACTAATTTAAAGTGAGTACGGCGCTTATCGCGACGAGTTTTGGACGTTCTTCTTTGTGGTACTGCCATATTCCCCACCTCCTTCAACGAAATCAACCTAAGTTGTTACAATTCACTTTATTCTTTGAAAAAATCAGCCAGTCCGGCAAGTCTGGGGTCGATACTAGTCCGGTTGCAGTTGCAAGCCTGTACATTACGATCCACTCCACAAACAGGACACAAGCCAAGGCATTCTTCATCGCATAAAGGGACATACGGTAAAGCCATCATTACATTTTCGATCAAATAGGGCAGCAATTCTATCTTGTCGTCCTTAACGTAATGAGTTTCCTCATCCTCGTCTTCAGACTCCGATTCATCTGCAGCTCGGGCGAACGTTTCATGAAAAGGAATTACCAGCTTTTGCTTTACCGGATTCAAGCAGCGGGAGCAAGGCTGTTCCACGTCAATACTCAATTGTCCCGTCACTTCAGCAACCTCATCTTGATGCAGCGCTTTGAGGCTAACATGGAGCGGACTCGCATCGAGTATATCATTGCTTTCCTTCAAAGCATCGGACAGATCAACAGTTTCATCAAAATGTACCGCGTCGGCTTTCTGCGCCAACTCTTTTAAACGAATGAACACAATAATCACCCCAAACAAACAAAGATTATTATATCGATAATACCTGCATTTTGTCAACATTTTCAGGACGTGTTATAGTAAAATAATTCTAAAGGAGTCGTTCACATGAAAACAACAGGTCTTATTGTCGAGTACAATCCCTTACATAACGGACACGAATATCACTTTCTTGAATCCAAAAGAGTCTCCGGTGCTGATGGTACAATCGCTGTTATGAGCGGTCAATTTCTGCAGCGCGGCGAACCTGCGATGGTTGGCAAATGGGCAAGGGCCGAAATGGCACTTCGAATGGGCGTAGATCTCGTCCTGGAGCTTCCGATAGCTTATTCTACGCAGCCTGCCGAATGGTTCGCTTACGGAGCCATGTCTGCTCTACATGCAACTGGAATCGTCGATAGCCTATGCTTCGGCAGTGAGAGCGGCGAACTTCAATGGCTGCAGGCTGTCGCCGATGCAATGTGTGATGAGCCAGAAGCATTTCAGAGGGCACTTCAGGATGAATTAAAAACTGGCCTTCCCTACCCAGCCGCTTACAGCAGAGCCATTGCCCGTCATCTCCCTGGAGTGGACCCGTCCGAGCTGGCGAAGCCCAACAACACACTCGGATTGCATTATTTGATCGCCCTTCAGCGCTTGAACAGCAGCATTAAGCCTTTGACTATTACAAGGCAAAAATCCGGTTACAATCAAACTGAAATTACAGATCAATCCATAGCAAGTGCAACAGCCCTTCGTCGCATACTGTTTGAACGAGGTACGCTTGAAGAGCTTGTTCCCTTCGTCCCATCAGGTACCATGAAGGTGCTGCAGCGTGAAACGGCAGTTGGTCGGGCACCTATCGAATGGGAACACTATGCAAAGCCGCTTCTTCTCCAACTGCTGCATCATAGCACCCACCAGCTTGCAGAGCTTCACGAAGTAACTGAGGGACTGGAGCATCGCATCAAACATGTTCTTCCCCAACTATCCTTATCTGGAGGATCAGGTCGTATCGTCGAGCAGCTTATCGGACTGCTCAAAACCAAAAGATATACGCGAACCAAGCTGCAGCGAATGCTGCTGCGTATATTGCTGAATCAGACAAAAGCACAGCTTTCACCCGCAGTGCTTCGCCAAGGTGTACCTTACTTACGCGTGCTGGGCTTCAGCCCTGCAGGCAGGCACCTGCTTAAACGAATGAAGCATGTCTCTAAGGTACCCATAATTACGAATGTGAATGCGGCTTCTTCAGAAGCCTATCCGTTTTTACAAATGGATGTACAAGCTACCTCCGTATATGCACTTGGTTTTGATGCTGCAACCAAACATGATCTGTTTCGCGACTATTATGAGCCGCCCGTACAATTAAGTCAATCGGAATAAGTGAATCTATGGTCCTAGCTGGCTTTGGCCGGCTGGGATGCAGCTGTTTTGGGTGGCAAGGTGCTTAAATAATTCATCGCATCGTCTAGTGTAGCGACAGGAATAACCTTCATATGTGAATGAATTTCCTCAGCCCGCTTAACCGCATCCGAATAATTCGGAATATTTCCCGTTGCTGCCGATACTTCATCTTTGGGAGCAAAAAAGATATCAGCACCCGCTTTATCGGCTGCAATAATTTTATGCTGAATGCCTCCGATCACACCTACTGCCCCCTTTTCGTTGATGGTTCCTGTACCCGCAATGGTATACCCCTTCGTGATATCCTCAGGCAGCAGACGATTAATAATTTCCATTGAGAACATAAATCCCGCCGAAGGCCCGCCGATTTCCCCAGCTTTTATTGTGACCTGCTTGGACTCATCATCTGTTTTGATGGTTTGCACAGTTGCTGGTACAATACCAAGCCCTGCACGTCTTTCCTCTGGCTTGGCGGCAGAAGCTCCATCATCGGCTGGAAGTGCCTCGAGCTTGATCTGGGCTACTCTCGTTACTTGCTTCCTTTTGTAAGAAACCGCAACAGTGTCACCGGCCTTTTTGCTTTGCAGCAGCTTTTGCAGCTCCTGACTTTGTTCAATAGGCGTGTCATCCACCTTCACAATGTAATCTCCAGCCTGAAGCACCTCGTTAGCTGGATAATTTTTGAAAACCTGCACAACAACTACGCCATCATTCATAATTTTATAAGGAATACCTAGCTTATGGTAAGCAGCTTGCAGAGCACTAGACTGCGAGGACAGCATGTTGACCTCCTGCCGCTGCGAATACTCCTGTTCGGTCTCATCCTTGCGCAGCAGCTCCGTCTTCATCCGCAGCTCATCATAAGGCCGAACGAACGTCATCAAATAACTGAATATAGTCGCATCCGATACTCGTACTGTTGTAAGCATAAAAACTCCCTTATCCGGATCGCCCGTCTCTTTGGCTTGAACCATAGGGTGAATGACCTCGGCAGTACCGGCTGAGAAAATAAACAGCGGCAGCGGCATTAAGTACACAACATATACAATGACAATGGCAATAAATACAGAAACAACAATTCTAGAAATACGTTTACTTTGTCTAATGTCTTGCATAATTGATTCCCCCTGGGCCGAGTGTGCTTACTCGAATCGTCAGCTCGCATACATCTCATCAGGTTTGACCTGCTTGGTCTAAACCATACGAAAAATGCGTAAACATGTACCATCCTGTGTTCCGGAGTGAGGCTGATGTTTACCGCGAAACGCTTGACAACTCTCTTGCTGGGATGTCTGGCAATGCTATTGGTTTTTTGTATGATCGTGTTTCCTGACCGTATATTTCAAGCTTCCCTACAGGGCTTATCCATTTGGTGGAAGCTAGTATTCCCAGCATTGCTACCTTTTCTAATTATAACGGAGATCCTCCGTGGTTTGGGCTTTTTGCATGCACTTGGCACTTTGCTTGAGCCGCTTCTTCGTTACCTGTTTCGCCTGCCAGGTGCAGGTGGATGGCCTCTCTCTATAGGACTCACTGCTGGCGCTCCCTCTGCAGCGATCGCTATAGGAGAATTAAGACGCAATAAGCTGGTAACAAGAGGTGAAGCTGAGCGACTGCTCTCCTTAAGCCACGTAGCAAGCCCGATGGTACTTGTAACCGTCATTGGTGTCGGTTTTATGAACAATGCCAAATTAGGCATGGCGCTGGCCCTGCTCCATTATGGTGCTGTGCTGATTATGGGACTTCTAGAGCGATTGAAACAGACAAGCGTGGCTGAGGAGGAGCCAGCCATTGCCACGAGTCGTCTCTCTTACCAAGCTGCGCATTCTACACACAGCACGGTACGTAAAAGTATAACCGCATTAAGAGCCGCCCATGCCAACGATGGACGAACTTTTGGCAAGCTGCTCGGTGATTCAGTAACTCACAGTATCCAGCAATTAATGGTCATCGGCGGAGTTATGATCATATTCTCCGTACTTGCACAGGTAATTGCCCTCAGCTCGATCACCGAATATGCAGCAATGGTACTTGCAAAAAGAGATTGGATTCCTTTACATGAGGCAACCTTGCTATTAAATGCCTTGCTGTCCGGTATACTTGAAATCCATTTAGGTGCATTTGCGATGGGCCAGAACAACTTGTTGGCTGGCAATTGGCAGTACGCCATCCTGAGTGCCTTACTTGGCTGGGGAGGATTATCTGCACATGCACAGGTAAAAAGCTTTACCCTATCGACAGATATTCGTTACCCGATGTTTTTGCGCTCTCGATTACTTCATGCCGCTATTTCTTTTATTTTGACAGCTGTGTTCTGGAATCCGCTTAATCAATGGTTAGCCGGAATTGCATCCCCTGTATTTCTCTCCCATCCAATACTGACGCAAGCGGTCCATTCCGGTCAGACTGGTGCACGTTTGACTAATGGCAGTCAAGCCTTTGATGTATGGATGCTTATGAGTCCGATCATGCTGTGGCTCGGTATCGTATTGCTGCTGCTGTTACTGCTATCTGTCATTATCGCATTCGTTGTGCAATCCTTGGGGCGGAGCGCTCCGAACAGCAAGAGGTAGTAGCCTTAGCTCATCGCGTTTACGAACTTGGCACGCATAGCTTTATCGACCACATCCGGCACCAAATCGACCACAGGACCATGAAAACGCGCGATTTCCTTAACAATACTGGAGCTCAGATAGGAATATTTGGGCGTAGATGTCATAAAAAAAGTTTCAATATTTTCGTCCAGCTTCTGGTTCGTTGATGCCATTTGAAGCTCATATTCAAAATCAGACACCGCACGCAAACCGCGTACGATGAGATGTGCATTTTTTTTCTTCATATAATTAACAAGAAGGTCACGAAAGCTGTCAATCTCCACATTCGGTACATCACTGGTGACCTTTCTCAGCAGCTCTACACGCTCTTCTACCGTAAATAATGGATTTTTACTCGAATTGTTCAGTACGGCAACCACCAGCTTATCAAAAACCTTGGCAGAACGACGAATAATATCCAAATGACCGTTCGTCACCGGATCAAAGCTGCCTGGATAAACCGCAATCTTGACTCCAAAATGTTCAATACTCATTATGTGATGACCTCCTTCTGAAATAGAACATTACTTAACCGCATCCGCGTCATTTTTATAAATGGTTACCGCCGTGTCGCCATACTCAGCGCGCCGAACCCATTGTAAACGTCCGATTGCATGCTGATATGTATCCTCAATATCATGCTCCACAACGATCGTAGCTAATGGATTCAACAAATTGTGCTGATCCAGCTGTTCAAGCAGCTCTTGTGCGAGCTTAATACGATAAGGCGGATCCACAAATACAAGATCAAATTTGGCCTCACGCTTAACTAGAGCCTTCAACGCGCGTCGCGCGTCGGTACAGTAAATACCTGCCTGCTCTATAAACCCAGTTGCTTGCAAATTTTGTTTTATAATGTCGATACTCTTTTTATCTATATCCGTGAGGACTGCATGATCCATTCCTCGGCTGAGCGCCTCAATGCTTAAACCGCCCGTCCCTGCGAATAAATCGAGCACCTGTCCCCCTTCAAAATAAGGACCGATCATGCTAAAAATCGCCTCCTTGACCTTATCGGTCGTTGGACGCGTTCCTGTACCGGGCACAGATTTCAACTGTCTACCCTTTGCAATGCCTGAAATTACTCTCATGTAAATCCACCTTCTGCTCAATAGTGATCCTATCGTACCATAAACGGAAACTTTTGCACAAAATTTTGTTACTTTATGTATATTTGTTTCTTTAGCTGTGAATACTTGGATTATCGGCATCCGAAATGTCGTAGACAACCGCGGAGAAGACTTACGTTCCCCATAAGCTCTTCATCCGGTTTCTCCTCTCCCATTGTTTAGGACCCTGCGAAGGGTCCTAAATTTTTGTTGTCGAAATTTATTGCTGTTCACACTACGCCTAAAATTATCGATTAATACAAAAAGGTAGTGCTAATAATAACTAAAAGTATAAACAGTACAAGAATAGCACCTGTGGAAGTAAAACCGCGATGTCCAGCTATTTCACTCAATGTTAGCTCCCCCTTTCAATGGAAATCATTAGGATATGGAACATAATCATAATATGAAATAAATGGCTCTAAAGATTGGGCTTCAACTAAAGGGATGTAACCCATCTACGTTGTTTATTCATATATTTTTCGAAAATATTAATTGAGCGGTATTATCAAAGATGTAAGCACTTGCATATAAATATAATGTGCCCCAATATGGTCGCATTAAATTTATTGGAGGTGTACGATGAGAACAAGAAATTCATTAACTGCCTTATTCGGCTTTTGGTTTGTTATCTCCCCATGGGTTCTTGGCCTATCTAACCTTTCTGTAGTTGTGTGGACTAGTGTTTGTTTAGGAACGCTTCAGCTTTGCGCTTCCCTGTTGGCTCTTAAGAAATCAAAATTTAATGTTTTGGAAAACTGGTTCACGTTACTTACCGGATTATGGTTCGCCATTTTTTCAATAAATTTCTCATTAAGCTTCAGCCAAACCTGGAGTGTAGGAATACTCGGTTTGCTAACCGTGGCGCTAGTTTTGTGGAATATGGATACCACTTTATAAATTTGTAAACGATTTCATTAACTGGTTCATATTATGCTCAAGCCGATTGCTGAATGTGATTATTATGCCCTCTACAAACTTTTAACAAAAAGCCAGTTAATATTTTACAATTGGATGCTACTCTAAAGTTACATTCAAATAAAAGTGAGGTCATACTATGAACATTGTATTAGAGGAAATAGAGATACATCCTTCTAACAGCTGTTTGGCTGATTACAACAGGTTCACTAAACTCTCATCATCGGAACTAGCTGCTGTCCAAGGACGCTATTATCGTGAGCTTCATCAACTACAGCATGAACTAGACGAATTATTAAATGATCTGCGTCAGTGTATACTTAACAATAAAAGAAAATAAGCCCTTACTTCTTTTTGAAGATTAGAAAAAACCTAAAGTGAATTGTTCACTTTAGGTTTTTCAATTTGTGTCCCTACACGTTCTGAATGAGACATTTCTTAGATTAGCTGCTTGATGGCGATTGATCTATCTTCGAAAGCTATTTTCAAGTACAAATTAAACTGACTCTATGTTATTCTGATGAAAGTATACAAAAGGAGCCACCCCAATATGACTTTTGATAAGATGACCTCCCTTTCATTGTGTATCGTTGTACTGATTGTCATCACCGGCATCATCCTGGTTGTCATGAAGCGGCAGCGTAAAAATCAGAATCCATTCGCTGTACACGCCAAAAATTCCTCCCGAAAGCAGAGACAAACGGATTCATCCGGAAAACCTTCAAGCCAGCAGCAAAGCTGCTCCTACTGCAAACGCAAGGTAAATCCGAAGGAGCTCGCGTTTTATTCCGGACATGAGAAGGTGGTTGGCGTATGTAAAACCTGCAGACCGATTGCAGAGCGTCAATCTTTACTTAGACTATAGATAGAATGATGACCAACACAGAGGAGCGAAACCAAATGAGCTTTATGCTGGATAAAATGGAAAACAAGATCGAGTTTTTTGAAGCTTACGATCTCAAAACGCTAGAAAGAAAAATTGCTGAGCAGATTGATAATAATAAAGCCTTGTTATTAGGCGTCCATTCCATCAGCCATAACATCGTCTTCAACCCGCTTCATAATAAGATGCTATACAGCGCGGTCGTTCATTTTAAAGCCTTGTAATTGGGTGAATTTCTCAAGTTAAGCTGATTATTTCTCAAATAATACATATCATTACAGTACGAATATTCTGACTATTTGATCTGTAGTTATGCTATAATAAGCTTGTAAGCCAATCTCGCAGAAGGGGTGATTAAAGTGCTATTTACTAAAATCCTTGTTGCGTTTGATGGTTCTAATCTCTCTAAAAAAGCACTCGAAAAAGCAGTCAGCTTGGTTCAAGAGCAAACCCGTATTTCTCAAGCACCGCATTTAGATATTATCCACGTTTACCATTACCCTTCTGTCGCTAGCACTCCCTACTTTGTGGATGCGACTGCAAGCACTTACATTATTGAGCAGGGGAAAGCGATTATAGAAGAAGCCAAGTCCTTCGTACCCGCTGAACTTTCTGTCAAGTATGTTCTTCTACAAGGTCCACCTGCTGCAACCATACTTCAATATGCCGAAGAGAAGCATCACGACCTCATTATTACCGGCAGCCGCGGCTTGGGACCTATAAGAGAATTCTTTCTGGGCAGCGTAAGTCATCACATTGTTCACAATGCTAAGGTACCTGTATTAATTGTAAAATAAACCGAAAAGCACGTACTCTCTTTTTTTGGGAGTACGTGCTTTTTTATTGAGTTATTATAAATGAATGATTGCCTATTGTCTTACCGTGGTGTGTCCAGCAGTTGGGAATGGGCCTTCAAAAAGTTGTAAAAGAACGTAGCAGCTTGCGCACGGGTTACTTTCTCATAAGGAGAGAAGGTTTCACCATTCAACGTGACGATATCCAAGGCGCTCACGATCGCAATGGCTCCTTGATTGGGCAGCTCATTCACATCTGTTGCCTTGGTCGTGAACAAGCCTTTAACCTTGGACAGATTACTATATCCAAGTGCCTTGACAATCAGATCGGCTACTTCAGATCGAGTCAATGCAGCATCTGGATCAAATGTGCCGGATGCCCGGTCAATCAGATTATAATCAATTGCATTTTCTACGTAAGGAAAATATTTGGAATCCTTGGTTACATCAGAGAAGCTGGCCGAACGATCGGCATAATCAGAAGCAACCGGGAAATAACCGCCATTCAAAGTTGTAATAAACATTTGCACCAATTCACCACGCGTAATCAATGCATCCGGCTGTACTTTGCCATCCACCAGATCCAGTGCCTCATAATCGAGCATAAGTTTTAAAGCTTCTTCTGCCCAATTTCCCTTTAGATCAACGGGATCGGTAATACGCGGATGTACGATCTGGTTGGTTTCGTTATTTCTCCATTCCCCGGTACCTGCATCCAGATAAGTCAGCTCACGGAATTGAAAAATTGGCTTCAGATTATACACAAGCTTAGTCTCAATCTGTGCCATCGGAAGCGTAAGGTCTTGCTGCTGAGCATACTCCTTGTCCTTATCCACAACGATATATTGCTGTTCCACCTTATACTGGGACATCCAAATATCTCTGGCCTTCTGGACGGATATAACCTTCGGCGGCTCGGCCGGATAATACGAAGTAAGCAAATTGCTGTTGAATTCCTGGATTTCTGCCGTTTGTCGATCAAAGCTGATCGTAACGGAATCATTGGGGATATCAACTCCATTGATATTGCGTCGGAAATAATACTCAAAGGTTTGCATTTGTTGGAGTTCTTCTTGTGTATACCCGCCATATTGAGGATCCAGATACAATTCATGAGCATAATCTGGCAGCAGCTGTTTGACCGACTCCAGTGCCTTTATTTTTAGCTCGTCATAGCTGGGTGTGCCTGATTGGGAAGTTACCTTTGAGTCCGCATAATTAAATGCATACCTGGAATAACGCAGCACAGCGCCTGTACTGCTGTCCACAGTTGCATATATCGAAGAATCATCGTATTTCTTATCTGAAGCAACTGACCAGCTTAAATCCCATTCAAAAGAAGTCACGCCTGTAATCGGATCGGTGTTTTCTTGATAATCGGTTGCTTGCAACTTCGCACTGGCCGGAAGGGGGATGACTGATGATACTTGCGCTGCAGCCTGTTCCTTGGTCAGTTTCTGCGCCTTAGGTAATCCATTCGTAATACGCTTGTCGCTAGCCGGAATCGCTTTGGGCTGCTTCTCTTTCTTTAATCCTGAGGGCAGGAGTGCTTCCCCTGTCTCGGCATCCAGCAAGAAAGCATCCGTCTCATACGCCACAGCAGGCGCAGCAAATCCGTTTGGAGTATTAGGAACGATATATTGGAGACGAGGCTCTGCCAATTTATTGAATTGCTCAGCAGCTTGTCCAAGTGAGATCGGGTTACGCGGTGCCTGGAAAGTAAGCTGCTCGTCCCATTGCAGCATGTAAGAAAGAATTTTGCCTTCGCCATTTACAGTCATCACAACATAATTTTGCGGGAATACGACTCCGTTCACGACTCTCAAATAACAAAGTGGATATTCTACGTTGCCATCAAGCGGTTTACGGAAGCTTTTCTCATAATCCTCATCATATAGAAGCTGGTTTATTTCTTGCGGATTGGTCTTGGTTATGTAATCTAGAGCCGTTTGCTTGGCATGCTCCAAATCGATCTTGGGCGGGAACGTAAGTTTCTTGTCAGTGTCCATTTCATTAATATAAAAGGAGAGCAGCTTTCCGGTATCTGACTCTATCGTCACGCTGATATCCCCATAGCTTTTCTGATCCTTTTTCGAAAAAGAAATGATCCACGAGCCGCGACTGTTGCTTATTGTGTACAAATTGCTTTGATAACCTACCCCCTCAAGAATGTAGCCACTTGGGATAGCCACATACTGTTTGGCCAGCTCGATGGCCCGGTCACGCTTTATTATTGTATCTGCAGGTGCCTCGTCGCTTCCCTCATACTCTAATTCAAGCAGTTCGGCTTCCTTATCAGCCACAGTCTGTGCTTGTAGGCCTGGGTACACATGATTGGCATATAAAGATTGTGCCGAGGCAGGAGCAACGGAACCTAGGAGCAGAACGCTCGCGATACTGGCAATTCCGATTGTTTTCATAAGATTCCTGTCTCCTCTCGTTCATGGCTTTAATTAACACTTTCTAATTATAACGTTTATTCAGGAAAAAGGTTGCATATTTCTTCCAAAACAAAAGAACCTCTACCCAATTACTCGGTAAAGGCTCCTTAAATACCCGTCCAACTGTTAGAAACAACCTGCAATCCAACGCTTGCAGCAGTACTTAAGTCGTTGGAAACATACCCGTCGATATTGCTATACGGTTCCAGCTGTTGATCGTGTTGATCGCCATAATCAAATTAACAAACTCGGTTTCATCAAAATGCTCCCGAACCTTTTCATACAATTCCTGTGAAACCCCTTCTTTGGATATAAGCGTTACAGCTTCTGTCAATGCCAGAACGGTTTGTTCGGCCTCTGTATAGAATGGAGCTTCACGCCAGGCACTTAGCAAGTAAAGACGCTGCTCCGTCTCACCCATTGAACGTGCATCCGCGGTATGCATATTGAGGCAAAAAGCACATCCGTTAATTTGTGAGGCTCGGATTTTGATCAGCTCATACAGCTTTTTATCCAAACCGCAGCTTTGGATGAAGCTTTCCATTTTCAACATCGCTTGTAGGGCTTGGGGTTGGACCTCACGATAATTTAATCGGGTTTGCATCCAAATCTCTCCTTTGGTAATCTCTTTTATTGGAACTACACTAATAAGACCACTAAAGGCAAGATTCTGTGACCAAAAGTGAAAAGATTGTATCCCGATATCCCGAGTACTATCGGTAGTGCTTAAGCTTATCAGGATTGGATACCTTGTAAATCGTTTGAATAGCAGAGAGGTCCTCCGTCATCTCGAAACAAACCAAACATTTAAGCTGCCCTTGTTGAATGAGTACAATCCCAAGTTCGCCATTGATCTGTACCAGGCGGTATTCACCTGCAAGAGCTCCCTTCTGGAATATGCCTTCCCAAAAGGCTTGAATCCGAGCTCTTCCATAAATGGGATTAAGCGCCGCCCGTACTTTGCCACCTCCATCGGTAAGCAACGTACTATCTTCAATCAGCAAATGAATAAAAGCTTCGAAGCTGCCAGTTCTTGAAGCCTGGATAAATGCTTGAACAAACGCTTGCATCTGTTCGCCGTTTAGAGGAGTAGTGGCAGCCGCTTTATCCCGATCAAGTTTCGGCTTCAGACGACTCATCATCTTGCGACAGCTTACTTCGCTTTTACCCAACATCTCGGCGACATCCTTGTATTCAAATTCAAGAACCTCCCTCAGCACGTACACAGCCCGCTCCATCGGAGACAGCTGCTGGAGCAGCACAAGCAATGCATAAGTAACGGTTTCTTCCAGCACGATTCGGTCCTCTGGACTTCGCTCATTCATCTCGATGTCCGGTTCCGGAAGCCATGGACCGATATAAATTTCTCTTTGCTTACGAGAAGAATTCAACAAGTTCAAGCAGCGATTGGTCGTGATCTTGGCCAAATACGCTTTGATATGATGCACATCCTCCAGGCTTGTCTGCTGTAAGGATACAAATACGTCCTGAACGATATCCTCTGCGTCCGTTATCGATCCCAGCATTCGGTAGGCAATGGATAAAAGAAGGGGCTTATATGTTGTATACACCTGTTCAAATTTCATGAGTCTGTTTCTCCATTATTGGGTAGATTTGCGTACAGCAGCTATATCTTGACTTGTATCCGTATACCGATTTCCATTTACAACAATTGCATAATAAGCTATAGTATGATCTATAATATGATAATGCATGACCCGGAGGAGCCTGCCACTGCAGGCTTCTTTTTGTCTTTTTTGGAGTTCTGAGTGGGCTGTGGCAGGTGCACGGAGTCAGGATCGCACTATCTCAAGGAGGACATCATGGACAATCAGGCAATATTAGCAATTGGCATTTTTTTAATTAGTTACGCGCTTATTACCTCGGAAAAGATTCATCGTACCCTTGCCGCCATGCTGGGTGGTATCGTGATGATCATCTTGGGGGTCGTTAGTCAGGAAACGGCTTTACATCATATTGACTTCAACACATTGGGTTTGCTCATTGGTATGATGATTATGGTATCGATAACTTCTGAAACCGGTCTTTTTAAATATCTGGCTATATGGGCTGCCAAGAAAGGCAAAGGTGAACCCGTAACCATCCTGATTTATTTGGCTCTGATCACAGCTTTTGGATCAGCCTTGTTGGATAATGTGACCACTGTACTGTTGATGGTTCCTATTGCCTTCAGTATAACTCGCCAATTACAGGTAAATCCTTTGCCCTATTTAATTGTCATCATTATTACTTCTAATATCGGTGGCACCATGACCATGATCGGTGACCCACCCAATATTATGATCGGGAGTGCCGTCAAGGAACTCACTTTTATGGCATTTATTAATAATTTGTCTCTCATCTCAATATTCATATTGATCGTTACCTTAGTCATCTTTGTACTTATTTATCGCAAGCAGATACAAACGACTCCGGATTTGAAAGCCGGGATCATGCTTATGGATGAAAAAAGCGAAATCACGGATCCACTTTTACTCAAAAAATGCTTAAGTATGCTTGCACTAACGATTGGCGGTTTTTTTATTCATCAAATTATTCATGTGGAATCCGCAACAGTAGCGTTAACGGGTGCGTTCCTGCTGCTGCTTTTAACAGGCGAGCATTACCTGGAGAAATCTTTGAGCCGAGTTGAATGGACCACCGTCTTCTTTTTTATCGGACTGTTCGTCATTGTCTCTGGACTCGTTGAAACCGGAGTTATTGCAAGCCTCGCCAAGCAGGCCGTTCAGCTTACAGGCGGAAATGAAGTAGCGACCGCGATGCTGATCTTATGGCTCAGTGCTATTGCTTCAGCTTTTGTCGATAACATCCCTTTTGTGGCAACCATGATTCCCTTGATTCAGGATATGGGTACGATGGGAGTCACCAACCTGAACAGCTTGTGGTGGAGTCTTGCCTTAGGCGCATGCTTGGGAGGAAACGGCTCCTTGGTTGGCGCCAGTGCCAATCTGATTGTCGCTGGAATGGCAGCCAAGGAAGGACGCCCGATTACTTTTCTAGCCTTCCTGAAGATCGGATTTCCATTGATGATTCTTTCGATTGTTATATCCAGTGTGTATATTTATTTGCGCTATCTGATTTAAAAATGGAACAACAAATGAGCGGATTGCCCTATTTGAAGGACAACCCGCTCTTTTTTTAAAAGCCTGCTGTTACTGTTTCCATTCCATTGTCCGTCAGACCAGCTGTATTATCAAATCCTGAATTACTATGAACCATATTGGACTGGCAACGGTTCGAGCCAATCTTCACAGCTGATGTCGAACATTGAAATAAACTATTACCGGTAACCACATTTTGTTTGGCAATAGAAGCATTACCTTCGCCGATCGTATCGATCAGAATACCTAGCTCGACCCGACGCACCTCGTTTGCCTTCAGCGAATTGTCAGAACCATTGAGCACAACGATACCACGCACACTGGTGTCGATTTTATTACCCGTCATTACATTTCCATAAGGCCGATCATCCCCAGCGTTGTCTGCCGCCTCCAGTTGAACACCTGCGAATGTCGCACGTGTGATCGAATTGTTCACGATGTGATTATAGCTGCAAGCATCCTTGAGTCTAATTCCATAGGTACAGCTTATCTGCTTGTCGATCAAACCAAATGCCGTGATCGCATTACCATCTATCACATTGTACATGCATACGGAAAGCTTGGAAGACACCGTAATCGCTGCTTCGAGACAAGCTTCCATCACATTGCCCGCAACCAATGTGTAGGAGCAGCCTGCCGTTAGTTGAATGCAGGACCTAGGCAGACTTTTAAAATGATTCCCTTGAATGATATGATTCGCTCCACCTTCTGCCGTCACCCCATATCCCTCATAAGCACTATCTCCAGCTACGAGCGAGATGAACGAACAATCCTCAATGGTGACATGCTCAGAACGAGCCAAGTGCACACCATTAGCTATTCCTTTAAATAAGCATTTGCTAACACGAATAAACGATGCCTCTAGAATATGAATACCACGCTCAACCATAGAAGTTACTGAACTGGTAATATTGCCGATTCCTTCAAAAGTCAATCCTTCAATAGAAGCTTGTTTACCCTGAGCGGGACACATCACCATCTGTATGTTCACCAGACCCGCTTTAAGAACCGAAGCTTCCGCACCTGCCCCAAGCAGATGAACCTTGGAACGCAAAAACAACCCCGTTTTGATTATATATCGACCAGCAGGAAAATAGACCGTTCCTCCAGAAACAGCCGCCGCGTTAATGGCTGCCTGAATGAACGGGCTATCGTCCTGATCACTGCGATCATTTCCCTGAGCGCCAAAATCTTTAACGTTATACCACCATGTATTCGTATTCCCAACAGGGACCGTAACGGCCGCCTGGGCTCCACCCGGAAATCCGGCACCTGCAGCAAGTAACACACCTGCGGCACTTAAGCCTGCCAGCAGTTGCCTGCGGGTTATCGGTTTATTCGTATGTTTGTCCGTATCTGTAGGTTCCAATGGCAACAATGAAGGTTCCTCCCCCTGAGCAATCTACCCAAATTATAACTTGGGAGCGATCACTCTGGCAACCCGTCCAAGCATTTCTCTGCCATCTTCCATACCGCAAGCAGAACACCTTATTAACGGAACATACTCCACAGCTTAATTAAATGAAAAGTACTGTTCGGGTCAATCTTTTGTGCAATCACAAAGCTGATCATATTCTCTGTCTGCTTGTCTGTCAATTTCTCGCCTAGTACCTTGGATAGCATACCAACAAATCGCCTCACCTTGGAGCGATCCTGCAGATCATATTTGGTTACTCCTTGCAGCATCATTTTGATTCGTTCCTTGGTGTCAGGATTTTTCATTTTCAGCTTTACACGTTCTACAAAAGCCGGCTCAAATCCATATTTTTGATAGCTCATTCCTGCGAACACCTCCGACCGAGAAAATAGAACCCATAGTAAGTCTATGTCGGAGGAAACGAATATGTGCTTTTAAAATAAGTTAAGCATCAATCCAATAGTTCGCTGTCAAATATGTGTTCGCGACGTAAAAATTCACGCAATATACTGTAGGATGCACCCGTCCAAAAATCGGGCCGTTTTACAAGCTCGGCTGCATCATCGCGAGCCTGCTCCATCGTTTCAAAATCAGCCACCATATCCGCAAGTCGAAAGTCGGGCAAACCGCTCTGCTTCGTGCCAAAAAAATCTCCGGGACCACGAAGCTCGAGATCGCGGCGGGCGATTTCAAATCCATCATTCGTATCTGTCATCGCCTTCATTCGCTGCTTCCCGATCTCATTCTTGGGATCAGCGATGAGTACGCAGTAAGACTGGTGCTCTCCACGTCCGACACGACCACGCAGCTGATGCAGTTGGGAAAGTCCAAAACGGTGCGCATCGTATACGATCATCAGTGTCGCATTAGGGACGTCTACACCAACCTCGATAACTGTAGTCGACACGAGCACCTGAAGTCGATTGGCGCTAAACTCTCGCATAACCCCATCCTTATCAGCTGCGGGCATACGACCATGCAATAAACCAACCTGATAATCGGGAAAAGCAAATTGCAGCTGCGCATGAACATCAATGGCATTCTGCACATCCAGCTTTTCAGATTCCTCAATTAATGGACAGATTATATAAGCTTGCCGCCCTTCCGATACCTCACGGCGAATGAAACCGAGCACTCTTTCCAGCATATCATGGGTAACCGAATACGTCTTGATGGGCTTACGACCCTTCGGAAGCTCGCGTAATGTCGACACATCCATATCGCCAAATGCCGTAATCGCCAGCGTCCGTGGAATTGGAGTTGCTGTCATCGTCAGTACATCGGGATTCATGCCCTTGCGTCGCAGTATACTCCGTTGATTGACACCAAACCGATGCTGCTCGTCCGTAACGACAAGACCGAGACTGCGGAAGTACACATCCTCCTGAATCAATGCATGTGTCCCCACGACTATATCGATCAGGCCCATTTGCAGGGATGCCAAGAGATCACGCCGTTTTTTGTCCGAAACACTTCCGGTCAATAGACCGACCTGAATCCCATAAGGTTCAAATAAGCGGTCCAAAGAACGTTTGTGCTGCTCTGCCAGGATTTCTGTCGGGACCATGAGCGCTCCCTGATAACCAGCCTTGACGACAGCAAACAGCGCTGTAGCGGCTACAACGGTTTTCCCAGCACCTACATCTCCCTGAAGCAGCCGGCTCATACAGAACGACTGCTGTAAATCGTGCAGGATTTCTGCCAGTACATTCTTTTGTGAATCGGTGAGTACAAACGGCAATGCCCTGACAAAAGCGCGTACCTCCGGCAAATCCAGAGGATGGGCTACGCCATCTGCTCTTTCATGATTCAAGGCTCGGTATGCCTGCATCTTCAGCTGAAATAAAAACAGCTCCTCGTAAACCATCCGTTTACGTGCTCGCACTCCCTCTTGAACTGAGCCTGGCATATGCAGCAGCGAAACCGCCTGCTTACGGGACATCAGCTCATAGCGGTCCAGCAGCTCCTGTGGCAGTACTTCAATCAGAAGATCACCATACTGCTCCAGTGCCTGTCTGGTGGTCTTGCGCATCCACTTTTGCGTAATAGGTCCTGCAATCGAATAGACAGGCTGCAGCGTACCCGTCTGTGAGGATCCTTTACCGGGAAATTCAGACTCGGATACGGTAAGATGCAATCTTTTCTGATCCCACTTCCCGGTCAGTACAACCTCGGTTCCCGCTACCAGCTGGTCTTTCATAAAATGGCGGTTAAACCAGACAGCTGTAATAAATAAAGGGTCAACAACAATTTTACAAGTAAGACGGGACTTGATCCGACCATACATCTGCACCTGCGGTATTCCGACGATTGTACCCTGGACGGTAATCCGGTCGCCATCCTTCACCTCCGTGAGGTCACGAAGCGTATAATCTTCATATCGAAATGGGTAATAGTCGAGAAGCTCCCCCACCGTTGTTATGCCAAGCGCCAATAACTCTTCAGGCTTTTTCCCTCTGACTCCCTGTACCTGTTTAACTGGAATTTCATACACATTCAGCTTCATATTAAACCGGGCAGACGAACACAGCTACGGTTCCCGGACCGGTATGTGTGCCGACAACAGGACCAATTTGCGTAAGCTGCTGATGCTTCACATTAAAGTGCTGTTCCATCATCAAGCTGAATTCTTCCGCTCCTGCTTTACTATTTGCATCTGCAATTCCGATTTGCAGAGGTCGATCACCAAAATCTCGCTTCAGCAGCTCGACGATTCTTGCCAATGCTTTTTTATGACCACGGACCTTGTCCACAGAATACACCTCACCATCTGCATTCATTGACAAAATCGGCTTGATATTCAATAAAGAACCGAGTAGTGCAGCAGCTTTTCCGATACGACCACCCTTTTGCAGGTACTCCAGTGTATCAACCAGAAAATAAAGCTTCATTTCTTTCCTCATTCTATCTACGAGCTGTATAATCTCATCCTTGCTCTTGCCTTCTCTTGCTGCCTCTGCTGCTGCCACAACGTGCATGCCGAATCCGTAAGAACACAATTTGGAGTCAATCACAGTTACATCCACCGGCACCTCCAGCATGTTTTGGGCCAGAATAGCCGATTGATACGTACCACTTAATGCCGATGACAAATGAAAGGAAAGGATCGGTGCGTCCGACTCCTTCGCCAGCCTTTTGAAGGTTTCGAGAAATTCTACCGGAGACGGTTGAGAGGTGGTGGGCAGTACATGGGAAGCAACCAGCTTCTCAAAAAAAGCCTCAGATCTCATATCCACACCATCCTGATAGGTGTCAGCTCCAAAATGAACTTTCAAAGGAACCACGTGTATGTCAAGTGTGTGCTGCAACTCTGCCGGAATATCCGAAGTGCTGTCCGTAACGATGCGAACCTGTCTCAATCGATATCCCCCATTCTGTGCAATTTCATATTAAAACAATGCTTATTCTGCAGATATGATATAGAAATAAACAGGCTGGCCACCCCGATGAATTTCCACTTCCACGTCACTGTAGGTTTGTTCGATGTACTGTACCAGCTGTTGGCTCTGCTGTTCGTTCGCTTCTTCCCCGGTATAGATCGTAACCACTTCACCGCCATTGACAAGCAAGCTGTCGATTAACGCCCTGCAGGCTGTGAGTAAATTTTCATCTGCCGTAATAATTGTGCTATTATGGAGCCCGATATAATCTCCCTGCTTAATGTCCAGACCATCCAATGTCGTATCACGAACTGCATAAGTGACAGCTCCCGATTCAACCTGCTCTGCTGCCTGCTGCATAAGATTAATATTAACCTCAGGCTCCTCATTTTCCTGAAAAGCAATCATAGCCGCTATGCCTTGTGGAATGGTACGGGTTGGAATAACGACAAGATTTTTTCCTTCTACCAGTTGGACGGCTTGCTCTGCAGCCAGTAAAATATTAGAGTTGTTCGGCAATACAAAGACGGTCTGTGCATCAATCTGGTTTACAGCCTTAACGATATCCTCAGTACTTGGATTCATCGACTGGCCACCATGAATCACCTGATCCGCACCTAAACTTTTAAAAATTCCACTTATTCCTGCTCCCGCTGATATTGCCATGAAACCATAAGGCTGCAGCTTCACCGCTTCCTTTAGAACTTGCTGAGAAAGGACTGATGCCGAGGCTTCATGATGGTTATGCTGTGCCTGCTCCAATTCCTCCATCAAAATATGTGAATGCTGATCACGCATATTCTCGATCTTGATGCGACTCAGTTCGCCATACTCCATTGCCGCATTCATCACTGTACCTGGATATTCCGCATGAATATGGACTCTGACCAAGTCATCATCGGACACGACCAGAAGTGAATCACCGAATGCAGAAAGACGTTCACGGAAATCATGTTCCTCAAACGGGCGAGCCTTCGCCTTTTGCGTATTCAGTGTCACCATGAATTCGGTGCAATAACCGAATAAGATGTCCTCAGTTGCAAGCTTGGCTTGTGCGCTTACTGGCTCATGATGTCCCTGCTGCTTGTCGGTAACGCTTGCACTGCTAATAGCTCTTGGAGCCACTGCTAAATACCGCGCGCTGCTGGGTGTATGCCCAACGACGGTGTGAGTTGTGTCTATAGCCGAATCTGTCAATGCATGAACAAAACCATTATAAATAAACAGCAGTCCCTGCCCTCCGGCATCAACAACCCCAACCTGCTTCAATACAGGTAATTGCTCTGGCGTGTGAGCCAGGGCCTCACTTGCTCTATTGTAAATTTCATTCATCAGTGATTGAATGTCCGACGGCCGTTTGACATGCTGTATACCTTGTTTGGCAGCTTCCTTCGCTACGGTCAGAATCGTTCCCTCAACCGGCTTTACAACGGCCTTATATGCCATATCTACACCTTGCTGAAAAGCGGCTGCCAGCTGCTCGACATGGACCTCTTCCATATTCGCGATAGACTTGGCAAACCCACGAAACAACTGTGATAAAATAACTCCCGAGTTGCCTCTGGCTCCCATCAACAGCCCCTTCGCCAGAGCTTCTGCCGCTTTACCGATATGAGAAGAAGGACGTCGGCGCAGCTCTTCAACACCGGATGTAAAAGTCAGATTCATATTCGTTCCTGTATCCCCATCAGGTACAGGAAATACATTAAGCGCATTGACCTTATCCGCATTTTGACGGAGCTGTTCAGCACCCATTTCGACCATTCGAATAAAATCCGTTCCGTTTAGTACATTTAAGCGCTTACTCAAATGATTCCCTCCTTCTGCCACAAGTACCCTGCTCAGCACCAACAATAACCGCTTTTCAAGCTACTGAGCTACACGTACTCCTTGTACATAGATGTTCACAACGTCTACCTTTAGTCCAACAACATCGTTTAATATATATTTGACTTTCCTTTGTACATTTTGGGCGACCACTGATATTTTTGTACCATAACCGACAATGATGTAGAGATCGATGATGGGTGTTTCCTGACCATTTCGATGAACGACAACGCCTCTGCTCGAATTGTCACGTCTGAGTATTTCAGAAATTCCATCCTTTAATTGATTACGTGTTGCCATACCTACAAGTCCATAGCATTCCAAAGCAGCCGAACCCGCCAACATGGCGATGACCTCATCTGCTACATATATTTTTCCATATTCCGCATCCAGTTCAATCGTCATCTTCCCAGCCCCTTTGGTTTACAAGTTATCCTTGTCTCATTCTACTATAATAACATGAATAAATAAATAAATACGCCAATTGTCCACACAAAATCATCATTGTGACATTGACGGCATTTATTGTGCTGTGATATGATATTCAAGTATGTTTTTGAATACTCTTTGCTTATAGAGAGATCGCTTCCGAGGACAAGACTTAAGGGTCTTCGAGGCTTTTAAGGAGGTGTAGTACAATGTCCCGCAAATGTTTCATTACTGGCAAAAAACCTGGAACAGGCAACCACGTTTCTCATGCGAATAACAAGGCGAAACGTACTTGGGGTGTTAACGTTCAAAAGGTTCGTATTCTTGTGGACGGTAAACCAAAGCGTGTTTATGTTAGCACAAGGGCTTTGAAATCCGGCAAAATCGCACGTGTGTAGTTTCACTTCCACGTACAAAAAGCACCTGCTCTCAGGTGCTTTTTTTGGTGTTCGTACAGAGGCGTCCACGATTTCTATTCGCATCCATGTATCAATTTTTGCTGAATGTATGAAGTACAGCCTTTACAAGACCGCCCAAAAACCTTGGTAGCTTGATTGTATAAAATTTCACTTCTACCCCTCCTTCAGCTCACTCGATTGTTCGTTTTCCTGACATTGCATTCCTCATTTGACCAGGAACATGGCTCATCATACTCCATTATATTCCGCAGCTTGGAAAAAGTGCCTAACATTTAACCAAGTCCAAAATAAAACAAAAAAAGGCCACAAAAGCCGTAACTTTTGTAACCAGTTTATGAGGCATCATGCCGATTTATGACAAAACCATTGAACTAATCCGTCTTGTCTAACTAGGAGCAGGAACATCACCATATTGTAGGTATCGATAAAAAGCATAAACAACCGCTGCAATAAAATACAGAATAATCGTCAATATGACAAATGTAATCCGCATCCATTTTTCATCATGCTTTTTGAAAAATTGAATACCCAGATACAAGGCACCTAAAGAAAATAAATATTTAAGCAAGTCCTGAATTTGCGAAAAAAGATTAAGCAGCACCGCGCACAGCAAACTGTACATCAATACGATCAGGAATTTCAAAGAACGATCACTCCCTGCCTCGTATTAACCTGATCGCTTCTGCACGATCCGCATGTCCAAACACGGCATTGCCCGCTACAAGAACATTGGCTCCAGCGGCCGCAACCTGACGCGCTGTCTCAGCATTCACACCACCATCCACTTGAATATCGACATGGTGAAGCCCCCGCTCATTCAGCATTTCGCGCAGCTTGGAAATTTTCGGCAGCATTCCTTCAATAAATTGTTGACCGCCAAAACCAGGATTAACGGTCATTAACAGCACATAATCCAGGCTCTCGTTCATTACATACTCAATTGAAGATAGCGGTGTTGCCGGATTCAGCACGACACCCGCTTTGATTCCCTGTTCTTTTATAAATTTCAAAGTCCGATGCAGATGCTTGCAGGCTTCTACATGAACGGATATGTGATCTGCTCCCGCTTGGACGAAAGCAGGAATATATGCATCCGGATTCTCGATCATCAAATGGACATCGAGAGGAAGCTGTGTGTGTGGACGGATCGCTTGCACGATAAGGGGTCCGATCGTAATGTTAGGGACAAAATGCCCGTCCATGACATCAACGTGGATCCAATCTGCTCCCCCTTTTTCCACATCAGCAATTTCGGCTCCCAATTGGGCAAAGTCTGCGGATAATATGGATGGTGCAATAATCAGCATATCAGTACCTCCTTTTTCTGTCTTTAATTTCCCCTAAAAAATGCAAGTAGTGTTTATACCGCGAAGGTGCGATATGCCCAGCTTGTGTGGCTTCAATCACTTTACATTCCGGCTCATGCAGATGCACACAGCCTCGAAACTTGCATTGTGCAGAGTAGGGCCGGAATTCCTTAAAGCTGTCACTCAGATCCTCGGCTTCCTTCACCTGCATAAAATCAAGTGAGCTGAAGCCCGGTGTATCTGCGACAAGTCCTCCATTGTGCAGTCGAATCAGCTCCACATGACGAGTTGTATGCTTTCCTCTGCCAAGCTTCATACTGATCTGATTCGTTTCCAGCTGCAGCCCCGGTACCATAGCGTTCAGCAATGAGGATTTGCCGACACCAGATTGGCCTGCAAACACGCTGATATGGCCTGCCAAGCGATCCAGAACGGTATCGATGCCTATTCCCAGCTTGGCGCTTGTTACCACTACCTGATACCCAATCGCTTCATACATACGAACGACCTCTTGCATCGTTTGCGGGATATCCTTTTCATCCAGCAGATTTACCGAGCTTTCTTCTTCCAAAGAAACAACGGGACAAGGAATTTCTTCAATCAAATCCTGCTTCGTTAAGCAGATGATCGTATGCAGACCGGAGCTTTCGGTATGCACCAGAAATTTGTCCAGCAGCTGCAAATTCAAAGCTGGCTCCTGTACAGCGAATACAAGAACAGCCAGCTCTACATTGGCAATCGGTGGACGTACAAGTTCCGAGATGCGCGGCAAAATCTCATCTACAGTGCCTTCTCCATTATCAGTCAGCTCATACTTGACACGGTCCCCTACAAGAGGGGACTCGCCTCGTTTTTTGAAAATACCACGGGCACGACACTGAATCGATACCATGTTGTGCTCATCTTCAGGAAGGACATAATAAAAACCACTTAGTGCCTTGATAATTAAGCCGGATGGCATCTATCTTAGCCCCCTGTATTAGTTGGATTACTTGGTTTGACATTCGTTGGTGCTGCCGGATTGGCTGCCGGGGCAGCGGGAGGCGTTCCCCCCGTTGTCGGTGTTGTTCCAGTTCCAGCCCCTGTTCCTGCACCGGTACCTCCGGGAGCTGGAGTTCCAGGATTGGCTGGAGTTGTGTTCCCACCCGGTTTCGCTCCTGCTCCCGTGTCTGGCGTACTGGTACCGGTTCCTGGAGCTTGCGGTGTTGTTGGCTTGGTAGTATTACCAGTTCCGGTTGGATTCTGTGTAGAAGAGCCTGCTGATCCCGACGCTGGCGGACTAAACGGCTTGCCGCTCTTCTGAGCCAGGTAATCCTGGTAAGTAACTGTAATCAGATCAGTGAGCTCATTATCCTGCCTAACTTTAATAATCGCATTTTTATCAGGAGCAACAACCAGCTTGACCTCAACCTCTGAAGGCTTTGTCACATTAGGAATCGATTTGTAATCAAATTCATCATACTGGGCATCGGTCAAATTAATCTTGATCGTGCTCGCTTTCCCTTCGACAGCTGGCTTATACGGAATTTTAATGGTCATAGGACCCGCATTCTCAGGAAAACCTGAGGAAATAATCAATTGGGTGATCTCCGAACCCGGAGAAACCTCTTCATCATGCTCATAAGGGAACTGTCTGACAACTCTGCCTTTGGGCTGTTTATAGCTCGCTTCCGTCGTCACATTACTGGCTGCCAGCTTCAGCTTGTTAGCCGTAATCCAGGCTCTTGCTGCCTCCTCGGTTAAACCGATCAGGTCCTTCATCTTGAACGTTTCTTTGCCCTTGCTTATGACCAGTTTTACATTTACCTTCAGCGGATCGATCTGTTCATTAGATACCGGCGTCTGCTGTAGTACAGTTCCAGGGTCCTTTTCTTCAAATTGCTGCTCCACGGCAATTCGTTCTTGATTAATACCCATTGCCATTAAAGCTGTTTTGGCATCTGCTAAATTGGAGCTAACCAGATTAGGCATCTTCTGCAATTCAATACCTTTACTTACATGCAGTGTAATTTTGCTATTTATTAATTTTTTCATATTGCTGGAACTTTGGCTGATAACGACATCTTTGGGAACATCTTTGGAATCTTCCCTAATAACATCATTATCCAACTGAGCATCCTTTAGCATCTGTTGGGCTTCTGCCAGAGGCTTGCCTACTACATTAGGCACCATAACCTCTTGAACCTTCATACTGGCCTTGACATATCCCACCATATACCACATACCGCCCAATAATCCGATCAAGACAACTATCCAAATGACAGGCTTGACCCATACTCGTTTCTTTTTTTCATTGTATGAAGAATCCGCCTTGGAATAGCCCTCATCATCATCTTCTTCATTCATGGGTACATATTGACCCGGACGTATGGCTGGTATCACTCTTGTTTTTTCCTCATCCAGCTCATCAATATCTTTGAAAATCAGCTTGGCTTCATTCCGTCTATGCGGAAGCAAGCAGCTTTCCAGATCCTCAAGCATTTGACTGGCTGAGCTATAACGATCAGATGGATCTTTACGCACTGCACGTAAAATCACGTTTTCCACACTTTGCGGAATTAATGGATTAACGAGGCGTGGATCCTCTACATTTTCCTGCAGATGCTTGAGGGCTACGCTAATCGGACTTTCTCCGATAAAAGGCAGCTTTCCAGTCAACATCTGATACATGACAATTCCAAGTGAATACAGGTCTGATTGTTCCCCTGTAAAGGTTCCCTTCGCATGCTCAGGGGAAAAATAATGAACAGAGCCCATGACAGAGCCTGTTTGTGTGATGGTAGACGAGGTAACAGCTCGCGCGATTCCAAAATCCGTAACCTTCACCCTGCCATTTTTGCCGATAAGTATATTATGAGGTTTGATATCACGATGAATGATTTGATTATGATGGGCGTGCTCAAGAGCTTCACAAATTTGGCTGGCTATTCGAATCGCTTCCTCCACCTGAAGCGGAGCTTTATCTTTGATCAAATCGTTTAGCGTTGTACCTTCAATGTATTCCATCACAATATAATGGATTTCTTCCTCTTGTCCCACATCATAAATACTAACGATATTCGAGTGTGATAATGAAGCCGCTGCTTGTGCTTCCCGACGGAACCTTTCAATAAATTCCTCATCATGCACATATTGCAGACGGAGTATTTTAACGGCAACGTGCCGGTGCAGCAAAATATCCAGAGCCTTGTATACGATGGCCATTCCGCCTCCGCCTACGCGATCCAGAATTTCGTAACGGCCTCCCAGCTGCTTGCCCTTCATTCATCATCACCTCTTTTCATCATTAACATCATCTGCCGCTTTCTGGGTATCGGACTCATTACTGACAAGCACCACAGTAATGTTATCATCCCCGCCTGCTGTCAAAGCTTCATTAACAAGCTGCTGAGCAATTTCCTCCAACGATCCTGCTTCCTGCTGGATGGGCGCTACAATCTGCTCGCTGCTGATCAAGCTGCTAAGCCCGTCGCTGCATAATAACAAAGTGTCTCCATGCTGCCAGCTCAGGTCCTGAATATCGATCTCAATCGTCGATTCTGTACCAAGTGCACGCGTTAACACGTTTCGACGCGGATGATGTCCGGCTTCTTCCCGTGTAATCTGACCGCTTTTCACAAGAACGTTGACCAAAGAATGGTCCTCTGTCAGCTGTTCAATCCCACTCTGGTTAATCCGATACACTCGACTGTCGCCGACGTGCCCGATCACAACCGTATCCTCGTCAGCCATAGCTACCACAACCGTGGTTCCCATGCCGTGGTAGTTTTCTCGTTGAGAGGCGAACTCAAAAATTTTCTCGTTAGCAAGCTCCACAGCATCTTTAAGGCATGATTTGCGTTCATGTACAGACGCCTCAGCCGCTAAGGACTGCAGGTGCTGGTGAATAATATCTACAGCCATCTGACTGGCAATATCACCAGCCTGATGTCCTCCCATACCATCCGCCAAAATAGCAAGCGCAACCCCATTTATATCCTCTTGAACAACCGCCCGGTCCTCATTAACCAAACGAACGCGTCCAACGTCTGTTAAAGCAGCTGTTTTTAACATCTTTCGCTTCACCTCGCACCTGACTCCATATGCTTCGCCCGCAATTGTCCGCAAGCCGCCGCGATATCGCTGCCTTGCTCTCTACGTATTGTGGCGTTGACCTTGTTTCGTTCCAAAATACGTTGAAACGTAAAGATATCATCCCTCGGAGTTCGTACATAATCACGCTCCGTTACAAAGTTGACAGGAATTAAATTCACGTGAGCCATGGGAAACGACTTAAGCACCTGTGCGAGTTCTTCTGCATGCTCTGGCTGATCATTGACTCCACCCATCAAGGCATATTCGAATGTAATCCGCCGTCCCGTTTTGGCCACATAATATTGACAGGCTTCAATCAATTGTGCAAAAGGGAACCTCCGATTAACCGGCATCAGCTTCGAGCGGAGCGTATCGTTGGGTGCATGGATCGAAATCGCCAGATTTACCTGTGTCTGCTCATCAGCAAATCGATAAATATTCGGTACGATACCGCTCGTTGACACGGTAATGTGCCGCTGACCGATATTCAAGCCTTTGGGATGGATCATCACCTTCAAAAATGTCATCATGGCGTCATAATTTTCAAATGGCTCGCCAATTCCCATAATAACGATACTACTGACCCGTTCACCCGTTGCATCCAGCAGCTGTTGGGATTTCACAACCTGAGCAATGATCTCACCCGGTGTCAGATTCCGCTTTAATCCCGTCAGTGTTGATGCACAAAAGGTACAACCGATGCGACAGCCCACTTGGGTTGTCACACAAACACTGTTACCGTAGCTGTGCTTCATGATGACTGTTTCGATGGCATTTTTGTCAGACAGCTCAAATAAAAATTTGACAGTTCCGTCCTTTGATGCGTACTTGGCCACCTCGGTCATCGTCACAAAATCAAAATGCTGGCTGAGTTTATCCCGCAGCGTTTTCGGCAAATTGGACATTTCTTCGAAGCTTGAAATTCTTTTCACATAGAGCCAGTCAAAAATTTGTCCCGCACGAAATCCAGGCTCACCATTCAATTTAATCCACTCTTGCCATTCCTCAAGACTTAAATCATATACATAAGGCTTGGTTCCGTCTTGTTTATCTCGATCTATTAATTTCATCCATCATCACGACCTGTTTGGTTAATTCGTGCTTGATTATAGTACACAAACACGGCACATAGTTTTAATTTTAACATAGTTCCAGAACTTACGCTCGTTTCCGGAGCCTTGCAATAAAAAAACCATCCGATAAATGCTCATAAGGATAAATTTCGATCGGTTTGGGCAGATCCCACTCGAAATTAGGGTGATTGTCCAGAAACTCCCGAACCTGGCCTTCATTTTCGTTATATTCCAAAGTACATGTGCTGTAAATGAGTATGCCCCCGACTTTTAGCAAAGGATGAATGCTATTCAAAAGCTCTTTCTGGATCAGGCAAACCTCGTCTAAATCCTGTTCACGCTTATTCCACTTCATTTCCGGCTTACGACGGATTACCCCTAGTCCAGAGCAGGGCGCGTCGAGCAAAATACGATCAAAGCTTTCTTGGGCCCAATGCTGCGGCAAATCCCGGGCATCGGAAACCAGCGTATGCACGGAAGTTAATCCTAACCGTGTCGCCTGATCACGGATCAGCTTTTCTTTATGCTCGTGAATATCGCAAGCCCATATTTCTCCATGGTTGCCCATTTTTTCTGCTATATGAGCCGTTTTGCCGCCAGGAGCTGCACAGCAATCCAGAATTCTCTCGCCCGGCTTAGGCTGAAGCGTTTCGGCTACCAGCATGGAGCTCTCGTCCTGAATGGAAAACAGTCCGGCTTCAAACCAAGGCGTCAAAGCCATGTTACCACCGTTTTTGACCAAAATTCCATCGCCAGCAAGCTCGGAAGGAACAGCATCCACTCCCGATTCATTTAGTATAATAATCAATTCATTCCGGCTCAGCTTCATCGTATTCGTGCGAATGCTGACATGCGGTGGTTTGTTATTGGCTTCACAAAGCAATTCTGTTCGGGCTTCACCAATTTGATCCATCCAGCGTTTAACCATCCATTGCGGATGCGAGTGTGTCAAAGCAATACGTTCTACAGCAGGCAGATCGGCCGGAATCTGTAAGGTTTCTTTTTGACGAATCACATTCCGTAAAACCCCGTTAACCATGCCAGAAATACCTGTATGACCCTTTTTTTTGGCCAAATTGACTGCTTCGTTCACTATAGCATGATCTGGTACCCTATCCAGGTAAAGCATTTGGTAAAAGCTTAGCCTTAGCAAGCTTCGAACCCAGGGCTCCAGCTTGGCGAGACCTTTGGCAACAAAACGATTCAAAAAATAATCGATCGTATTCAACCGTTGTATGGTACCATAGACGATTTCAGTCGTTAATCCAACATCCTGCTTGTCCAGATGATATTGCTGTAAGATTTGATTCAGGAGCAGATTGCTGTAGGAACGATCCTGTTCCGTACGTACCAGCACCTCAAGCGCAGCCTCCCGGGCACTGCCTTTGGTCTTTGCTGTGCTTGTCTTGACTTGAGATTTGTTTGCGGATTGAGGATGCGTACCCGACTTCTTTGAATGATGTTGGTTTGTATTCGAATTGCTTGTGCCACGATTGTTTCTCTTCGGTTTACCAGCATTTCCACTGCCGTTGTTCGTATGATCAAAACTTTGCTCCAATTGTTGTAGCCCCCATTATTAGATACCCTTAGCTACCGAGCTTACACAAACGTAGTACCAACCACAAGTCGGCCACCAAGTGCGAATTGCGCTGCCTGCATCGCCTTCTTGCCAGCTGGCTGCAGCTCTGTAATCGTCAATATACCAGCGCCTGTAGCCACCTGTATACCCTGCTCACTAATAGCAACAACCGTTCCAGGTGTATTCGCAACCTCTGACTGATTAGGCTTGTCGCAGGACCAGATTTTCAAAACCTCTCCGTTCCATGTCGTATAAGCACCCGGTCTTGGATTGAGACCACGCACCTGATTCCATAAGGAGATAGCAGGCCTGCTCCAATCGATTCGCTCTTGTTCCCTGCTTACATTCGGTGAATAGACCGCTGCCTCATGATTTTGGGCAACGGCCTGAATACGACCAGCAAGCAGATCAGGTAATGTATCCAGAAGTAGTTGAGCACCTGCAGCACTCAGCTTATTAAACATAGTGCCTGTCGTATCCGAATCCCCAATAGCAAGCTCGACGCTGCTGATCATGTCTCCGGTATCCAAGCCTTCTGCCATATACATAATCGTCACACCTGTAGACGTGTCTCCATTCATCACGGCATGATGAATGGGAGCCCCACCACGATAACGTGGCAGCAGCGAAGCATGAATATTGATGCAGCCGAGCCGTGGAATCGCGAGTACTGACTTTGGCAATATTTGTCCGTAGGCGGCAGTCACGATCAAATCAGGCTGAAGCTCCCGCAGTTCCTCCACCGACTCAGGTCGGCGCAGCTTTTCCGGTTGCAAGACTGGAATCCCATGCTTGATGGCCTCTTCTTTAACCGGAGTTGGCGTTAACAGCCGCTTCCTCCCAACCGGACGATCCGGCTGGGTAACCACCCCAACGACTTCAATCGCTGAATAGTTGACCAAAACTTGTAAAGCAGGCACGGCAAATTCGGGTGTGCCCATGAAAACGATTCTCATACTTCACCGCCCTGAGGCTCGTTACGATACATCTTTTCCGCTAAATCCGTGTATAATACCCCATTAAGGTGATCCACTTCATGCAGGATGCAGCGTGCCAGCAATTCCGTCCCCTCTACAACAATTTCTTTGCCGTCACGATCAAGGCCTTTGACCACGACTCGCATAGCACGACGAACATCTCCATTCATGCCAGGAATGCTCAGGCAGCCTTCGGACCCGAACTGCTCGCCTTCCTCTTCTATCACTTCTGGATTAATCAATTCAATCAAGCCCTGCTCATTGCCGACATCCATAACAATAACCCGCTTTAAGATACCGATCTGCGGCGCGGCCAAACCGACGCCTTGGGCATCATACATCGTATCAGCCATATCCTTGAGCAGCTTATGAATGTTAGGAGTAATTTTCTTAACTGGCTTGCAAATTTCGCGCAGCACAGGGTCTGGATCTTTTACAATTAATTTAATGGCCATTGGATGAGCACACCTTTCGTTAATAGGGATAACCAATTTATATGGATTTTTCATCCAACTAGAAGACAGAATCAACTGCAGCGTATGATGAATTACATCAACACCTGCGGATCCACATCTATACTGATCGTCAGCTTATGCTGCTTTACTACATCACCAAGTGTGGCCGCTGCTTGCTGAACAAGTCCCGCTATCGAAACTTCTTCACGATATTTTACCATGCATTGAAACCGATATCTATCCTTGATTCGTGAAATAGGTGAAGCTACCGGTCCAAGAATATCAATGGGCGTAGGCGCCATAGACTTGGCGAGCTCTTTCAATTTGGCAGCTAACGTCTCTGCCGAGCGCATGAGCAGTGGTATCTGTTCATGTGACAACGTTATTAGTATAAGTCTATGAAAAGGCGGATAATCATGGAATTTACGAAAAGTCATCTCTTTTTCCATAAAACTTTTATAATCATGATTGCTGGCACTAATGATACTATAATGCTCCGGCGTGTAGGTCTGAATAAAGACTTCACCTGGCAGCTCATGCCGCCCAGCACGTCCACCTACCTGAGTCATAAGCTGGAAGGTCCGTTCCGCTGCGCGAAAATCCGGTAAATTCAGTACAGTGTCCGCTGCCAGAGCGCCAACCAGTGTAACCTGCGGAAAATCCAGGCCCTTAGCCACCATTTGTGTCCCTAACAGCACATCGGCCTGCTGATTTCGAAAAAGAGTTAGCCATTTCTCATGAGAGCCCTTCTCCGTCGTCGTATCCACATCCATCCGAATCACACGAATGCCAGGGAACAGCTTGCCCAATTCTTCTTCTACTCGTTGGGTTCCGGTGCCAAAATGACGTATATGCTCGCTTCCACAGCTTGGACAAGTCGTCGCCTCACGTTCTGTGTACCCACAATAGTGGCAGCGCAGCGTTCGAGCGGACTGGTGATAAGTTAATGAAATATCACAGTGAGGACAACCTGCGACGAACCCACAACTGCGGCACATCACAAATGTGGCATACCCGCGACGATTCAGCAGCAGTACAATCTGCTCTTTCTTTTCCAATCTGTCTTCGATCGCTTTATGTAAGCCACGGCTGAACATCGATCGGTTGCCCTTGCTTAGCTCCTCACGCATATCAACAATGTGAACCTTAGGCAAAGGCCGCCCTTCAACCCGCTCTTTCATCGTTAAAAGCTCAATCGGTGCACGGCCATTAGGTGTGTCCTGTGCCGCTTCGGGCAATGTCCCGTACATACTCTCAAGCGATGGAGTAGCAGAACCCAATATAACAACAGCTCCATGCTGCTTAGCTCTTGCTATAGAAACATCACGTGCGTGATATTTCGGACTTTCTTCTTGCTTGTAAGAGGATTCATGCTCCTCGTCAATAATAACCAAACCAATCTTGGTAAATGGAGCAAAGATGGCAGAGCGGGCACCGATCACGACACTGACCTGCTTGAGCATGATTTTACGCCACTCATCATAGCGCTCACCTTGAGACAAGCGACTGTGCAGCACCGCGACTTGATTGCCAAAACGACCTTTGAACCGCTCTACCATCTGAGGTGTTAAAGAAATTTCCGGCACCAGCACAATGGCCTCTCTGTCTTGGTCAAGACAGGTTTGAATCGACTGCAGGTAAACCTCTGTTTTTCCACTTCCTGTCACCCCGTGCAGCAAGAATACCTGATGATTCCGCTCGTGAACAGCTTCCGAAATTCGATTAAATACCTGGCTTTGCTCCGGTGTTAAGGTCAGCGGTTTGGTACGCGGAAAATTCCTTTCTGCATACGGGTCCCGAAAAACCTCAACTTCCTTAATCGTGAGATAATCCTTGTCCGCCAAACTTTTGACCGTACTGGCGCTAATCCCCAGCTCATTAAGCAGATCCGTCAGCTTGATCGGATAAGGCTGTTCCGCCAAGTACAGCAGCACTTCCTTCTGCTTCATGGATCTGGCTGCAAGCAGCTCAGCCCACTGTCTCAGCTGCTCGGGCTGCCCGGATGGAAAAACCGTGAGTACCTTTTTCGCTGACATCCGGTCTTTAATCATTTGTACTTCAACGAGTTGGCCTTGCGTGATCATCTGCTTGATCAGACCGCCCTGATCCGTGTATTTTTCTAATAAAGCCCCAATCTCTACCGAGCCCTTATCGCGGATAAAAGCAGCGATTTCCTCCTGAATCGGCAGCAGCATCGTACGCTGACCTTGTAAAAGCAAATTGCCATAATCACCATTCGTATGAATATCACTCACCTTGACATGCCGTTCGTATTTGGCTTTCAAGGCACCAGGAATCATCGCCTGCAGCGCTGTAATTTCGTGACAAAGATAGGTTTTGCTTACCCACTGAGCGAGCTCCACCAAGTCGGGAGTTAATGGGGGATACAAGTCCATAACCTCTGAAATCGGCTTTAATTTCGCTGGATCAAAGTCTGGACGATCATGCAGCTCAACGACAAATCCCTGAAGCTTTCTCGGGCCAAACGGGACGCCTACCCGACTTCCAATCGCAACCCACTCCCGCATCGTTTCGGGTATCAGGTAATCAAAACCGCGGTTTGTGTGCTTGGATGGAACATCCACAATAACTTTTGCATACATCAGCGCGATTCTGCTCCTTTCGCCATCCGTTCTGCAATTCGTAACAACAGCTCACGTGCCACACCAAGCTTACTCATGATTGGTAAAATATCGACCAAGCCAGCTGCATCATAAATTCTTACTACATTCGTATCCGTGCCAAAGCCTGCACCCTCCTGCGTAACATCGTTAGCGACAATCAAATCACAATGCTTCCGTCGCAGCTTATCCAGGGCGTGCTCTTCAACATTTTCGGTTTCCGCTGCAAATCCAACGATAAACTGCTTCGTTTTACGTTGACCGATAGTTTGTAAAATATCTGTATTTTTAATCAAAGTTAAAGTCATTTCTTCCGACTTTTTCTTGATCTTTTGTTGTGCACGCTCCAAAGGACGATAATCGGCAACCGCAGCTGCTTTAATAATCACATCGGAATCGTCAAACCGCTCCATGACGGCTTCCAGCATATCCTGTGCAGATTCAACTTTCACAACACGTATGCCTGAGGGGACAGGTACGGACGTTTTGCCCGCGATCAGCGTGACATCAGCACCCATGCTCTGAGCTACTTCCGCGAGAGCTATGCCCATTTTACCCGATGAATCATTCGTTAAATATCGCACAGGATCTATACGCTCCACGGTACCACCAGCTGTGATTACCATTTTCTTACCTTCAAGTATTTTTTTTTCGCCAAAAAATCGGATAATGGCTGCAACTATATGCTCAGGTTCTTCTAATCTTCCCTTGCCTACATAACCACAAGCCAACTGGCCAGTACCTGGCTCAATAAACTGTACTCCACGAGCAGCAAGCACATCCAAATTGGCTCGAACTGCAGGATGTGCATACATGTGAACATTCATCGCAGGAGCTATCCACACCGGTGCCATCGTTGCCAGCAATGTCGTGCTCAGCATATCGTCAGCAAGACCATGGGCCATTTTGGCAATGATGTTAGCTGTTGCGGGGGCAACGATGATTAAATCTGCGCGATCTGCCAGATCAATGTGGGAAACGACCGATGCATCTTTTTCATCGAATGTGTCAACAATAACGTCGTGTCGGGATAAGGTTTGAAAGGTCAAAGGTGCAATAAATTTGACTGCCGATTCCGTCATAATGACACGAACATCCGCTCCCGCCTGCACCAGCTTGCTGCAAATAGCAGCTGCCTTATAAGCCGCGATCCCTCCACTGACACCAAGAATAATCGTTTTACCCTGCAGCATAGCCGATCCCTCCCCATTTATCGAGAAAAAAATAACAACCACAAGGGTTGTCGTTTAAAATGTTCCTTAGGTTTCTTTATACAGCTTCTCGTAAGAAATCAAATCTTCATAAATTTCTTCAAGTGCAAGACCTACCTGCTTGTAGGACTTTTTGTTACGAATTTCCGATTTAGCACCATCACGCAACATTCTTGCCCGCTTGGATGCCGCTACTACCAAGGAATACTTACTATCCACTTTCTCTAAAAGCTCATCAATCGAAGGATACAACATGTTATTTCACCTCAACCATCCACTGTTTTATTTTACTGAATACTCGATCCTTGCGACAGTGCTCGGCTACAATAATCGATTGAATTCGCGAACAGGCATTTTCCACCTTATCGTTTACAATCGCATAGTCATAATAATCCATTAATCGGAATTCGTCCATAGCCACCGACATCCGGCTCCTTATCGATTCCTCCGATTCGGTACCGCGGCCAACAATCCGGCTTTCCAATTCATCTAATGAAGGAGGAAGCAAAAATATGAATACACCTTGAGGAAATTTTTGTTTAACTTGAAGTGCACCCTGCACTTCGATCTCAAGAATGATATCTTTACCGGAATTTAATGTTTCTTCCACAAACTGACGTGGGGTTCCGTAGTAATTACCTACATATTCCGCCCATTCCAGTATTTGATCGGTATCGATCAACTTCTTAAATTGTTCCCTAGTTTTGAAGAAATAATTCACACCATCCACTTCGCCCTCTCGAGGAACGCGAGTTGTAGCGGATACAGAGTATACCAGGTCAGGCGCACAACCGCGCAAAGCTTTACAAACAGTTCCTTTGCCAACGCCGGAAGGCCCCGATAATACGATTAATATTCCTTTTTCCTTACTCGTCATGATCATCGTCCTTATTGGAAAGTCGATGGGCCACCGTCTCGGGCTGCACCGCAGATAAAATAACATGGTCGCTATCCGTAATGATAACCGCCCGTGTACGACGTCCATAGGTTGCGTCGATCAGCATATGCCGGTCGCGTGCTTCCTGAATAATTCTTTTGATTGGCGCCGATTCCGGACTAACAATGGAAATGATTCGGTTGGCAGACACAATGTTCCCGAAGCCAATATTGATAAGTTTGATAGCCATCTGGTTTCCTCCTACAAGCTTTGCTTTAGCAAAGCTGCATCGTAAGCATAATCTTTGGCTTTGCTTTAGCAAAGCTACTTCGTAAGCACTTGATTATTAAACTTGCTCTCCTATGGAAAGCTGCTAACTGAGCATTAGCATATGACTACTCTATATTTTGAATTTGCTCTCTCAATTTTTCCATTTCAGCCTTCATCTCCACAACTATCGTGGTGAGTTCTGCATGATTCGCTTTCGATCCGATCGTATTCACTTCCCGATTCATTTCTTGCAGGAGGAAATCAAACTTTCTGCCGATCGGTTCTGACTCGCTTATAAGCTGAACGCATTGCTGAATATGGCTTTGCAAACGCACTAATTCTTCATCAATATTGGAACGATCCGCTAATAACGCCACTTCCATAGCCATGCGTGCTTCATCCATTATTGGCTGCTGCTGCATCTCCTGAATTCGAGTACGAAGCTTGTGTGCATAATGGTGTACCACCTGCGGAGCCAGCTTCTGCGATTGTCCCAAATAACGATTCATGGTATCGATCCGCTTTTCGATATCCACACATAAATGGGCACCCTCGGATTCACGCATCTGGGTGAGTTTCAGAACTGCCGCTTCTGCACAAGTCAGTAATTCACTTTGAAACTCTTCATCCGTTACTAGAGCAGCTTCCTTGAAGGTAATCAAATCTGGAATAGACATATAATCCCGTACATCCATTGATGATTTCAAACCGAATCTTGTCACAAGCTGTTCCGCTGCTGCCTGATAGGCTTCCACTAGCTGCCAGTTCAGCTCTACCGTACGAGATGCCTCGGCACTTCGCTCAATCGTCACAAACAAATCGGCTCTACCGCGCTTCAAATGCTGCTGCACGGTTTTTTTGAGCAAATCCTCATATTTCATATATTCACGAGGGATTCGCACGTTGACCTCACAATAGCGATGATTCACCGATTTCAGATCCATTTGCACGATATATCCGGCAAACCTACAGCTTGCTTGTCCGAATCCGGTCATACTTTTCATCAAGCTGTTCACATCCATTAGCTTATTTTAATTCATTTTGCTAGAGGGTACAAGTGGAAATCGCGCTTTCTGATTTCCCCCATACATATTTCGTCAGATCTGCTGTCATCTCATAAGATAAGAAAGGAGTCATCAAATATATTCCGTTAAAGTACGGCATCGCCGCATCCAAAAGCTCCTTCGCGATTTGCACGCCCATCGCCCGACCCGCTTCACCCTTCAAGTCGCTCATACGCTGACGCACATTATCCGACAATTGAATCCCTGGAACCTCATTATGCAAATACTCTGCATTACCGCCGCTTGCAAGCGGCATGATACCGAGAAAAATCGGGATATTCAAATGCTTGGTAGTCTCATATATTCGTTCAATCAGCTTGGCATCATAAACCGGCTGCGTCATGATATAATCGGCACCTGCTTCGATTTTCCGTTCCAGACGCTGCACGGCCTTCTCCAAATATTTAACATTGGGATTAAAAGCTGCTCCGACAATAAAATTCGCCTTCTTCTTCAGCTGCTTACCTGAGAAAGCTACTCCTTCGTTCAACTGCTTGATCATTCGAATGATTTCAAAAGAAGTCAAATCGTAGACAGAGCTGGAGCCAGGAAGATCGCCAAAACGTGCCGGATCTCCAGTCACAGCCAACACATGGTCGATACCCAGAGCATGCAGCCCCATCATGTGCGATTGTGTACCAATCATGTTGCGGTCACGACATGCGATATGAATAAGAGGCCGTAGTCCGGTCTGCTCTTTCACCAGGTAGCCCAACGCCAAGTTGCTCATCCGCGTAACAGCCAATGAATTGTCGGCCATCGTCAAGGCATCAATACGCGCTTCCTTCAACGCATGTGCACCCTTCATGAATTTATCAATATCCAGATCACGAGGAGGATCCAGTTCAACAATAACGGTATGACGCTGTTTGACCAATTCAATGATATTCGGTTCAGTAGCAGGCGGTAATCCAGCAGTATCATTAGCTGCCGTAGACACCGATTCAGTAATCGATTCGACTGAAGCACCCTTTGAAACAGTTGGTAAGCCTGTATCCCTTATATCGGACTGCAGTTTGTCAATACGTGATGGGTCCGGCTTGTAGCCATTCAATGCTTTCGCCATAAAAGCGATATGCTCAGGTGTCGTACCGCAGCAGCCACCGATGATTCTCGCACCCAAATCAGCAAACTTCAAAGCCGTCTCGGCAAAATATTCAGGTGTGGCTGCAAAAGTAAAGCGACCATCAACATAATCGGCGATTCCTGCATTCGGAAATACAGAATATGGAAGTTCAGGTCCGGACGCCGCAGCTTTTTCCAAGGAACGTAATAACCCATTGGGACCGCTGCGGCAGTTAAATCCAACCACGTCGGCTCCATAGTGTTTGAGTTTGGCAAAGGCTTCGTTCAGCAGAATACCATCCTCGGTAGTCCCTGCACCTTCAGTTGCAAATTGACAAATTACTGGAATATTGCTGAGCTTGCGTATGATTTTCAAAGCCAGCAGCATTTCTTCCAGATCCAGAAAGGATTCCAGCAGCAAACCATCCACCTGTGTATCCAGAAGAACCTCGATTTGTTGACGCAAATCTTCTTTAAGCTTGGTTGTACGCACATTTTTGCGCTTACCCGCACGGATAGATCCCATCGCCCCAACGACATAAGCATCGCTGCCCACCGCTCTGCGTGCTAATTCCACACCAGCACGGTTGATAGCTTCTACTTCCTGCTCCAAGCCGTATTTGGACAGCTTCTCACGGTTTGCCGAAAATGTATTCGTTTCGATCACGCGCGCGCCTGCCTCATAATAACGGCGATGCACATCGGCGATAACCTCCGGTTTGAGCAGATTCAACTCCTCATACGAAATCCCGACCGGAAATCCCATCTGATATAAAAATGTCCCCATCGCTCCATCACCGACCAAAATATCCTGATGGAGTGCTTCCCTTAAGTCAAGCTTCATTTGCTTTTGTCCGCCCTTTCCACTAAGCTGCGATCCTTCTATATTACTATCATCCGTTTATACTTTTATATAGATAAGTTGCCTTCATAAACCTGCTCTGCAGGTCCTGTCATATATACATGATTGTCAGCCGAACTCCATTCAATGAACAAGTCGCCGCCTTTTAAAGAAACCGTCGCTGAACGATCCGATACTTCGTTTAACACCGAAGCTACCAGTGATGCACAAGCTCCGGTACCACAAGCAAGCGTGGGGCCTGCTCCACGTTCCCATACACGCATATCTATCGCATTGCGAGCCTTGACTGTTGTAAATTCTACATTCACACGTCGCGGGAACATCGGATGCTTTTCCAGCTTTGGCCCCCACTCAGCCAAATCAAATCCCACTGCATCGTCAACATAGATGACACAATGAGGATTGCCCATCGAAACGGCAGTGAAATGAAACTCTTGTCCATCCACCTCAATCGGCTGATTGAGCACTTGTTCCTGATCCAGTGCAGTAGGAATTAAGGCACCCTGCAGGATTGGCTCACCCATATCGACTCGCACCGCCGTTACTTTACCTTCAACTACAGTGAGCTGCACCTGCTGTGCGCCTGCCCCGACCGTCTCAACGGTTAATTCAGTTGCTGAGGCATCCATCATGCCATATTCATAAATATATTTGGCAACACAACGAATAGCATTACCACACTGCTCGGACTCCGAACCGTCGGAATTGATGATCCTCATCTGATAGTCGGCGATTTTTGAAGGAAGTATATATACAAGCCCGTCTGCTCCTATACCAAAAAAACGACTGCACAAACGGATTGCAAGCTCATTTGCATCGACAGGAAGCTCTTGCTGACCTGCAACGACAATGAAATCATTCCCAAGTCCATGCATTTTTGTGAAATTCATAGCCGTTCCCTACTTTCTAACCTGATCCCTATAGTGTTGATAGCCATTATCATAACGCAAAATGACAGGTATGCATAGTTTTTTGACAAAATTCCGCTTACTATTAATGTACAAAATACGAAATGCCGAGACCTGGAATTTAACCCCAGGCCTCGGCACGAATCAAAATATTAACGAATAACAGGTTTTGTCGTTCCATAACGAATGGGCTTGCGTTTGGACGGCTTGCTCATCAAGCTGCCAAATCCCATTAGGAAAGTTGGAATTCCAGCAAATATGAGGACGACAATCCAATCCTTAATATTCAGTGGAACGGTTTTAAAGATAGGCTGTAAAGGTTCAATGTACAGCACTGCCAGCATCAGCAGTAATGAGGACAGCACTGCCAGAACCAGATAACGGTTTTGCAGCGGATTGCGATGAAAGATGGAGCGTGAACTGCGGCAATCAAATACATGAATCAGCTGCGCCATAACCAATGTGGCAAAAGCGACCGTCTGCGCTTTAATCAATGTTGACGCGTCATCATGCAGCCCCTGCTGCAAAGCAATCAGAAATGCAGCCAAGGTGCAAACACCGATCAGCATACCTCGAGAAATAATTTTCCAGCCCAGCCTCCGAGCAAAAATATTTTCACGTGCACCACGCGGCTTCTGCTGCATTAAATCCTTTTCGGCTTGATCGACTCCAAGTGCCATCGCCGGAAGTCCATCTGTAACCAGATTAACCCATAAAATCTGGATCGGAACGAGCGGCAACGGCAAGCCTGCCATCATAGCTAAAAACATCGTCATGATCTCGCCGACATTAGATGCCAGCAAATACCGGATAAACTTACGGATATTTTCGTAAATGCCGCGCCCTTCCTCAATAGCGGATACAATCGAGGCAAAATTATCGTCACTTAACACAAGCGATGCCGCTTCCTTGGATACATCGGTTCCGCTAATTCCCATCGCAATTCCGATGTCTGCCGCTTTAATGGCCGGAGCATCATTAACACCGTCCCCCGTCATCGCGACCACATGGCCTTGTCGCTGCAAGGATTTGACTATCCGCAGCTTATGCTCTGGGGAAACTCTTGCATAGACGCTTGTGTCCTCGACCAACTTGTCGAGCTCATCATCACTTAGCATGGTTAACTGCTGTCCGTTCAGGGTTAATCCGTTTGATGCTGGCATAATCCCCAGCTGCTTGGCAATCGCTTCGGCTGTTCCTTGATGATCACCAGTGATCATTACAGTTTTGATGCCAGCCTTGCGGCATTTTGTTATGGCATCCCGCACTTCCCGGCGCGGTGGGTCAATCATTCCCGTCAAACCGATGAAAACCAGTCCGCTCTCAACTTCAGCTTCCTCCGTGCAGCTCTCCGTTGGCTTCAGATCACGGTAAGCAAGTCCCAGAACACGCAATGCGTTGTTGGCCATACCTTCATTGGCGGCGAGTACCTTTTGCCTAAGCGTTGGAGTAAACGGAATCACTTTATCATCCCACAATACATAGCTGCACTGCATGATAAGCACATCCGGAGCACCCTTGGTGCAAGCCATACGCCCTCCCTGATGCTCCACGAGCACAGACATTCGTTTACGCTCGGAATCAAATGGAAATTCGCTGGTGCGGTTGAACAAACCAGATAAGGAAGGAACGGTCAGTCCTGCTTTGGCTCCCAGTACGATAAGTGCGCCTTCAGTCGGATCACCCTGCAGACTCCATACGCTTTTCGCCTCTTCCATCGTCTGCTTTTTACGCTTCGTCACTTCTGTCTGCTCTGAGAGCTGTGCATTGTTACACAAAACAGATACTTGCAGCAGCTTTCGCAGCATCAAATGGTTGCGCACATCAACACGTTCGCCTTTCAGCTTGATATCCCCCTGCGGTTCATAACCTTCGCCTGTTACCTCAAGAATATCTCCACCCAGCCATAAATGGGTAACGGTCATTTTGTTTTGTGTCAAAGTTCCTGTTTTATCCGAGCAGATCACGGAAGCACAGCCCAACGTCTCAACAGAAGGCAGCTTGCGAACGATCGCCTTGCGCTGTATCATCCGCTGAACTCCCATAGCCAGCGCGATCGTTACAATTGCCGGAAGTCCTTCCGGAATCGCTGCTACCGCCAAACTGACTCCTGCCAAAAACATGCTGTAAGGCTCTTGTCCATGCAGAATGCCAGCTACTACAACCAAAAGGGTTAGCACCAATGCAACGATAATCAATATTTTCCCTAACTGCTCCAAACGATGCTGCAGTGGCGTTTCGGTCGATTCTGTATTTTGGATAAGATCGGCAATTTTGCCCATTTCCGTTTGCATCCCGGTTCGAATAACTACAGCCCTGGCTGTTCCACGTGTGACCATTGTACCCATGAATCCCAGATTACGCTGATCGCCAAGCGAAACCTCTTCCCCTTTCAAAGCTTCCGTGTGCTTATTAACTGGCACCGATTCACCTGTCAACGCCGATTCTTCGGCATACAGGCTGTTCGCTTCAATAAATCGCAGATCTGCGGGAATTCGGTCTCCACTTTCAAGCAGGACTATATCTCCCGGGACCAGTTCGCGGGCTGGAATTTGCAATATCGTCTCATCACGAAGGACACGGGCGTTTGGAGCGGACAATTCTTTTAACGCCCGTAGGGAGCGCTCAGCTCGATATTCTTGAATAAAACCAAGAATGCCGTTCATAATAATGATCGCAACAATTGTAATTGCATCCAGATACTCCCCAAGCAAACCTGAAATTAAGGTTGCCCCAACGAGAACAAGCACCATAAAGTCTTTAAACTGGCCCAAAAATAAAGTAATTGGAGACAGCTTGGGACCATCAGATAGTTCATTTTTGCCATTTTGCTCCAATCGCTTCTCTGCCTCTGACGAGGTCAGTCCCAGTAAGGTCTGCATGTTTTGGGCTTCCATCGTTTCCTCGCTTGTCATTTGATACCACTTCTTCTGACTCATTCCGTATTACCTCCCATAAGGTTGCTCTGATACCGCCTTGCGAAAGGCTGCAAAGCTTAATTTTCATTACAAATTCCTCATGAGTAAATGTATTCAGACAAGCTGCGAAATAGCACAAATGAAAAGTCGCTTAAGTTTTTGTTCAAAGTATGGCATGATAGAGGGTGAACTATAAGTTCATGTTCAAAAAGTCAAATTTTCAGTACCGAGAAGTTAAAGTTTTCTCAGAAAACTCGCTTCGTAAGCTGGGAAGAAGGAGGAGCGGAGTTTAGGCACACCTAAATGAGCACCGCACTTCGAGTCTTATTGCAAGATTCGATGCCGAATGAGCCTCCTGTATAACTTCGTGATCAAAAGGGGACTTTTTGAACGACCTCTATAAGTTCATTAAAATTATAAGTACGAACGGAGTTGTAATCGATATGTCGTTAGACGGTCTCGTCGTCCATAGTTTGGTGCAAGAGCTTCAAGCCTGCGTAGGCGGCCGAATTAATAAAGTTCATATGCCCTCAGGCAACGATATCATACTGCAGCTTCGCGCTCAGGGCAGTAATCTTAAGCTGCTGTTGTCTGCTAATCCAACTTATCCCCGTGTACATCTTACGGAGAAGTCCTATTCCAACCCACTGGACGCGCCCATGTTCTGTATGCTGCTGCGCAAGCATTGCGAAAGCGGTATTATCGAGAGCATTACACAGCCCGGTTTGGAGCGGGTCATTCACATCGGCTTGAGACAGCGCGATGAGCTTGGGGATGTGAGCATCAAAACGATCATTATTGAAATCATGGGACGGCATAGTAATATTATTTTGCTGGATCCATCGACAGATACGATCATTGACGGAATCCATCATGTAACCCCTGCGATCAGCAGTTACCGTATCATTATGCCTGGCAGCCGTTATACGGCACCTCCTAAACAACATAAGGAGCAACCTTTTCACATTGAACGTGACTCCTTCATTGAGCTGATGACGCAGGCGCCGCCTGTCCAACCCGAGCAGGACGACCCTTTCAAAGCACCTGCCAAGCCTGCTCAGCTTTGGGATGATCTCACCTGGGAGCAGCGTCTTGTCGCTCGGTTTAGCGGCTTCAGTCCTTTGATAGCCAAAGAAATCGTATACCGGACTCAGCCCAAGATAACGGTTGCGCATACCCCTGTTGAGAGCGCCTCGCGTCTTTGGGAGCCCTTCTTTTCGATCATTAATCAACTGAGGTCAGACTGTGGTGCACCTAATATTTGTGAGCAAGAAGAAACCGGCAAAGCTTATTTTTCTGTTATCAAACTGACACATTTGCAAGGGGAAATCCAATATTATGACACAGTAAGCCAATGTCTGGAAGCCTTCTACGGAGATAAAGCCGAGCGTGATACCGTCAAACAGCGGGTGTCCGATCTACTGAAGTTTCTTCAAAATGAACGAAACAAAAATGCGAAGAAACTGGAAAAGCTGCAGGAGACGCTGAACGAGGCTCAGGACTCTGACAAATTGCGCATACTTGGCGACTTGCTGACAGCTTCCATGCATCAGATTCAGAAAGGCACTTCCGCCATTGATGTCATCAACTATTATGATGAAGAGCAGCGAATGATCACCATTCCACTCGATCCTCTGCTCACTCCTTCGGAAAATGCACAGCGTTATTTTAAAAAGTATACCAAAAGCAAAAACAGTCTCATTGCGGTAAAAGTTCAAATGGAGCAGACTCACGAGGAAATCCTCTACTTGGACAGCTTACTGCAGCAGTTGGGTACTGCCTCACTCAGCGATATTGCCGAAATCCGTGATGAACTTATTGAGCAAGGCTACATTCGCGACCGTAGTAAAAAAACACGCAAAAAGAAGCAAAATCAGCGACCTCTGCTGTCTTGCTTTACGTCCAGTGAAGGTATACCCATCTATGTCGGGAAAAATAATACGCAGAACGAGTACTTAACGAATCGGTTGGCCCAGTCCGCAGATACCTGGCTGCATACGAAGGATATTCCCGGCTCTCATGTTGTTATTCGCAGCATACAGTTCGGGGATGCAACCCTACATGAGGCCGCCCAGCTCGCCGCTTATTTTAGCCAAGCCAAGGCCTCCAGCCAGGTGCCAGTCGATTATACGATGATCAAGCATGTCCGCAAGCCAAGCGGTGCCAAACCTGGATTTGTGATTTATGATCATCAGAAAACTTTATTCATCACACCTGATGCTGATGGGATCAAACAGCTGCCTGTGAGTATAAAATAGTTCGCGTACCCTCCCAAACCCTCCCTATAGGGAGGGCCCCAAAGGGCGCCGCCCTCTGGACTCCCTCTCTGTGTGCGGACTGTAGTGTTCTCGGGGCGCTTTTCGTCCCTGCGGGACACGCTGGACTGCGGTGAGGGTAACTTCGAGTGGGTGCGGACTGTAGTGTTCTCGGGGCGCTTTCGTCCCTGCGGGACACGCTGGACTACGGTGTATTTCGGGTGGGTGTGGCTTTTGTGGGATTGAGACGCATCGTCCCTACGGGACTCGCTTGGTGCTGACTTAAGATACTTTGTTAAGAATGCCAGGTGCTTGTTAGCTTTTTTAAATATGCCTTTAGGGCGTCTTGAAGGTCTTCGCGCTGAAGTGCGATTTCGATGGTTGCTTCGAGATATCCGAGCTTATCTCCGACGTCATAACGTCTGCCTTGGACCGGGCAGATGACCATAGGGCTCTGGCTGTTCAGTATGCGCAGCGCATCGGTCAGTTGGATCTCACCGTTTCTGCCAGGCTCACAATTTTCCAGTATGCCGAAAATCTCTGGTTGAATGATATATCTGCCGATGACAGCCAGGTTCGATGGTGCATGGTCGCGGTCCGGCTTTTCGACCAAATCCTCGATATACCGATAATAAGGGTGGACCACAGAGGAAGGCGAAACGATTCCATATTTGTCCACATCCTCCCACGGTACCTCCGATACAGCAATGATGGATGTCTCCGTATGCTCATACAGCTCGATCATTTGCTGCAAGAACGGAGGCTCTGCCTGAATAATATCGTCGCCAAGCAGCACGGCAAACGGTTCATTGCCTATAAATTTACGTGCGCACAATACGGCATGCCCGAGACCAAGCGGCTGCTTTTGGCGAATATAATGAACATCCGCAAGGTTCGACACATCCTGCACGAGCTTTAACAGCTCAAGATTCCCTTTTTCCTCCAGCATCATTTCCAGCTCAACGGATTTGTCAAAATGATCCTCAATTGCTCTTTTATTACGACCAGTAACTATCATAATATCTTCAATGCCGGAGGCAATCGCTTCTTCAACAATATATTGAATCGCCGGTTTATCGACGATCGGTAGCATTTCTTTGGGCTGGGCTTTGGTAGCAGGTAAAAAACGGGTTCCCAAACCTGCGGCTGGTATAATTGCTTTACGTATTTTCATCCTAATCCTCCTGAACTTCTACCTTGCTCCTCTATTCACAGCTTTTGTTTAGCCTCAATAAGCTGTTGAACAACTGATATTTCGATTTTTTTGGAGCCTATAGGAGAATGGAATACAACTCCGCCTCGCTCACCATGAAAATCCGATCCTGCCGTCACAATCAGCTGATACTGCTTGGCGATAGACAAATAATGCTGCTCTTGCTCGACTGTATGATCCGCATGGTATACCTCGATGCCTGCTAAACCGCTTTCGACCAGCTCACCGATTAATTGATCCTGCCCATACAGACCAGGATGGGCAAGCACGGGAACCCCTCCAGCATCACGGATCCATCCAATTGCAGTTGCAGGTTCAATCCGCGGCGGATTGACATAGGCGGCACCATCTTTTCCGAGAAATCGATCAAATGCTTCAGCAATAGAGCTAACATGTCCCTTGCGCAGCATTGCATCGGCGATATGTGGCCTGCCAAGTGTTTCATCGACTTTTTTCGATGCTTGCAGAGACGCACGCACCTCTTCCATCGTGAGTGGAACACCGAGTTCATTCAGCTTCTCAAGCATCATCTCGTTCCGTTTGTCCCGAACACTCCTCAGATTCGCCAATCGCTCCAGAAACAGTTCATTTTCGTAATCTATCCAATACCCAAGAACATGGATATCTTCGCCGCCAGCTATCGTGCTGATCTCCACGCCAGGGACAACCTGAATTCCATATTGCTCACCAGCAGCTATCGCTTCCTTAAGCCCTGCTACTGTATCGTGATCGGTTATCGCTATAGCCCCGAGTCCTGCCGCTACAGCAAGCCGTACATTTTCAGCTGCTGGCTGCATCCCATCCGATGCCAAAGTATGACTGTGCAAATCCGCGTATACCATTTGAACCCTCTTTTCCTGATTGGATTGTTATATGCATTTGGATAATCCAGAATATCCCATTCTATGCTATTCGGTCAACCTGTCCCTAAAGCCATTGACTCAAATCCCGTTCGCGCAAAAAGGTCAAGAAGGTAACCGCCGATATCGGCAAAATGGTTGAATTCAGATAAATCGCATGAAAGCTGCGTGTAAAGCAAACGCCTTCGATTTTCTTTACGACTAATACACCCAATGCCGCTTCATGCTTGAGAGAGGATTGGGACAATATAGAGATACCAAGATCAGCTTCTACAGCCGATTTAACAGCTCCGGTACTGCCAAGCTCCATAACGATCTTCATATCGCCGGGGTCACAGCCTGCACGTGCAAGCTCTTCCTCCATAACTGTTCTTGTGCCCGAGCCCTGCTCTCTTAATACAAATGGATACTTCAGCATCTCTTCTAGCGTAACGACTGGCATGTCAGCTAAAGGATGGTCCTTTGGAACAATAAGCATCAATTCATCATTCATCACAGCTTCCACATGTACATCAGGGTGATGCACCTCTGCTTCCACAATACCAAAGTTCAATTGGTGGTTCAGCACTTCATCAAGTATTTGTCTCGTATTGATGACCTTCATGCTAATCGATATGTTCGGGTATTCCTTTCCAAAAGGCCCGAGCAAGCGAGGCAATATATATTCCCCTACAGTCATACTCGCTCCTAAGTGAAGCCTTCCTTCCAGCATATGCGTAAATTTGGACATACTGATGTCCGTTTCTTTTATTAAGTCAATACTCCGCTTGGCAAATGGCAATAAGGTTCTGCCTGCTTCCGAGAGTTCAATCTTTTTCGTGGAACGGTGAAACAGCTTCGTACCAAAATAATCCTCTAACGATTGCACCTGCATCGTAACAGCAGGCTGGGTCATGTGAAGGGCTTGTGCCGCATAAGAAAAACTGCCTTTCTCCGCGACTGTATAAAAAATATGAAGCTGATGAAAATTAAGTGCCATGATCTGCGTACCTCCAACATGCTTTGGTAGACCTATTATAGCAAATAAAAAAAGAGCATGCTGCATCCGCGCAGAATACTCTTTGTAATTATCCATTATCGGCGTTTTCGGCTGTTTTTGATCAATGTCATTCGACGTGAATGACGCAGCCATGAGTAATACGATTTCAAATCTCTGAGCTCAATCGTTTCAGACATACGTCCAAGAAAAGTTACAATGACCATCCGATGCAGCTTGGGACCAGTCTCACTTAGGTTCTCCATCTCTGTGAATTCAGCGATTAACACCAGATCGTCATCCACAAGATAAGCATCTTCGCCATTCTTGTAATAAGACTTGATCTGACCCGCTTTTAAGCGGTTCCATAAAAAAGCACAAATATCTTCAAAACCCGTTTTTTCATGCTCAACGCGGTCATTCCAACGGATTTGGGCATGATTCGTGATAACGATATCCGTGATGCTTTTGTTACCTAATGAAACAAAAAACGGTTCACAACCATTTGATCGTTCTATCGTTCTATCTCTCATAAATCACAACTCCCCACCCATGAAATTAGTTCTTTAAACCTATGTACACTAAAGCGTTTCTACTTATTCTACATTACTGGAGAACGATTGACAAATTAATTATTCTTTAGTTAAATCTTGTAAACTTGATACTTCACAGCAAAAAAAGCCCCTGGCATCAGAAGCTTTTCCCCCAAAAATGTATATAATAAACTAATATACCTCATTATATAAACAAATTACATACCACTTACAGGGTATAAAAGCTTGATTTATCAGCCCCGTTGTTACTATACTCGGTTTGAATTTCATTTCGGTAGGACCGTTCAACTTTTTTGACAAAAGCCAGCTTTTGCAACTGCTTCATCGTTTCCTCCAGCTTGCTCGCATGGACATACATGGCTGCATAATGTAACCTTTTGGAAATAAAATGCACACTTCCATAACGCTCCAAATGCTTATTCGCTGCTTTGAGATCTGTCACCCAAACAATAAGACCGCTTCGATCGGTTAACATCAGCATTACCTACTTTCTATAGAGTCAAATGAAAGGATGATTGACTGTGGACAACGGAGAATTGAATATTCACATCGTACGCGGTGCGCTAACGGAAAGTCGGCACATCGTTCATCTCGCTGTCATGGATATCAACCGCAAGCTGATCGTCTCCGCGGGAGATTCCACTTTGTATACTTTTGCACGTTCAACTGCCAAGCTGCTACAGGCTATTCCACTGCTGGAAGCTGGTGGAGCAGAGCGCTTACATCTTGATGATAAACAAATCACCTTATTATGCGCTTCCCACAATGGCGAGGATGAACACGCCAGATTGGTTGATCATACCCTGCATCAGCTGGATCTTGATGAATCCGCATTGTGCTGCGAGGTTCATGAACCGTTTCATGAACCTACAGCAGAACGTTTAAAGCAGGCCAACCAGCCACCCACTCCACTGCGCAATAATTGCTCAGGAAAGCATACAGGAATGCTGGCGTTAGCTCAAATAATGGGAGTATCCAATCAATCCTATATAGAGATCAATCACCCTGTCCAGCAGCGTATGCTTCACGTTATCGCGGACATGAGCAGAATGATGCCAGAGCAGATAACTCTGGGCACAGACGGCTGTGGCGTTCCCGTATTTGCAATGCCTCTGGAAGCATTGGCATTTGCCTATGCGCAGCTGGGGAACCCTGTAAATCAGAGTGCCTCCCGTAGTGAAGCTTGCAACCGTATCATCGGGGCCATATCCAGAGAGCCTTATTATATCGCAGGGAGTGATCGATTCGACACTCGACTGATTGAGGTCACTAATGGACGTATCATTGGAAAAATGGGCGCTGAGGGCTTGTTCGCCCTCACCATACCCGAGAAGAGCTGGGGAATTGCACTCAAGATTGAAGATGGTGCCCTACGAGCACTTTATCCAGCTGTCATGGAAACGTTAATTCAACTAAATCTGCTGCAGGAGCAGGAAATCGTGGCCTTGCATTCTTTTCATCGTCCAGCTATTAAGAACTGTCACGATCAAATCGTAGGCAGCATCCAACCGAATGCCCTGCTAAAATGGCATTAAGATTGAACCTCTCAAACGGAAAAAACGTGTATCATCTCTGATTCCTAATATACTATGAATTAGCTGCAGCCTCCGCTGCAGCTTCCTCCTGTAGAGCAACTACCTGTTGAACAACTACCACCGCTTGCAAGCGGATCATTACTCGGTACTTTGATCGTATCCGAAACACTATGCGCTATCGTTTGCGATATGGAATACAATAAATTGTCAAGTCTCTCCTCAGCTAGCTTAAACCTTCTAACGGACTCCAGGCTATCTAACTGATTTTGAATTTCCTGTACCTGTCCCAATGCAGCATGGTAATCAGGATGAAAATGCCCAAATCTTTGGCACTCCTCAAACAACTCTTTCTTCTTGTCAAACTGACGTACCAATCCGCTTACCTGTGTATCCTGATCAATCCGCTGCTTCCAATATAGAAACTCCGCTGTCTCAGCGGAACTTTTTATCATGTCCCCCAAATCATACGCCTGCATGAGAATAGCAGACATGTCCAAGGTTTGCGCTTCTGTTACTGCCATCATCGCACCTGCCTTTTCGAATGTTTATGACTGTTGTACTCCCTACTATCATAACACACAAAAGGCCCTTATGCAGATCAATATTTCTCGTATATTCCTGGTACTATGATCCGCATTTCTTCACAATCACTGAAAAACAAGTTAATTTCATTTCCATGTGGCACCTCAAAGCCCGTTATCTTCCAGCTCGCATCAACTTCCTGAAGCGTTCTTGGAATGATTACTCGATCTATCCCGTTACCGCGGATCTGAAGCGATGTTTTCCATTCCATAGCCTTCAGCGTGATCTCCCTTCGGGTACTCGAATGGTATGTTCGATATTCCTTCATCCAAGCCGCTGGAACCGCACGAAGCTCTGGATACAGCTCTGCTAATGAGGGCATCTGAAGTTCCATTTCCAATTGGATAAAAGAATGGCGTGAATCCAGAAACCCTGTTCTATGGGTAAACTGTGGGTATACATCCATCTCAGGTATGGCTAACTCCGATGTGTCCATTATTATGTCCTTATCGATTTCAAACACACCTGCCTTAAATCCAAGCTCTCCCGCCCACTGGTCGATTGTAAATTGCACATGTTCTGGAATACCATCAGCGGAATGTCGTTCAAGAAAAGCAAGAATGTATTCGACTCGTCGCCCCGTTTGGATACCACGCAGTAAGCTCTTCTTGGTTATATGATAAAGGGACATTGAGTCCGTATATCGATGATCAGCCACGGCTGATAGCTCCCAGCGTACGGCAAACCCGACATTGGGCGGAACCAGCACTTCAAAGTCCGGCTGAATATACAAATATGGTTCCGACTCATCCTTGTTTACGACCGCAGCCAGAGGATGTTGACTCCAACGATAACAATGTACCTGTTCCTGCCTACTAACACCCTTTTCCAGCCAGCCGAACGCCAGTAATGGATCAAGCCAACCTACTTCTAATTGCTCCACAAGCATTTCATCATGGAGAACTGAGTTTATCGGTATAACTTCACAATCCTTTAGCCATCTTAAAATATCATCTCCACTTATCCATTCCTCATTCGGCAGACGCTCCAACCAAAGAACGGCATGCTGCAGCCACGACTCTGCGGGGAACATCAGCTCCTTCCATAACAGGTACAGTCGTTTATTTTGCTCTGCTTCACTTGTGCGCAGCCAGCGTCTGGTCTCCTCAGCCTGAAGCACGAGCTCCTCGTCCTGCTGCCGGACAATTTGCAGCCTGATCATGAAATCCAATATAACCGCAATTGATTCACTATACACATTCATATAAGCATACTTAATTCCGCATGCTTTGAATGTATCATCATGGAGGGGAAGCAGTTCTTTCCATTTGTGCAAGGTTCTTTTGGACAATGTGCCGCTTTTGGTCAGCTTCATTTCATTCTGGCTCATATATACCATAGATTGAAATATATTGTGGGCAAGCCCCGTTCCACCTTGATCTGTCAGCTCGATATCTTTATCTTTCATTCGTTCTTTTCTCATGGGTGCAAGATGTTCATCACCATGCTCAGATAACCTTTCTTGATCAGGATTCCACATAATCTGCTGCCACATCGCCAGCCCATCACGAGCCATAACGTACAGCTGCTCTCCCCACGATTTACGGAATGCGTATAGAAATCCCTTTTCAACAAGCAGCAGCAGTCCAACCCGAGCTTCAGCTCCAGACATTAAAGAATGCGTAATCCGCTCAAGCTTGGGCCAATCAAAGGGCTCACAGCCTACATGGGTGACAAGCAGCTGCAGCAGGCGGCGTTCCCTTTCGGACAAATGCCCGTATATCGACTTCATGATTTCGATATCGCTCCAAATGGTCACAAGTTGGTATCCTTGCTGAATCCATGGTGCATAAATGCGTTCGATCTCCAGCTTTTTTATAAAACCCGGCTCCATTCGACCCAGATAATATGAATGGTTCATAATCGAACGACCTCGGACTGCACGGATTGCCAGGACTGAATTCGGTAACGATACCCCTGCTCGACCAAAAACAACTGACGGTTCAGCGCGTAATCCTGCTCTTTGGTGTTATCTGAAACAATCGAGTAAAAAAAAGCCTCATTCCTATTTGCTTTGGGACGTAAAATCCGACCAAGCCGCTGCGCCTCCTCCTGCCGCGAGCCGAAACTGCCCGAAATTTGGATCGCAACCGCTGCATCCGGCAAATCGACAGCAAAGTTAGCCACCTTCGATACAATAAGCACCCTTATCTTACCATTTCGAAACTTTTCAAACAGCTCCTCACGTCTTTCCTGAGAGATCTCACCGTAAATCAAAGGAACCTGCAGGATATCAGATATTTGCTTGAGCTGTTCGATATATTGCCCGATAATAAGGACCTGTTCGGTCGAATGCCTCTTTAATAGTTCTTGAATAACGTCATATTTGGCGCTGTTCATGCTGGCCAATCTCATTTGCTGCCTCGACCCTGAGACATCATACCGCACCCTCTCGGCCTCAGTTAGCTCTACACGGATTTCATAACAGTTTACAGAGGCAATCCAGCCCTTGCCCTCCAATTCCTTCCAAGGCATGTCGTATCGCTTGGGACCTACAAGTGAGAACACATCCTCTTCTCTGCCATCCTCCCGAATGAGGGTAGCTGTCAGCCCAAGCCTTCTTGTCGCTTGAATATTTGCAGTAACACGAAAGACAGGAGCCGGCAGCAGATGCACCTCATCATAGACGATCAATCCCCAGTCACGTTTATTGAACAGATCCATATGCACAAACAAATCATCCTTAGACTTCCGGTAAGTCAAAATTTGATAGGTGGCAATTGTAATCGGCCGAACCTGCTTGATCAAACCGCTATATTCCCCAACCATATCCTCCGTTACGTTCGTTTTATCTAGAATTTCCCGCTTCCATTGCTTGACCGATGTACTATTCGTCGTAAGAATCAAGGTAGCGCAATTAAGCTTACCCATTGCTGCAATACCTATGAGTGTCTTGCCCGCCCCGCAAGGCAGCACCAGCACGCCGCTTCCTCCAAGCGTACTACCTTCCTGGTAAAATGAATCGACAGCAACCTGCTGGTAATCCCGCAATTCAAAAGACTGACCCTGTTGAGTGGAATGCTTTAGATTTATGGGCAGTTCTTCGCCACGAGAATAACCAGCCAAGTCCTGTACAGGGTAACCCAGTTTGATTAATTCCTGCTTCAGTACGCCCCGAAATGTCGAAGAGAATCGCAGTGTTCGCGAATCAATCTGACACAGACCATAGGAGCGAAGTGATCTATATGACACCATTTCTTTAATAGCATCCACATCATCAGAAACTAACAGCAGGTCCTCGCCCAAACTTTCTATTCGCACTAACCCGTAACGTTCAACGAATCTCCGTATATCCTGCTTAACATGTACAGATACACCGAATTTTGCGTACTTATCCAGAAACTCAACGATTTCCGCTGTCGTCATCCCGGCCGCTGCCGCATTCCATAGAGATAGCGCAGACATCCGGTAGGTGTGAATCGCTCCTGGAGTCTTCACCAAATCGGCAAACCGGGTCAACATAATTCGGACCTGTTCCGAATCAGGATGACGTGCTTCAAGAAGCACCGTAAAATCGTTTTGCACAACTAGCGGCTTTTTCGAATCTATCTTCATGTGTTCCCTCCCGTCCATCTGGCTTTCGTTTGCAAAGCCTATCTCATCTAGTATGAAAAAAAAGGGAATAAAATAAACATCTTTTCTCTTTACAAGCAATTTCTTCAGGCTCTACAATGAGGAACGGAGCAGAATTAGATAAATACGAACTGCATAGGGGGACTCATGAGACAACGATCAATCATACTGGCTTTATTACTTTGTTTTATCCTCATCACAGGATGCCAGCAGCAAGAGCAAGCGGCTTCCTCCGAGCAAAATCGTCAGCAAGTTAAAATCGAACGCGTGGTCGATGGCGATACACTGGAGATTCAGCTGAACGGCAAAAAAGAGAAATTAAGACTGATTGGCGTCGACACGCCCGAGACGAAGAAACCAAATACACCAGTCATGTTTTATGGTGAAGAAGCCTCGAACTATACGAAGAAACGTCTTGATAAAAAAACAGTAGAATTGGAATGGGATGTTGACCGCAAGGATCAATACGACCGACTGCTCGCTTATGTGTGGGTTGGGGACGAGTTGTTCAATCGCACTTTGGTAAGCGAAGGTTACGCACGAATAGCGACCTTTCCACCAAACGTGAAATATGTGGACTTGTTCAAAAAGGCTCAGGAGGAGGCACGACAAAAGCAAAAAGGTTTATGGAAAAATTACGAGGCCGCATTTGAAAAAAGGTGACCAGGAGGGAGCAATCCCACCAGTCACCTTTTGTTATTGAGCGTATAGAATGTAGATTAATGTGTGCCTTTAACGTCCAATTGCAGTTCCTTGGTTTCCTTAACCAAAGTAGAGCTTTTAATACGTTCCTGCAGCTTCTCATAATACAGGTCTTCATTGATTGGCAGATCTACCCAATTGTCAGTCCATGACGACAAGTGCATTGCATTGGATAACGTCAAGCCTTTAATACCCTCTTCACCAGGAGCCAACAGCTTGGTTCCTTTTAGGATATGGTCAACAAAGTTTTGTGTAATACCCTTATGTTGTGGTCCTGGAGCTCCTATTACAGGAACTTCACATTTCCAGCATTCAGGAGAACCGAAGCCACCTTTAAACTCACGGTTAAAGTCAGGCTCGGATTGACGCAGGCGCCAGAAGGTCAGCTTGTCATCTTCGATCACGATTTTACCGTTGTCGCCGCTAACTTCGTAACGATTTGTTCCTGGTGCTTCGCCTGTCGTTGTCACGAACAGCCCTGTAGCACCATTTTCATATTCTACGTACGCCGTTACATCATCTTCAACCTCAATGTTACGGTATTTACCAAAGCCGCAAAACGCTCTTACACGCTTCGGCATCATATCAACAGTCCACTGCCACAAGTCCAGCTGATGCGGATCCTGATTGATAAGAACACCGCCGCCTTCTCCAGCCCAGGTTGCACGCCAGCCGCCTGAATCATAATAGCTCTGGGAACGGTACCAATTGGTAATAATCCAGTTCGTACGGCGAACTTGACCAAGTTCACCAGAAGTAATTAAATCTCTCAGCTTTTGATAGAGTGGATTGGTACGCTGATTGAACATAATACCAAATGCCTTATCGGATTTAGCCGCAGCCTCATTCATTTCACGAACCTGCTTCGTGTATACGCCAGCCGGTTTTTCGACCAGAACGTGGTACCCATGAGCAAGTGTTTGAATAGCGGATGTCGGATGGTCATAGTGCGGAGTTGCTACTATTACAGCATCGAATGCTTTGGATGCGAAAAATGCCTCCGCGTTATCGAACAATTGAATATTTGCATTGCCATGATGGGCTCTAACCCATTCGAGTCGGGTTGGGTCTGTATCCACAATGGCGGTCAACTCGGCGCCATTTACTTGGCCTTTGGTCAAGTAATCGATATGGCTTTTTCCCATGTTGCCTACACCGATAATACCGATGCGTACTTTATCCATTCGTATTTCCCTGCCTCTCATTTAAATTAAAAAGAATAATTGTAAGCATTTTCTTGCACTCGTTTATTATACCTTGCACACGTTAACATTACAACAAAAAAAACGTTCCCCCTTCACAATCAGGGAGAACATTAGTCTTCACCAAATGTTGAATAATAGCAGAGTTAAGTTAAATCTTCACTTTTTCTTTTTCAGAAATCTGGTTTAAAGCTTCGCCAGCTTCATCAGCGAATTTGTCTCTTACAGCAAGGTCACCAATCGATACGATCCCGACCAGCTTTCCGTTGTCCACAACAGGTAACCGGCGAATTTGCTGCTTGGCCATCAGCTTGGCAGCCTCGTCGATTGTTGTTTGAGGAGTTGCACTTGTAATTTGCGTGCTGCTCATCACCTTTTCAACTGCTGCTGAGCCTTCTTTTTTCTCGGCCAAGCCACGAATGACAATATCCCGGTCGGTGATTACACCAATTAATTTAGTTCCTTCAACGACGGGTATGAATCCAGTATCCTCCTGCTTCATCTTTACCGCAACTTCATACACGTTATCCTTTAGCGTGACCGTAGCAAATTGCTTTGTCATGATGTCTTTTATTAGTGATGCACCCATGCGAATTACCTCCAGGAGTATAGTCTGACGCAAGCTGGTTTATTATCAACAAAAAACACCCTGCTCCCGCCGCAGACATAGATTTCCCCGAACTGTCCATTCCCATTCGATTAACCTCTAACCATTCTGACAATCCATAACCATTGCAATAAATAAGCGAGCTGCGTCTCTCATCGAGCTTTCATCAATATCAAATTTAGGGTGATGATGCGGATGAATGATTCCTTGTTCCGGATTACCCGCACCCACAAACATAAAGCAGCCCTTACGCTCATGTAAGTAATAAGCAAAATCTTCTCCAGCCATAATGAGTGGTGAAGGTTTCACGGGAACAACCTTTTCTCCGGCCCGCAGAAATCGGTTCGCCTCACCCTCATCGTTGACAACAGGCGGATAGCCCATTTTATAATCAAAGCTGTACTCCGCCCCATACATCTCACAGGTTTGTCCAACAATTCTTTCCATCCTGTCTTTTACATCCAGACGAAGCTCAGGATCATAAGTCCGCACGGTTCCATTCAAAGCGGCGGACTCAGCAATCACGTTAAAGCTGCTTCCACTATGAAAAGAGCCTACAGAAACAACACAGGGCTCCGTTGGGCTCACGCTTCGACTCACTATGGTTTGCAAATTACCGACAACCTGGGAAGCGATGACGATACTGTCGATCGTTTGATGCGGAAGCCCTCCGTGCCCACCCTTGCCTTTTACCACGATTTCAAACTCATCTGCCGCGGCCATCATCGGACCCGGTTTGGAATAAGCACTGCCTACAGGAAATGGTGTCCACAGGTGAATTCCGTACACATAGTCAACCCCATCCAGCGCGCCTTCCTTGATCATATTTATCGCACCGCCGGGACTTTGTTCTTCTGCAGGCTGAAATATGAAAACAACATCACCCTTAAGAACCTCTGGATGCTCAGACATTACCTTGGCCACACCTAACAAAGTAGAAGTGTGCGCATCATGACCACAGGCATGCATAATACCTTTATTTTTTGATGCGTATTCACAGGTTTTCTCATCCTGAATAGGCAGTGCATCCATATCAGCACGCAGGGCCACTGTAGAGCCATTGCCATTTCCCTTTAAACGGGCAACAACACCATGCCCACCGACATGGGTACGAACCTCCAGTCCCCACTGCTCCAAGTGCTGTGCCACAAAGGCCGCTGTCTGCTGTTCATAGTAGGACAACTCCGGATGCTGATGTAAATAACGCCGCCAGCTGATCATCTGGGGAACGAGAAGATCTATCGCTTGCAATAAAGATTCCATCATCTGATACCTCCGGTTTGTTAGGATGTTCCTATTTTATCAAAAAAGCCAACAGCTTTCATCTATGTGTCACAAGAACTTCAAATTTTATTGTCATGAAACCTTCACAAGTAGCAATAGGCTTGCACAAGTTTGGGAAACATACTATCATGAATAAAGGATTATAGAGATCGTTTTTCTGCGAAAAACTTTTAGGAGGACTTTACAATGATTATTGAAAAAAACGGTTTATTAGGACTTAAAAGCGATTTGGCTCATTTAGATGATGTTTCATCCAAATTAGGTTTTGTTCGTTGGCAGTGGGAATATACGCGTGCAACTTATGACTTGAAGCTGGTCGACAAAACAGATCAAAGCGAATATTTTTTGCGAATCAATACTCGCACAGAATCCGGCAAGCTCGAATCCCCTTATGCCATTCTTTACATAGAGCATATTTATATTGGAAGGGCTACATTCCCGCACGGTCTGGATTATCAATCACCCGTACCGGATAGCATCATGAAAATTGCAACACAAAAGCTTACACAGCTAAAAACCGAATTGTCCTTGTAATGGGCAGGGCCTCATGACTTCCCAGCGAAGAGGAACACCGGATTTTCTGCTGCTTTTTTTAGCCTTTTCCTTAGTATGCTTCGGATTAGCCATGGTTTTCAGTGCCAGCATGGCCTACTCGCGTTATGATTCCGTTACGGCTACTATGCTCAATGATCCGTCGTATTTGGCGATCCGCCAGGCAGCCGCGATCGCATTGGGCACGGTAGCCATGTTTTTTTGTATGAATATTAATTATAATGTTTTGAAAAAATGGATTGGTCCAGCATTTATCATAGTCGTTATTATGCTGGTGCTGGTTCCTATTTTCGGAAACAAAGTAAACGGCGCTCGAAGCTGGTTCGTAATTGCCGGTTTCGGGATACAGCCGGCCGAATTTGCCAAGCTGGCGGTCATTCTCTATTTGGCTGCCTTAATCAGCAAAAAAGATGAAAAGTTTCGAAGCTTTAAAAAGGGTCTGCTTCCTGCGTTGACAATTGTCGGCTTTATATCAGCCTTAATCCTTCTCCAGCCCGACCGCGGCTCGACAATGATTCTTGTTCTCTGTGCTACCATCGTGATAATAGCCGGAGGAGCCAATTTAAAGCATATCTTTTTGTTAGGCGCTGCAGGTGCATTTGTGATGTCGATCGGTGTTGCGATTTATGTTATAAAAACCAAATTGAGCGGTCAAAGCTATCTTTTGGATCGGTTTACCTCTTTTATGGACCCCTTTGCAGATCCACTCGACACTGGCTACCAGTTGGTACAATCTTTGTATGCCTTTGGCCACGGCGGCATCTCCGGTGCAGGCTTTGGACAGGGCATTCAAAAGCTGCATTATCTTCCTGAAGCTCATAATGACTTTATATTCTCTATAATCGGGGAAGAGCTTGGTTTTATTGGGAGCTCCCTGTTTATTCTCATTTATTTGGCATTTCTATGGAGAGGCCTGCTCATAGCCATTCGTTGTAATGAACTATTTGGAACCTTGGCAGGGGTTGGAATTATCGGCATGATCGCCATACAAGCACTTATCAATCTGGGCGGGGTTACGGGGAGCATTCCCCTGACAGGTGTTACTTTGCCTTTAATCAGCTATGGAGGCTCATCCATGCTGGTTACGCTCATCAGCCTCGGCATTCTTCTTAGTATATCCCGGGAATATAATAAGCCGGAAAAGGAAACAAAAAAGAGAGCCTAGATTCGTGCAAAGGCTCTCTTTTTGTGCGGCTTCTATGCCAGTCCATTGATCGATTTGATTACTTCACTCGAAGTGCTTCTTCCACATGTACTTCTTCTTCGCGGAAAGCAACCCCTTCAACCTTCACATTAACTTCGACAACGGATAATCCTGTCATGTTTTCAACGGCATCACGAACGTTCTGCTGCAGCTCGCTGCATACTTCTTGAATCTTGGAGCCATAATTCACTATAACACGTAAATCGATGGCAGCCTCTACTTGACCTACTTCGACCGAGACACCTCTTTGCACATTTTTACCACTCAGTCTTTTAGCTAACCCTTCAGAAATGCCTCCCGACATCGCAGCGATCCCGGAAGTTTCCAACGCAGCTAAGCCTGCGATTGTTGAAACAACATCATCTGAAATGCGGATAATACCTGTTTGTATTTCTTCGGACATATGGATCACTCCTTAGTGGGTTATATTCATATTGTAATGACTTCCTATAGGGAAAGCAACTTTATTCGGACAAACTTCGGCTTATTTTGCACTGTACGTACACGATACTGCATGTTTACGGAATCCCTTAAAATGGGTATAGTAGAATAGGTTTTATTGTTTACAGGTATACTTTAGGTAAAGGGGGATAAGCATGAAGCGTCATTTTTTTACCATTGGGCTGATTTCCAGTTTTTTGCTAAGCGCAGTGGCCCATTATTCAGGGATATTCCCTTCTGCCGTGCAGCTAGCATTTTCTTGTATCGCTATCATCTTTGTTGCGGGATTTCTCGGTAAAGCTACAGAAAGCGTGGCCCACTATGCAGGGGAACGGGTTGGAGGGTTTTTGAATGCCACTTTTGGTAACGCAGCTGAACTGATTATTGCCTTTTTTCTGGTCAAGGAAGGTAAATTCGAGATAGTGAAAGCTAGCATTACCGGTTCTATTATTGGCAATCTGCTGCTGGTTCTCGGTCTTAGCCTGTTAATCGGAGGATTGAAGTACAAGGAACAGAACTTCAATATCAAGCTGGCAAGCCATAATGGTTCCTTGATGCTGCTTGCTGTGATTGCCTTGTTTGTTCCAGCTGCTTTTGCCAGCTCTCTGACAACCATTAAAATGTCCACCCTCAGCATAACGGTCGCAGTCGTGTTGATAGCTGCTTACTTGCTCTGGTTGTATTTTTCGATGGTTACCCACAAGAATGAGCTTGCGGATGAAGCTGTAGAGCATGGTGAGCCAGCCTGGTCCAAAGGATTATCAATTTTCTTTCTGGTTCTGGCAACGGCAATGGTTGCTGTACAGAGCGAGTGGCTTGTCGGAACTCTGGAAGTATTCACACATCAGTTTGGATTATCAGAACTATTTGTCGGTGCCTTCGTTATTGCGATTATCGGTAACGCCGCCGAGCATAGTGCTGCTATCATGCTCGCTCGCAAGAACAAAATTGGTGCCGCTGTAGAAATTGCTGTCGGCAGCTCCTTACAAATAGCCCTTTTTGTTGCTCCTGTGCTTGTGCTCATTTCTCTGTTTTTTGGTAAAACCATGGATATCGTATTCACCACATTCGAGCTCGTTGCCATTGGCGTTGCGGCGATTATCGCTAAATCCATTTCCCAGGACGGGTCGACCAACTGGTATGAGGGCGTGCTCTTGCTAGTCGTTTATTGTATACTGGGCATCGCATTTTTCCTCGTATAAAATTACATACCATCTGCCAGTCTGCTGTGTGGCAGCTCATTTCAAAAAAAAGAGCAACCTTCTGTATAGGAAGGTTACTCTTTTTTGCTTAATGCCTCGTACAGTTCAGCCAAATTCCTCTCGAGCTTGATCAAAATTTGCTTCCCTGTTATTTCTGAGATCAATTCAGCACGAATGGCAAAGTCAATTTCCCTTGACAAGCCGTACATCTGTGTATCTAACACCTCTTCATACAAAGGGCATTTGCGCGTGGTCAAATTCTCCATCTGTACTTCGATGAGCTTTTCGATTTTATCAGCATCCTCTTGAAGAAGAAGAAATGCTTTCTGTGATAGGCTGAGTAACAAATCGGATGATGACATCGAGCTTCCCCCCTGAACGAACTTCATAGCTTAATATTAGTCGAAAATGTCCCAATACACAAGAGAGTCGTCCATCATCTTCTCTGATAATCGTCCAAAATGGAGCATTTAAAAGAAAAAAGCAGCTCCATCCTAGGATGGAAGTGCTTTTGACCATTATTCTTGGATACTGTTAATTTGCAAGTTATGCTTAGCGAACACTTCTGCCATAGCTTTCTTAGCATCTTCCGCGTCAGGACCGTGCACATGAAGATCATAATCACTGCTAGTCAATAAAGTCGTGAACAATCCCAGAATACTTTTAACATCGATGTACTTGTTCTCATACTGTAAAACAATGGATGATCTGAATTTGTTAGCAGTTTGGGAAATTTCAACGATTGCTGCGTTATTGGCACTTGACATTTTGAATCCCTCCATATGTATCAGCGACATCAAAACAACTAAAAATAAATCGCTTTCTTTCTTTGATTTTACCTCGGATAACCGCAAATCGCAACTACTATTTCAAATGCTCAGGATTTAACCCTTCCAGCTCCTGGATCACAAAACGGCCATTCTTACGGATCAGCACATCGTCAAAATATATTTCACCACCGCCATATTCAGGGCGCTGTATCAATACAAGATCCCAGTGAACGGATGAGCGATTTCCATTGTCAGCCTGCTCATAAGCCTGCCCTGGAGTAAAGTGAAGGCTCCCATCAATCTTTTCATCAAACAGAGTGTCCTTCATTGGAGTTAATATATGAGGGTTGAAGCCCAGACTGAATTCTCCGATATAGCGCGCCCCTTCGTCCGTGTCCAGCACCTGATTCAAGCGCTCGGTATTATTACTTGTGGCCTCCACGATCTTGCCATTTTCAAAACGGAAAACAATTTGCTCAAAGGTAACTCCTGATTTTACACTTGGAGTATTATAGGAGATCGTTCCGTTGACTGAATCGCGAATGGGCGCCGTGTAAACTTCACCATCTGGAATGTTCCGTTTGCCACAGCATTTGACCGAACCGATGCCTTTAATCGAAAACTCAATGTCCGTACCCGGCGATACAATCCGTACACGGTCCGTCCGGTTCATGAGCGCCTGCAGCGGGTCCATCGCCTTCGACATCTGTGCGTAATCCAAATTGCATACATCAAAATAAAAATTTTCGAATTTGGCTGTACTCATTCCGGCGAGCTGCGCCATCGAAGCATTGGGATATCTCAGGACGACCCAACGTGTCTTCTTGACCCGCTGCTCCAAATGTATCGGTTTGCGATAATAGAGGTCATACAGCTTCATCTGCTCCTCAGGTACATCCGACATTTCACTTACATTAGAGCCCGCACGAATGGCCACATAACAGCTCATATCCTGCATACGCTTCAGATCCAACTCTGCCCAATGCTCAATCTGCTCTCGGGTTATCGAACGCAGCATCGCGCTTTGCACAACAGGATCTATCAGTTCAACATATGGAAGACCTCCTCTAGCGTATACCTCTTCTACCAAGCAACTAACGATCTCCCTTTCCGAACCGATCATTTCTATCAATACTTTCTCCCCTGGCTGAACATCCAGAGAATATGTAACAAGGTTTCGAGCCAACAATTCCAAACGCGGATCACGCATACCTATCATCTCCTTTTAATTATGAACCTAATAATTCTTATGTTCGTTCATCACTGCCAAGCCACTTTTTCTTGCAGATATGACCTACAAAAAGCAGGAACACAAAAATGCCCAGCATAATCAACAGACGTATTTTATTATGTTGAAAATGTAGCAAATCATGCCCAATAAATGATTCCAGTAAAATCATGGGAAGCTTGCCCACAATTGTACCGAGAACAAAATCCATAGTTTTCACACGCATTACAGCAGCACCCAGATTAATGCCGAACGACGGAATAACCGGAATGATCCGGCTGATTGTGATGTATATAAAACCGTGATACTCGATCTGTTTATTGAATTTTTGAATATAAACATGATTGGCGATCTTCTTTTCGACCCAAGCACGTCCATAATTTCGAGCTAGCCAAAATTCAGTTATGGCTCCAAGAACAGCCATCACATAGTTCACGACAAAGCCTAACCATAAACCAAATACAAGAACATTCACTCCTGCAACCACGACAAAAGGCATAAAAGGAACAACGGGTTGAACAAAAGCAAGCAGCGCCCCCAGAAAATGTCCCCAGAGTCCCCACGCCTCCAACAGGTCGGATACATGCTGGACATTCCACTTTCCCAATGCAATCCCTCCTGTTAGCATAGTGTAACATTTTATTGAATTAAAATAAATCGGTGCGCCACTTGACATAGAGGGGTGTCGTCTTATAAAATAGGAAGTCGAGAACGTACTTAGCCTAAATTGTATTTAGGTTAGTCGTTTATGGTGGAAGACATGTGTTCACCCTCACCGATTTTGTTGCTAGCAGGACAGCGGCTGTGACTCCTGACAGATGCCGAGCGATCCCTTTCGCTTATGGCTTCAAACAAAATTGGGCACATGCTTCACCCGAAGAAAACCTACAAACAAAAATTAAATCCATTAATGGAACGAAGGAGCTCGTATACATGTCACGCTACACAGGCCCTAAATTTAAATTAAGCCGTCGTCTGGGTATTTCCCTAAGCGGTTCCGGTAAAGAATTGAAACGTCCTTTCCCTCCAGGTCAACATGGCCCAGGACAACGCAAAAAATTGAGCGGTTATGGTATTCAGCTTCAAGAAAAGCAAAAGCTTCGCCACATGTATGGTATGAACGAGAAGCAGTTCCGCAACTTGTTCGACAAAGCAAGCAAACAACAAGGTATCTCAGGTGAAAACTTCATGATCTTGTTGGAAAGCCGTCTGGACAACCTTGTTTACCGTCTAGGCTTTGCTCACTCCCGTGCAGGAGCTCGCCAATTGGTCGCTCATGGTCACATCACTGTTAACGGTAAAAAAGTAGATATCGCTTCTTACACACTAAGCATTGGTGATGTAGTTAGCCTTCGTGAAAGAAGCCGTAACATTGCTTCCGTTAAAGAAGCTTTGGCTAACCGTAACTACTTGCCTGCTTATGTTGAATATAACGAAGCTGCTCAAGAAGGTAAATTTACTCGTTTACCAGATCGTTCCGAGCTTCCACAAGAAATTGACGAAAAGCAAATCGTCGAGTTCTACAGCCGTTAATTCTTTATTTCAATCAGATACAAAAAACTGGATGCCAAGGCATCCAGTTTTTTTGTTCATCTTCAACCTACTCGACTATCTTCTAAATTAAGGATTAGCTTGAATTTGTATGACTTGTATCAGCCCAGCTTAATTTTAGCAAATTTACGCTTACCCACCTGAATGATATCGTCTTCCTGCAAAGTAAGGTTGATGTTCAAGTCCTCGATTTTTTGCTCATTAATCTTGACTCCGCCCTGCTGTATGCTGCGACGAGCTTCACTGTTTGAAGCAGATAGTCCCAGTGTTACCAACAGCTTTATGATACCGATTTGACCATCTTCCATAGCGTCTGCAGCTACTACAAATTCCTCAATATCCTCGGGCAGCGCGCGCTGTTGAAATACGGTAACAAAGTGCTGCTGTGCCTCGCTTGCTGCTTGCTCTCCATGATACATGCTTACAAACGTACGCGCCAGTTGCATCTTGGCATCACGGGGGTGAACCTTGCCGTCAAGCAATCCTTCTTGCAGCAGCTTCAGATCTTCATTACTCATGCTTGTTGCCAGCTCATAATATTTGGGCATCAGCTCGTCGGGAATAGACATGGCTTTTCCGTATATTTGATTGGGCTCCTCATCGATTCCGATGTAATTACCTAGGCTTTTGCTCATTTTATTAACACCATCAAGCCCTTCCAAAAGAGGAGTCATAATGGTTACCTGAGCTGTAACGCCATATTCTTTTTGCAGCGTACGTCCCATCAGCAAGTTAAATTTCTGATCCGTTCCTCCCAGCTCTACGTCACTTTTCAACGCAACTGAATCGTACCCCTGCATCAGCGGGTAGAAAAATTCATGAACATGGATGGCTTGCCCCGTTGCATAACGTTTGGAAAAATCGTCCCGTTCCATCATACGTGCTACGGTAACTTTAGCTGACAGCTGGACAACATCTACAAAGCTCATCGGCCCAAGCCACTCAGAGTTGTAGTAAAGCTGGGTTTTGTCAGCATCCAGAATTTTGTAGATTTGCTTCTGATATGTCTCAGCGTTACGTTTGACGTCCTCTTCGGTCAACTGCTTGCGTGTTTCCGATTTACCTGTCGGGTCACCGATACGCCCTGTGAAATCCCCGATGATCAACTGCACTTGATGTCCCAACTGCTGGAACTGTCGAAGCTTATGCAGAACTACCGTGTGACCGATATGAATATCGGGAGCAGATGGATCTAAGCCCAACTTTACTTTCAACGGTTTGCCTGTGACCACAGACCCGATAATTTTTTGTTTAAGCTCATCCTCCGGTACAATTTCGACTACACCGCGACGAATCCACGACAGCTGCCTTTCCACTTCCTGCTGCTGCTCTGCTGTTAGCTCTTCCCATTTTGCCATGATTTGCTGCCTCCTCAATGTTATGCATACATACAAAAAAAGCCCTCTCATCCACAAGGGACGAGAAGGCTATTGCTCGCGGTACCACCCTAATTAAAGCCGGCACTAAAGCCTGCAACAAACGCAGCTTTGCCTAAGCTTTCACTCGACAACGATAACGGGTCTAACCCGACAGAAAGCTACTGACAGTGAGAATGTCTCGACAAAATCTGAGCATCATTCCATGCGTTCCCTTTCCCTGCTCCGGACGGTAATTCGAATAAGATCAAGTATCGGTTCGCACCACCCACCGACTCTCTGCCAAGCTATGTACCTTATTCTACTGATGTACGAGCTCTGTGAGGAGCCAATTCAAAAGTCCATCAATGCATTTTCCATATATGGTTACATGATTTATATCATAACCTCATTGCGTTGTCAAACATAATACCGAAGTAATTGTCGAACACTAGTGTCCATCGTGAGTTCCTTTGTGGTATAATAAACCACGTATGTCGTTCCAAAATCGGGAGGAATTGTTATCGGTATGGAGATGGAAATGGAGAAAAAGAAATCTACAGCTTGGCATGTAATATGGAGTATCGTCAAATATACGCTCATCACCTTCAAGTGGATACTGATCATTTGCGTAATAGCCGGATTTTTGGGAGGCGGCGTGGCCTTTGGTTATGTCTCCGCACTCGTCAAGGAAGAACCTATCCGAAGTAAGGAATCCATGACCGCACAGGTTCAGGAAAACGCACTCTCGGGTTTTGTTTATTTCAATGATGGCTCCATTATCGGGCAGCTCCGTGGAGAAGAAGACAGGCTTATGGCCAAGCTCGAAGACATTCCTCCACAAGTTATTGATGCCGTCTTTGCCATTGAAGACAAAAATTTTTACGAACACAATGGAATAGACTTTAAAGGAACAGCAAGAGCCATTTATCAAAAGCTGATGAAGCAAGATATTCAAACAGGAGGCAGTACGATAACCCAGCAGCTCGCACGGCGTGTGTTTTTGACGCTAGATCGTGAGGATAGCCGGAAAGCCAAGGAAATCTTTTTGGCGATGCGGATGGAAAGACTGATGTCGAAAGATGAAATCCTGCTCGCTTATTTGAACAAAATCCCTTATGGGAATGGTTCGTCCGGTTACAACGCATACGGGATCAAAGCGGCAGCCAAAGGGATATTCAATATCACTGATTTGAAGGAGCTTAACATCGCCCAAGCTGCCTATTTAGCTGGTGTCCCTCAGCTTCCAAGCAATTATTCTGCATTTTCAAGTAAGGGACAATTCGACGGAGCTGCGTTCAAACGTGCTACTACCAGACAACAGCTCGTACTGCGGCGTATGCTGGAAGAAAACAAGATCAATCAGCAGCAATACCAGGAGGCACTTGATTTTGACCTGCAGGGTTCATTGGCAGAACCGGTTAAGAAGGCTTACTCCACCTATCCGTATCTGATGATCGAAATGGAAAAGGCTGCAGCCAAAGCGATCCTCTCCGTACAGGATCCGAAGCTGAGCGCACAGCCGAATTCCGATGCTTACAATGAAGCTTTGAGAAATACCCAATCCCAATTAGGGCGGGCAGGCTACAAGATTTACACGACGCTCGACAAAGACATTTACGAGTCCATGCGGGATATTGCCGAAAATCCGGACAATTTCACTCCAGAGGACCCTGTTAAGGGTATAGAACAAATCGGAGCTGTTATGATGGATTCGAAGAGCGGGGCTATTCTTGGCATGATGGAAGGCCGTGACTTCTTTACAGAGCAAATGAATCATGCTACTCAAGCTTACCGTCAACCAGGTTCGGCAATGAAACCAATTGCTGCTTTCATTCCCGCTATGGAAAAAGGTGCCATACAGCCTGGTTCGATTATTGACGATGTTCCTATACTCTTGAAAGACCGAGGCAGCTATCATATACCTGAGAATTGGGATAACCAGTTCCATGGTTTAATTACAGCACGCAGAGCCTTCAATCAATCCTATAATATACCGGCCATCAAAATATTTTTGGATATTGTCGGCATTGAGAATGCGTGGGATTTGGCCAAAAAAATGGGGATTACATCCATTGCCAAAGAAGATTACTCCGCACAAACAGGCGTTATTGGCGGTATGCGCAATGGAGTTTCGGTTAAAGAATTAACGAACGCCTACAACACGATTTCCAATAAGGGTGTTCATAATGAAGCGTTCATGATTCAACAAATTACCGACTCCACAGGAAAGGTTATTTATGAGCATGAAGCCAAACCGACTCCTCTATTCTCTGAGCAGACTGCCTATCTGATGACAGATATGATGCGAACGGTCGTTACGGCTGGTACAGCAACAGATTTGATGAGCAAATTTAAACAATATGGAAAAATCGCTATTGTTGGTAAAACGGGCTCAACACAGGATGATGCTGATGCCTGGTTTATGGGCTACACACCAGATATTACATTAGGTGTCTGGGCCGGCTACGATTCTCCAGTTCACAAACTAAGCAGTCGCACAGGAGGCACCTCGCGTGCCAAGAACATCTGGGCGTTAGTTATGAATGAAGCTATAAATAAAAAGCCTGAATACTTTCCAACCAAGACATTCAAGCGGCCAGAAAATATTGTTGAAATGACGGTTTCCGGATATTCAGGAAAGCTTCCGAGCGCAGCATCATCCAAATCCGGGAAGCTGGTAACTGATTTATTCAACAGAAAGTATATTCCCACTGTTGAGGATAATGTATTTATAAATCTATCAATTATTCCATTTAATGGAATTAACTACATTGCTCAGGAATCAACCCCTGCCGAATTCGTGACCGAAAAGACGGTAATCAAACGCGAAAAATCTGTCAGTGGGATTCTCAAGCAAATTCAGGAAATTATGCAAAAGGTCTCACCTGATCGTCGTCGTTCCATTGATCATTACCGTCCCATTGATTACGAGGATGATGCACCAACAGAGAATGATCCACGGGTTGATGACGGCAAGCCACCTGTCTCACCCATCACAGTTGTGGCAACTCGTGCAGGTGATACAAGCGTTATTACATTTCAAGCTAGCAGCAGTCCGGATACCGTTGGTTATCGTCTATACCGTTCTCTCAATCGCGGTCCTTTCGAGCGTCTTGGCGGCAAAATTACATTTGCAGGCGAAGAAACCAAATTTACAGATCAGGCTGCAGGAAATGGTGTATTCGGATATTATGTAACTGCAGTGGATGTTGGAGGTCAAGAATCGGCTCCAAGCAAAGCCTCCTTTACAGATGGTTCTATTGTGGATCCTTTGTCGCTCATTCCTGACGTGTCTGGAGCTATTCTGCCACCTCCTTTAACAGGCAGTCCTACAGGAGCTACTTCAACAGGCGGAAACACGGCAACAGGCTCAGGTACGGCTACGCCAGGAACAGGGAATGGCAGTAACAATGGTGCAGGTAAACCAGGAACAGGCACCGATGGAGCAGCCAATCCAGGAACAGGTACTAACAACAACGGCACCAATAATGGTGCAGCTCCAGGTACTGCGAATCAGGGAGACTCTTTATTTTCTCCAGGACCGCCACTAGCAGTTCCCGAAACACCTTCAGGCATGTCCATCAAAGCGGTTGAAGCTGGCCTGGTTATAAGCTGGAAAGCTAATGCAGCCAAAGACAAGGTTAAACAGTACACCATTTTTTACAGCGACAAAGAAACCGGTGCTTACAGCAAACTTGGCACAATAAGCAGCGGTACGGAATTCCGATATTATGCGGCAGTTTATGATGGCTTTTATAAGATAGCAGCTACGAACGATTTAGGTGAATCGAAGCAGTCGGCTGCAGTCAGATTCAAAAAGTAAATGAACAAAAATACCCTTTCGCGATCAATGTTCATGTAGATGAACTTTAGATCCGAAAGGGTATTTTTATTGTAAAACGATTCAATATCAAGCGAATGCTATTAATCTTCTATCGTTGACAAGTCTCCGGTCGGCAGATTCAGTTCCCAAGCTTTAAGAACTCGACGCATTATTTTGCCGCTGCGTGTTTTGGGAAGCTTATCTTTGAATTCAATTTCACGAGGCGCTGCATGTGCCGACAGCCCTTCTTTTACAAACTTGGATATTTCCGCCTTCAGCTCATCAGAGGCTGTGTAGCCTTCACGTAATGCAATGAATGCTTTAATAATTTCACCGCGCATCGGGTCTGGTTTACCTATCACTCCTGCTTCAGCTACGGCCGGATGCTCAACCAGCTTGCTTTCTACTTCAAACGGACCTACCCGCTCGCCTGCGGTATTGATGACATCATCCACACGACCTTGAAACCAAAAGTAACCATCTTCGTCATAATAGGCGGAGTCGCCCGAAATATACCAGCCCGGGATACGGAAGTATTCTTCGTATTTGGCAGGGTTGTTCCAGATTTTACGCATCATGGAAGGCCAAGGCGTCTTAATTGCCAAATTGCCCATCCTGTAAGGAGGAAGAACATTGCCGGAGTCATCAACAATTGAAGCTTCAATACCTGGAAGCGGCTTACCCATAGAGCCTGGACGTATAGCCATGCAAGGGTAATTGCAAATTAATTGCCCGCCCGTCTCCGTCATCCACCATGTATCGTGAATACGTTGGTTGTAAACCTTTAATCCCCAACGAACCACTTCAGGATTTAACGGTTCTCCTACACTCAGTACATGGCGAAGCTTAGATAAATCAAAGCTTGTGGATACCTCATCCCCAGCTCCCATTAGCATTCTAAAGGCAGTTGGAGCACTATACCAAACCGTTACACCGTATTTCTCCAGAGTACGATACCAGTCCTGTGGACTGAAGCGACCGCCGCGAATAACATTGGTAGCCCCATTCAACCAGGGACCGAATATTCCATAAGAGGTGCCCGTAACCCAGCCTGGGTCCGCTGTACACCAATATACATCCGCTTCCTGCAAATCAAGTACTACGCGGCCGGTGTAGTAGTGCTGCAGCATCGCATTATGCGCATGAAATACACCTTTGGGCTTGCCTGTTGATCCTGAAGTATAATGAATCAATAAACCATCCTCACGGTTCACCCACTCGATATCCAACTGGTCTGTCGCTTGCGCCATCTCCTTGTGGAAATCGACTTGTCCCTCGGATAGCTCAAGATTATCGCCTACAATAATAATATGCTTCAAATCGGGAAGCTCAGCTACAGGGATTCTCGATACAAGCTGAGGTGTTGTGACGATGGCAATGGCACCACTATCCTGCAGACGATCTTTAACTGCGGTTTCCATGAAGGCTTCGAACAACGGGCCTACCACTGCACCTACTTTAATGGAGCCAAGCAATGCAAAATAGAGCTCAGGCGTGCGCGGCATAAAAATAAATACACGCTCTCCCTTGGTGATGCCGAGCTTGCGCAGTACGTTCCCAAACCGATTGGATTGCTCCTTCATCTGCTGATACGTATAGGATTCTTCACGCTTGTCATCACTGTAATGAAGAGCAATTTTATCCTTTCTGGAGGACTCGGTGTGTCTGTCAATGGCCTCATATGCGGCATTTACATTACCCGTAGTCGACCAGGTAAACTGTTGTTCAATCTGTTCCCAACTGAAATTCGCACGTTCCTGTTCATAATCTTTCATATTCGATGATGTCGAAACAGCTTCAATACTCTCAATATTCGTATGATCCATATCAAGTGCCTCCTGAATTTTAACGATTGATCTCGATAAAACGCTTACAAGCCCCTTATCGAAGCGATAGCTTTTATACAATGGCTATTATACCATATCCCGTTTTATCCGACTAACCCTTCTTGCACAAAATTTTGGGTTACCTATATACTGCGTCTCTCCCGTGCAGTTGGCTCGGCCTGACAGCTTCCAAGAAACTACCACACATGCTATAATCTGCGATAAGGTAACCTATGAACCTCGCTTTATCTCTGAAAGGAGAAGAACGGCATGCAGCATATAAAAATATACCATTCGCAGCTTGTCCCAAGCAGCAATTCTTCTTCGATTGTTGTAGAAGGCCCTGTTCCGCCTGAACAATTAGCGCAATACCGGATGCATCCCGACCTGGATGCGTTTCGACGTCCTCCCGAGCAGTTCATTGCTCTCGTTGAAATCGCTGAGCTTCCAGAAGGCCGCATCATTGTATCAAGGATTGAAGATCTCATCATTGGTTATGTAACCTTTCATTATGCAGACGAAATGGAACGCTGGTCACAAGGTCATATGGAGGATCTAGTAGAATTAGGAGCTATCGAGGTTGCCGATGATTATCGTGGACTTGGACTCGGAAAACGTATGATCCGACTTGCCTTTGAGGATGGCCAACTGGAAAATGTCATTACTTTTACTACTGAATATTATTGGCACTGGGATCTGGAAAAAAGCGGGTTGAATGTGTGGGATTACCGCAAAATGATGGAAAAACTGATGCAGAGTGTAGATATGGTCTGGTTTGCTACGGATGATCCCGAAATATGCTCACATCCCGCAAACTGTCTGATGGTACGTGTAGGTAAACAGGTGCCATTGACTTCCGTTGAGCAGTTTGATCGTGTCCGATTTCAACAACGTTTTATGTACTGATTTGTATCCATACCCGGGGGCGTAAATGATGACGATTCCAGCTTTTTTTATTTATGATGAAAGTGAAACGGGATATCGCTTTAATGAGGATCATCCCTTCAATCAAAAGCGGCTGACGCTGACCGTTGATTTGCTGCGTAGTCTGGATACGCTGCCTGATCAAGCTATATTATCTCCTTCCGCAGCCCTTGATGAGCAGCTGTTAGCCGTTCACAGCGCTGACTATGTAAGCGAAGTAAAATTACTAAGTGAAGCAGCGCCAAACCCGGAGGCCGTTAATCAGGCCAGTCGTTACGGACTTGATACGGAGGATACGCCTTTTTTTCAGGGTATGCATGCCATAACCTCGACAGTGGTTGGAGGCTCCCTCCTGGCTGTCGATACCGTAATGAGCGGACGCTCCTCGCATGCCTTGCACTTGGGAGGTGGACTCCATCATGCACTATCAAACAAGGGAGCCGGCTTCTGTGTGTATAATGATGCGTCTGTAGCCATTGAGCATGCCAAGAAGCAGTACGGCGCCCGTGTGCTGTATATCGATACTGACGTTCATCATGGCGATGGCGTACAGTGGAGTTTTTACACCGACCCGGAAGTATGCACCGTATCCATCCATGAAACCGGAAAATATTTGTTTCCCGGGACTGGTGCTGTTAATGAACGTGGTGAAGGCATTGCATTCGGAACTTGTATCAATATTCCTTTGGAGCCTTATACTGAGGACGCCTCATGGCTGGAATGTCTGGAGGAGATTCTTAACAAGGCTATCGACCATTTCAAGCCCGATCTGATCGTGTCCCAACATGGCTGTGATGCCCATGCATTTGATCCCTTGTCCCACATCCACTGCAGCATGAATATTTACAAAGCGATGCCGCGGCTGATCCATCGGCTTGCCCATCAGTATTGTGAGGGGCGTTGGGTAGCGCTCGGCGGCGGCGGATACGATATCTGGCGGGTCGTTCCTCGTGCCTGGAGTCTCCTCTGGCTTGAAATGAACGATCATCCGCTGATTGGCCAGGTAGAGCAGGACCCAACGCTAAAACTGCCATCAGCCTGGCTGTCCCAGTGGCAAAACGAGTGCCCTGTCATACTGCCTACTACCTGGCTGGATTGTACAGATGAGTGGGAACCCATGCCACGCCGTCATGAAATCACATTGAAGAATCGCCATATCAAGGAATTAGCTGCGCTTTATTTACCTTGATCAACAGTATGCTGCAGGATAATGACGACTTCTGTTATTCAAAAAATTAAGCCCGCATTCCATAAGTCGAATGGAAGCGGGCCTTTGTATTTTCTTTATTGCTGCAGCTTAAAACTGGATCTTTTCTTCGATAAACGCCTTCAGCTCGCTGATCGGCATTCTTGTTTGTTCCATCGAATCGCGGTGACGCACGGTCACTTGACCATCCTGCTCGGAGTCAAAGTCGTATGTGATACAGAAAGGTGTACCAATCTCATCGTGACGACGATATCTTTTACCGATTGAACCTGATTCATCATAATCAACCATGAAATGTTTGGATAGCCCCTCAAACACGCTCTGAGCACCCTCTGAGAGCTTCTTGGACAGTGGGAAGATTGCTGCCTTAATCGGCGCCAAAGCGGGATGGAAGCGCAATACCGTCCGGCTGTCATCGCCTTCCAGCTGCTGCTCTTCATAAGCATCAATCAGAAATGCCAGTGTAACCCGGTCAGCCCCAAGTGAAGGCTCGATACAATAAGGAACATAGCGGTCACTGCTCTCTTGGTCGATATAGTTAAAATCCTCGCCTGAGTGCTGCATGTGCTGCTTCAGATCGTAGTCGGTACGGTCTGCAATGCCCCACAGTTCTCCCCATCCAAAAGGAAACTTGAATTCGATGTCCGAAGTTGCATTACTGTAATGAGACAGCTCATCATCAGAATGATCTCTCATACGGATGTTGTTTTCTTTCAATCCAAGATTGAGCAGCCATTGGAAGCAATAGTTTCTCCAGTACTCAAACCACTGCATATCTTCGCCAGGCTTACAGAAAAATTCAAGCTCCATTTGCTCGAACTCGCGGGTACGGAACGTAAAGTTACCTGGAGTGATCTCGTTACGGAAGCTTTTACCGATTTGTCCAATACCGAACGGGAGCTTCTTTCTCATCGTACGCTGTACGTTTTTGAAATTAACGAAGATGCCTTGTGCCGTTTCCGGACGCATGTAGACAACATTCGAGCTAGCTTCAGTAACACCTTGAAAAGTTTTGAACATCAGGTTGAACTGACGTATTTCCGTGTAATCAAAAGCACCGCAATCCGGGCATACAATATGGTGCTCAACCATCAAAGCACTCATTTGATCGAACGACAAACCGTCGACAACCATTTCAATCCCTTTTGCATCTAAGGCATTTTCAATAATTTTATCCGCGCGATGGCGAGCTTTACACTGTTTACAGTCGATCATAGGATCATTAAAGTTACCTACGTGACCCGAGGCCACCCATGCTTGTGGGTTCATCAGAATTGCTGCATCCAAGCCTACGTTGAATGGAGATTCCTGAATAAACTTTTTCCACCAGGCTTTTTTGATATTATTTTTCAATTCAACACCAAGCGGACCGTAATCCCAAGTGTTGGCTAATCCGCCATATATCTCTGATCCCGGGAAAATAAAGCCTCTATGTTTAGCTAAAGCTACAACCTGTTCCATGCTAACTGTCATGATTCGTTCTCTCCTTCTATATGGTTACAAATGCTTCAGCATATGATCGACAATTCGATATGAATTCTCGGATGCCTGCAATGTAAATTGAGCAAAATTCACTTCTGCCGATCCATCGGCTTTATCCGACATCGAACGGATCACGACCTGCGGGATACTGTTCATTGCACACACCTGTGCAACAGCGGCACCCTCCATTTCAGTGCACGTCCCCTGCAGCTCACTATAGAGCTTGGCAACGGTGTCTCGGCTGGCAATAAACTGATCACCAGACAATACTCTGCCTACTTGAACTTGACCAGGAAAAAGCTCATTGCTGGCATCGAGCGCTGCTTGCTTGAGACGTTCATCCGATACAAACAACGAGACTTCTTCATAAGGAATCGTCCCACGCGGAAATCCTAACGCCGTAACATCCATATCATGCTGCATAAGCTCGGAAGAAATAACGATATCTCCAACATTTAAATCCGGATGAACTGCCCCGGCAACTCCTGTAAATATAATGGAATCAACTCCATATGTATCAATCAATATTTGAGTGGTCACAGCAGCATTAACTTTGCCGACACCCGATTTGCACAGTACGATTCTTTGGTTATGCAAGAGCCCCTCCAGAAATTGAATTCGGGCTTTTTCCGTAGTCTCAACCTGCTCCATATGTTCTAGAAATAATGCAATTTCTTCTTTCATTGCACCTATAATGCCAATTTTACCATAAGACAAAAGGGTATCCTCCTAAGAAAGTATTGCCGCTGAACAATCGAAACTTGCATCATCTTGGTGAAGCTAAGCTTACGCCCCAGTTCCCTCGGTGTTGCTTGTTCTATGAACTCTTAAATGCCCCATAAAAAGAAAGGAGGCTCATATTAGAGATGAGCCACCGAATTTCTATGAATAAGCTCATGGGGTAAAATTACCTGCATGAGTTCCGAAGCATCCTTGGTCTCTTTGTTCATCAGTTTCGTTAGCAGTCTCATTGACACGGCACCAATATCGTACATTGGCATTGCGACCGTTGTTAACTGAGGCCTTACCATGGAAGCCATGCGAATGTTATCTACACTAATGACAGATACATCTTCCGGTACACGTAAACCACTATCCAGCAAAGTGTGCATCGCACCAATGGCCATTTCATCTGTCGCAGCAAAAATCGCCGTTGGACGTTCACTTAGCTCCAGAAAATGCTTGGCAACTTCCAAGCCAGATTCATAACGATAATTTCCTATTCTTACGTAATCTTCACGCAGCGGAATTTCGGCAGCCTCAAGCGCCCTCTTGTAGCCTTGGTAACGGGCAAATCCATTAGCAGGATCCTGTAGCGTTCCTGAGATCATAGCAATGTTTCGGTGCCCATTCTGGATCAATAAATTCACTGCGTCAAAGGCCGCCTGCTCATGATCAATGTCAACAGAAGCAAATGCATTATTGTCATCCTTGGTAGCACATAATACAATCGGAACCGACGATGTTTTGAACGCTTGAAGATGCTCGTCCGTTACAGCTCCGCCCATAAACAACAGACCGTCAACCTGCTTCTCCAATAATGTGTTAATAACACGTATTTCTTTATCTTTCTTCTTATCTGCATTACACAATATGATGTTATAGTGATACATGTTCGCAATATCTTCAATACCTCTAGCAAGCTCTGAAAAAATAGTGTTGGAAATGTCGGGAATCACAACGCCAACCGTTGTTGTTTTCTTGCTGGCAAGTCCTCTGGCTACGGCATTTGGGCGGTAACCGAGACGTTCGATGGCTTCAAATACCTTCTTGCGCGTTTGCGGCTTCACGTTGGGATTGTTATTCACAACCCTCGATACGGTTGCCATGGAAACGCCTGCTTCTCTGGCTACATCATAAATGGTTACAGTCACGGACATTCTCTCCAGTATGTAAAGTGTATTAAAACAGCGTGCTTTACTTATTTGATTTTATCATACGACAAAATACGGTTTTTCGCAATGAAAGGAACGATTTCTTTCATTTATAGTATCAAAAAAACACAAAAAAAGCCAACTGCAAGGCAGTTGACTTCACAATTTACGTTAATTATGGAGAATCATTCAGTGATAATGATTGCTTGGAGATTTGTTCGAGCCGCTTACGGACATCCTCTACCCATGGCTCATCCTGTAACGATTGTGCGAGCAGCAGCAGATCCAGCAGTTCATTGATACGCTCTTCCACAATTTTTTCGACCGGATCTGCAGCATACTGCTTCTCTGTCACTTTAAACATCAGATGAGCAATCTCACTGATGTCATTAAAATGAATATGCTGCTTATTGGTCGTCTGTTCCAACTTTCCAATCACTCCGGTTAACTCGCTCTTCACCTCTGCAAGCACTTCGCTTCGGCGACAGTCTTCACAAGAAAAAACCGGAACATTCTCAATCTCAACCTTGTTTTTATAAATGACAGTACGCAGCTTTATATTCATGGTGCTGCCACATTTGCATTGCTTATGCAACTCATACCACTCCTTCATCGCTCCAGCAGGACCTTACGCTGTTATGACCTTCTAGAATTATTCTACTTCCAGAGGTAAAATCCTTCTCGATTCAGGCTAGTAATATTTAGCACCTTTCCATCTTTCAAACCGAATACGAATGCTCGGTATAGTTACGAAAAGCATTGCCAAAGCAGCACCGATGGCATCATTGCGAATATCCATCACATCCGGAGTACGGCCAGGCACAAAGGATTGATGAATCTCATCTGTAACTCCATACAGCGTACATAACAATACAACTGCCAATTTGATAACCCATGTCAACCTATGAATTCCAAAAGCCCAGGCATAGGTCAGGGACAAAATAAAATAAGCAAGAAAATGTCCCCAATCCAGCCCTTCCATAAATGGAATGAATCGTTGAAATTGGCTAAGCCAGCCCCCCATATCATCTCCAGTTCTTGCAGACAAATAGAAGATGGCTAGCATCCACAGAAGAGCAGGCAAAAAACGAACGGTAATTCTCATATCAATGCTTCGTTGTATATTCGGCAAGCACCTGAATATAGGCTTTCATAAAAGCAGGAAGATCAGGAGGTCTCCGACCAGAAACAATATTACGGTCAACCACGACTTCCTCATCGACCCAGATCGCACCGGCATTCTCAAGATCATCCTTGATTCCAGGTGTGGATGTCATCGTATATCCCTCACATATTTTGGCGGAAGCTAGCACCCAACCAGCATGGCATATATGGGCGATCGGCTTCACAGCCTCGTGGAACTCTCGAGTCAAGCGCAGTACATCAGCATAGCGACGAAGCTTGTCAGGTGCCCAACCACCCGGAACATAGAGTCCGATATAATCATTGGATTGAACCTCACTGAAAGCATATTCGGTTGTCAAAGGCACCCCGTATTTGCCGTAAAATACTTTATTAGCGGCTGGTCCGACAAGATGGACCTCAGCTCCCGCTTCGCGGAGACGCAGTACAGGGTACCACATTTCCAGATCCTCAAATTCTTCATCTACAAAAGCGAGCACTTTATATCCTTGTAATACCATTGTAATAATCCCTCCATTGTTTCATAGGTATGTTCATACACCTGGCTGTTGTCCGCCGTCTATAACGATTTCAGTGCCCGTGATGGAAGGCACGCGGTCAGATACAAGCAGCAAAGCCATGGATGCTATTTCATCAGGGTCCACCAGGTGCCCGAGCGGTATTGACTTATTCATAAGCGCCTTCTGATCATCATAACCGATACCGTTAGCCTGCGCATGTTGCCGGGTTAATGTCTCTGACCTTTCCGTAGCTGTCGAACCTGGTGAGATTGCATTGATTCTGACATTGGATTTAGCCAATTCCTTGGAAATCCCTCTTGTGAAATTAAGCAGAGCAGCATTAGCGGTACTGCCTGCCAAAAAGGTAGGGCTAGGCGTTCTACCCGCACCGCCGACGATATTCACGATACGACCATCCTTTTGATTGATCATATAGGGAGCAGCCTCCTTGACCAAGCGTATGTAGCCGAGCAGCTTTAAATTCCAGGCTTCTGTGAATACATCTTCGGATAACTCGAAAAATGCTCCTGCTTTCGCCGACCCTGCATTATTGATTACAATATCAATGCGGCCGTAATGATCCAAAGCAGTAGAAACAACCGTTCTGCTTGTAGCAGGATCTCCCATATCACCAGCAACCATCACAATACGTGAAGGACTCTCTGCCGTATAATTTCCCACGATGGAATCGACGGCTTTCTGCAAGCGTCCCGAATCCCGAGCCACCATAATGACAGAAGCCCCTTCCTTATACAGCGCCTTGGAGCATGCAAGTCCAATTCCAGCACTTGCCCCCGTAACAATCGCAATTTTACCGCCAAGTCCGAGATCCATCCGAACCCCTGCCTCTCCTCTTGTCATCGATCTACTTATCGATTACTTCGCTATGACATCCTCATGCAAATGCTTGTTTAACAAATCAATCACGGCAGTACTTGTGCTGCATCGAAGCAATTGTTCCCATATGTTCGAACTTTGATTGAAGTGGCTTTGCAGCAAGCTATTTTTAACCCGTAATATGGACTGTATCGACATACTCAATTCTTTAACATCCAGACCAAGCCAGATAGGAAGCGCCCGAATGTCTCCTGCCATTTCACCACATACGCTGACGTGTATATTAGCCGCTTTGGCAGACTCTACCGTGCTCTTAAGCATCCGCAGTACAGCCGGGTGAAAAGGATTATACAAGTGGGCTACGGTCTCATTCATGCGATCCACTGCAAGCACATATTGTACGAGGTCATTTGTTCCTATACTGAAGAAGTTCACCTTCTGTGCTAACAAATCGGCTATAATGACGGCTGCAGGAACTTCAATCATAATCCCTACTTCAATATGTTCCTGAAAAGGAATCTGCTCTGAACGCAGCTCTTCCTTGGCTGATTCCAGCACAGCATTCGCTTTATCCAGCTCTTCGATGGATGCTATCATCGGATACAAAATTTTTACATTGCCATAATAGCTGGCACGGAGTATGGCACGAAGCTGCGTTTTGAACAAATCGATACGATCCAGTGAAATTCGGATAGCGCGATAACCAAGTGCAGGATTATCCTCCTCGGGAAGTGCAAAATAATCGAGGCTTTTATCACCGCCGATATCAAGTGTCCGGATAACTACACGCTTACCGCCAAGTTTCTCGGCTACCTGCTTATATACCCTGAACTGCTCTTCTTCAAGCGGTAAATTATCCCGATCCATATACAAAAACTCCGTTCGGAACAGCCCCACCCCGGAAGCTCCATTACTCAACACCTGATCCAGCTCTTTAACGGTACTGATATTAGCCGCCAGTTGAACAGCCACGCCGTCCTCGGTTTGAGTTGGAATATGGGCAAGGACCTGCAGCTTATCGCGCATTTTCAGCCAATTGGATTTGCGTTCTCGATACATTTCAATCTGCTCTTCCGAAGGATTGATGTATACCTGCCCTTCATCGCCGTCAATAATAAGAAAATCTCCATTCTGAATTGGCGTTGCCAGCTTGCCTTCCAGACCCAGCACATAAGGAATACCCATTGCACGAGCCATGATGGACACATGAGAGGTTTGTCCACCGAGCATCGTGACAAGACCCAATGCGTTAATCGTATCCAAATGAACCATTTCGGACGGAGAGAGCTCTTTGGCAACAACAATGTAAGGCTGCTCCTTAGGCGGTATCGTTTCTTCCAACGCACCAAGCAGATGCTTTAACAACCTGTTTCCGACATCCTTGATATCCAGAGCTCTTTCCTTCATATATTGATCATCCAGCAGATCAAACATATTCACAAACTTCTCAATAGCCTCTTTAACCGCAACCTCAGCCGCTTTATATTGCCGCTGCATGATTCCTTGTACCTCATTCATGAAAATCGGATCTTCCAAAATGGCCAGGTGTGCGTCAAAAATTGACGTTTTATCGTCACCGAGCACCGTAACAAACTCCTGTTTGATACACTCGATTTCATCCTTCGAGTTCCGAATTCCATCATACAACCGTTCAAATTCGAATGCCAGGTCCTTCACATCAATCAGCTTTTCAGGGAAGTCCCATTCCCAGGTCGGTATGACAAAAGCTTTCCCCATCGCAATACCTGATGCAGCTCCGATCCCCTCAACCATGAGCGTTTCCTCCCTTTATGCTTGGCTCTTTCATGACTACGGACATTACGGATGCCTGTCCTTTTTTTACTGCTTTATAAGGCGCGAAGCTCCATGACTTGACCTTGTCCACATTCGTGATCAGCATAGGAGTTGCGAGCGATTTGCAGTTTTTTTTCACCTTTTGCAGATTAAACTTCACCAGCAATTGGCCCACCTCCACCCTATCGCCTTCCTTGATAAAAGCTGTAAACCACTTGCCCTGCAGCTGTGCGGTATCGATTCCAATGTGAAGCAGAACCTCAAGACCCTCATCAGTCTCAATGCCTATTGCGTGCAGCGATGGGTATAAGATAATGATTTTACCTGCTACAGGAGCAACTAGCTCTCCTTTTTCAGGCATAAAAGCTACCCCATTCCCGACAAGCTTACCGGAAAAAATCTGATCCGGAACTTCCTCCAGCGGAATCATCTGCCCCTGCATTGGCGCATTGAACAGCACTTGCTGAATATCCTTGCGCATCAGCTTTTTGATTTCCTCACGTATTAACTCGGAGTACGTACCAAACACAACCTGTACATTGCCTCCACCTAATCGGATGACGCCAGCCGCACCTAAATGCTTCAGCGCAGCAATGTCCATCAATCGATCATTGGTTAAGGTGAGTCTCAGCCTTGTAATACAGGCTTCAATGTTCTTGATATTGTCCTTGCCCCCGAGGGATTGCAGGATTAGTGGAGACCGGTAAGGGATATCACCTGCCCACTCTTCAAGCTTGGAGCCCTCTTCCCTACCAGGAGTCGGAATCCGAAAGCGGCGAATCGCCCAGCGAAACAAAAAGTAATAAAGCAAACCATAAGCAATACCAATCGGTATCAGCATCCATCCATTATGCGACAAATGAAAATTGATAATATAATCAATCGCACCTGCCGAATATGAAAAGCCATGATGGATATTTAAAGCGTACGCAATCCACATGGAAAGCCCGGAAAGAAGTGCGTGAATCACAAATAAATAGGGCGCTACGAACAAAAAAGCAAATTCAATCGGCTCTGTGACTCCAGTCAAAAACGATGCCAGAGCTGCCGTCATAAAGGTTGCACGGATTTTGGGCTTGAGGTCCTCGCGAGCCTCCTGAATAATAGCCAACGCAATAGCCGGAAGCGCAAACATCATGATAGGATATAAACCTGCCATGTATGCGCCAGCATTAGGATCACCTGCAAAATATCGCGGCAGATCCCCAAACACCATTTCACCACTTGGCTTCTCAAAGGCACCAAGTTGAAACCAAAAGAAGTTGTTAAACACGTGATGCAAGCCTGATGGCACCAGTAATCGGTGGATCACCCCGTTTACAAACGTGCCAAAGCCCCCCAGCCCGATAATAGCGGTGGATAGCCATTCCATGAATTTTTCCATATATGGACCCACTTCAATGGTTATCAAGCTAAGTATAAAGATAGCAAGGCCCATCAATAATGGAACCATTCTAGGTCCACCGAAAAATTGTATCGATTCCGGAAGCTGAATATTTTTACAGCGATGAAACAAAATCGCGGCAATAAGACCGATTAATATACCTCCAGGAACACCAAGATGAAATTCTGCACCTAAGTAATGCCGGGTTGCCTGTATAAACATCAAGTGTCCAATGAGTGCCGACATCCCTGCAATACCAGCACTTTCCGTTAATCCGAGAGCAACCCCAACGGCAAAGATCATAGGAAGGAACGTAAAGATGGTGTTACCACAGAACAACAAAATTTCCCCGAACTGAGACATATGTATTTCTTGCCACGGAAGAGCTCCAAGCCATAACAAAATAGCAGCAACGGGAAGAATCATGGTCGGAAGCATTAACGACCGGCCTAACTGCTGCAAACTACCCATTAAGTTCAAGCCAATCATCCCCTCCTTTCTATTTCGATGGTAAAGGTAAAGCCTGATTTTGTCAAACAAATGAACCTCATTCATACACGTTTTGAATGGGTAAGGAAAAGCGGGCCAATGGCCCGCTTTTGTGAAGCTTGAATTAAAATTGGTAGCGGCTAAACGAATTGTTGGACTGGCTGTATTGGCTTTGTGATGGTTGTGTAGAGTCTGATCTCAGATAGGCATCGTGGCCTTGTTGGTTACCACGATAGTTAGCTGTGTAGTAGGACTGTGGACTTTGAAATTGACTGTACGATTGATTTTGTTGATTTTGATTTTGCTGGTTTTGTTGATTGGATCCGTATTGGCTGCTGCTTCCTGCATTGTATGAATTCATGCCTGATGCTCCGATACCATACTGACTTTGCGCTGTTTGTGTGGAATCTGATCTCAGATAGGCGTCATGCCCTGGTTGATTTCCCATATAGCTTGCGGTGTGAAAAGAATTCGGGTTTTGTGTTTGATTTGAAAACTGGTTTTGATAGCCATACAATGCATTGTTATTGATGTTTCCATACGATGATGCCTGATTACTATAGCCTGTACCCATACCAAATTGGCTTTGTGCTGTTTGTGTGGAATCCGATCTCAGGTAAGCGTCATGTCCTTGCTGATTGCCACGATAATTGGCCGTATGGAACGCATCCTGACTTTGTGTTTGGTTGTTGGCAAATTGATTGTTGTACGGAATACTATTTTGAAAGTTATTCGAATTACCCATCCCAAGCGATTGATTATATTGAGACTGCACATTACCTATCGGCTGGTACTTGGTCTCCATACCACGGTATTGAGAGCCTGAATTGGATGAACCGAACTGATTTTGATAAGCGTTTTGCTGGTTGTTTTGATACATGTACAATTCCTCCTAGAGATCCACAAGTCTTCCGGAGCCATCAGGACTAGGCCCTGCTTTTCCAGAAGCTTTTTATATTGTCTCTTAGGATGACGACCTTTATGAATGGAAGCTGCTGGAATACGTTTAAAAAATGACAAAAGACAAGAACAGAGATTCTTGTCTTATAGTTGCCTTTATGCCGGATATGAATCCGTTAGCTGATCAGACTTTGTCAGAGCTCTCCCGCACTATGCGCAGTAAGGAACGGGCCGCATAGCCTGGTTCCGGATGGTTATATATAGCAGAAACTACTGCAATTCCGTTAGCTCCAGCACGGATCACTTCTATAGCGTTAGTTTCATCAATGCCACCAATCCCTACGACAGGAATTGACCATCTGGCCGCAATATCACGAATTAAATTTCCACCAATAGCATGACCGGCATCCAGCTTTGTAGAAGTTGAATAAATAGGGCCAACACCTAAATAATCGGCTCCATTGGATATTGCCCAATCGGCTTCCTCCATCGTCCCTGCCGATATTCCGATAATTTTATCGGGACCCAACAAACGACGTGCTTCTGTACCGGGGATATCGTCCTGGCCCACATGAACACCATCTGCATCTAGAAGCATGGCGACATCGATCCGATCATTAACAATGAATGGAACCTTATATTGTCGGCATAATGCCTTCAACTCGGCCCCCTGCTCCAAAACCTGCTTTAGCGGCGCTTTTTTCTCCCGTAGTTGAATCATCGTTACTCCGTCAGCCAAAGCCTCCTGAGCAATCTCAAGGGCGGTTCGTTCTCCGAAGCCATCCAGACCCATAACCAGATAAACTCGTAAATCCTGTGACAGGCGATTCTGAAACACCGTTATTTCCCTCCAGGCAGTAATATAGCATCTTCAACCTTAATACAACGATCCATAATGACTTCAAGTCCACCGCTTTTGGCAATCTCTGCCGCTTCATCATTAAAGATGCCTAACTGAAGCCAGAATACTTTCGCATTAATTTTCACAGCTTCTTCAGCTACAGGTACAACCTGGTCACTGCGCCGAAAAACGTTGACAATATCGACTGGCTCTGGAATATCGGAAAGAGAAGGATAACATACCTCTCCAAGGATATGCTTCGCATTGGGATTAACCGGGATGATCCGGTAGCCCTTGCTTTGCATGGCTTCAGCTACCATATATGAGGTGCGATCAGGCTTATCCGATAAACCTACAACTGCAATGTTACCGGCATTCTTAAGCAGCTCCTTGATACGATCTCTTGAAGGATTTTCAAACGCCATAACGACCAGCTCCTTGTAGTTTAGATTTGAAATTACTTGGATACTTATAGTTTATAGCTTAAAGCTTGACGTCCCATCGCTTCCCAGGTTGCGAGAAACTGCGCTTTATCAATTTTCACATTGCTTTTACCAGTAGAAGGATCGTTGACATATACATTTTGCTCATCAAATCCGACAAGCAATACAGCATGCTCCATAAAAGTTGTCTCAATCGGTCCTATCGGTGTATCCCAAACTACCCAATTATCGGGCACTTGAAAATTGATCGTGGTCCAGACCAGCGACGGAATGCCATCACGAAGCTGCTGTTCCAGCATGTCGAAGGATTGATTCGTTAGATCCATAGCGGTCGGGATATATTTTTTTTGCAATTCAAATAATGCTCCATGATAAATACCAAAGCCTTTGGCAGAACCGGTAACCTCTCCTACAAACCCTAAATTTGGATTCCCCCAATAAGCGATTGAACCATCCTTGTTCCGCTTTAATGGCGTGTTATCACGCTTCATCTCGGGCACCAGCTCCAGTTTACTCTTTGCTACACCGTAATATTGAAGCATCATCGTCAGGCTTGTGATTTCACAGCCAGACGGAAGCTCCGGATGTTGACGGATCGCCGGAGCCTTCAGCATAGCTGAAGTAGCCAATGGTACCGGAATCAGTGGTGGCGGTGAAGCGGTCGTGATGATGGGCTGTCTGCCCCCCAAAGTATCCGCATAGGCAATCGTCGAAGCTTCGCTGAACCAGCCTTGTCCGGTAATTTTGGCGTACAGCAGCATCGAAAAAACACCACTGGCAAACAGGAGACCCAGTATGAGAAAAAAGCCGAATGTAACTTGGATTCCTTTCCAAAGTACAGGCATGACCATCAACTCACTTGTTTATAATATTTATTAATCTACAAACTCAATTTGCGCGCCCAAGGAGATCAGATGCTCGAAATAATGTGGATATGATTTCGCTACATGATGCGCATCGTTGATCGTAAGTCCCTTCTCTGAACGAAGACCTACAATGGTCAAAGCCATAATGACACGATGATCATAATGGGCATTGATTTCAACGCCTCCGGTTACTCCCTGAGGACGACCATGAATAATGATTTCACTTTGTCTTTCTTCCACATCTGCCCCCGCTTTGCGCAATTCGTTTACGAAATCTGTGATACGATCACATTCCTTGTAACGCAAATTTTCTACATTATAGAACCGGGATGTTCCTTCAGCAAACACAGCAGCAGCCACCATGGCCAATACACCATCGGTAAAATGATCACCGTCAAATTCGCCGGCCTTCAACTGTTGGTTCCCTCTAACATGTACAATACCGTTCTCATGTGTCAAATTAACACCCATCGCACGAAGAACGTCTACAACCGCTTTCTCACCCTGCTTGCTGTTCTCTTCCAATCTGAGTACCTTAACATCGGAATGGGTAACTGCCGCGGCAGCCAATATTGCGGCAGAGCCGGGGTAATCGCCTTGTACGACATACTTTTGCGGTTGATACTTTTGGCCACCACGGATGGTGTAATGCATCAGATCTTCGGAAGCCTGAATCTGAATACCTGCCTGTGCGATCACTTCCAGTGTTTGTCCCACGATGACTTTGGACTTCAAATCGTGAAGCACCTCGATCTCGCTATCTTCATCAAGCAAAGGTGTCATAAACAACAGCGAGCTAAGAAACTGCGAACTTACATTTCCAGAAACCTGGATTTTGCCTCCATGCAGCTTACCCTTGCCAATCGTAATCGGCAGCTTTCCTTGATTATCATCGACCTCTACACCCATCTGTTTAAGTGCATCAATTAAATCATTATGCGGTCTTTTTCCTAGAGAATCCGGGTATGCATTAATAAAGGTCACTTTAGGACAAAATGCAGCAACAGACATTAAGAAACGAAGCACGGCTCCCGCATTGCCGACATTCAGTTCCGACACATCACGAGGATTCCTGCCAAATCCCTGAATGGTCATCTTTTCTTCATCTTCCTCAACGATAGCACCCAAATCACGGATACAACGACGCATAGCATCACTGTCTTCGCTATGTGCAGGGTAATATATCGTGCTTGTCCCCTCTGCCAAAGCACCGATTAACAGGTAGCGAGTAGTGTAGTTTTTAGAGGAAAGTGCATTTATTGTACCTTCTAATAGATTTGTCGGTTTTACAATGGCTTTCATGAATATGTATCTCTCCTGTTCAGCAAATAATTCCTGTTGACTTTGATCAACACGCAGTTAGTTTAAGTTTACCATAGTGATTCGAGGTTGCAAACCGTGAAGTTGACACTCGCTTGCGATTATCGATATCATAGACCTATAGAGATCCAAATCACTTAGGAGGGTTACACAGATGGAAACAATTACGACAGATCAGCTAAAGGCTCGCTTGAACAACAATGATAAATTACACATTATTGATGTACGTGAGCCTGAAGAAACGGCTCTGGGTGTCATACCAGGCGCAGTCCTCATACCGCTCATGCAAATTCCAGAGCGATTGGATGAAATTCCTCCGGGTCAAGAGACGATTCTGGTGTGTCGCAGCGGTGGCCGCAGCGGAAAGGCTTACGATTACTTACAAGCACAAGGCTATACGAATTTGAAAAACCTGACCGGCGGGATGCTGGCCTGGGACGAATCCTAAGCCTGCTCAATCCAGGGTTGATGCTATAATCTGCTCCACGATCTCCTCGACAGAAACCCCTGTCGTATCAATAATAAGATCAGCGAAGTCGTATGCATTCCGACGCGATTCCAACAACTTATGAACGCGTTCTTCGACGTCACCCTGCACCAAGGGACGGCTTTGGTCATGCTTGACCCGCTCGATGATCGTTTCTGCAGCGGCCTTTAAAGCAATGACATAGCCGTCCTTTTTCATACTCAAGCGGTTACGTTCTGCCAATATGGCACCGCCTCCTGTAGATATAACCTGAGAGGATTGTTCAAGAACACTGTCTAGAGTCTCACTCTCTGTCTGGCGAAAAGCCGACTCCCCAAGTGTCGCAAACATTTCACTGATTGTCATTCCTTGACGCTCTTCAACCTTTTGGTCGGTGTCAACGAACTGCCAGCCAAGTCTCCCCGCAAGCACTTTGCCTACTGTCGACTTCCCTGTTCCCATAAAACCGATCAAAACAACATTTTTCACTCTCATTATTCTGACACCTCACCATGAATAGAAACTTGGACAAAGTCATAAGATGAATGGTACCTACACCCCAAGCTAAGGAGTGTTATGATGAAATCTGATGTATCGAAGCAAAAAATCGAGCAGATTCTCGATCCCGCTCATTTGCTGTGTAAAGATGATATTGTGTGGATATTGGGATTTATCAAAAAAAAGGTGGCTGAGAAGAACCCTCAATTACTTGAGCTCTCTCAGCCACGCTTACTGCAAAACTTTCATTATTTTGCAGAAATATCTTTGATGCTGATTCAGCGGCGCAACGGCTTCGATCAAGAGGCGGATCGTCTTAAGACCTGGATAGCAGAAGCCGTATACGGATTGCAATCCGATCCATTGACGGATCAATCTCTTCCCGTCTCTCCTAATTCTCCATCCAGTTAAAGTGGAAAGAACCCTCTTTATCCAGACGTTGGAAAGTATGCGCTCCAAAATAGTCTCTTTGAGCCTGAAGCAGGTTTGCAGGCAAACGCTCTGTGCGGTAGCTATCGTAGTAAGCCAGGGCAGAAGCGAATGCTGGAGCAGGGATACCGCGAGTTACGGCAGTTGCAATTACATTTCTCCATGCATCCTGGTAGTTGCTCACAACATCCTGGAAATAACCGTCAAGCAGCAGGTTTTTCAACTCAGGATCGCGGTCATAAGCGTCCTTGATATTTTGCAGGAAGCGGGCACGAATGATGCAGCCACCACGGAAGATCATGGCGATACTGCCGTAATCCAGACTCCAGTTATATTCAACAGAAGCGGCTCTCATTTGAGCGAAGCCTTGTGCGTATGAGCAAATTTTGCTTGCATACAGCGCTTTGCGAACAGCTTCGATGAACTCTTTGCGATCGCCTGTATATTTGGAAACGTTAGGTCCGTTTAATACTTTGCTAGCAGCTACGCGCTCTTGCTTCATAGCGGAGAGGAAACGTGAGAATACGGATTCCGTAATGATGGACAATGGTACTCCAAGGTCCAAAGAGCTTTGGCTTGTCCATTTACCGGTTCCTTTTTGACCTGCGGAATCAAGAATCACATCAACCATAGGCTTGCCGGTTTCTGGATCTTTTTTCGTAAAAATGTCTGTAGTGATTTCAATCAGGTAGCTATCAAGCTCGCCTTTATTCCACTCGGAGAAAATTTCGTGCAGCTCATCCGTGCTAACATCCAATACATCCTTCAACAGCTGGTAAGCTTCGCAGATTAGCTGCATGTCGCCGTACTCGATGCCGTTGTGAACCATTTTCACGTAGTGACCAGCACCGTCAGGTCCGATGTATGTGCAGCAAGGATCGCCGCCAACCTTAGCCGAGATAGCAGTCAAGATAGGTTCAACCAGCTCGTAAGCGTCTTTTTGGCCGCCTGGCATGATCGAAGGACCTTTCAAAGCGCCTTCCTCACCACCGGAAACCCCAGTACCGATAAAGCGAAGACCGTGTGCTTGCAGGTCTTTGTTTCTGCGCTGTGTATCAGGGAAATAAGCGTTACCGCCGTCAATAATAATATCGCCTTTATCCAAAAGCGGTACAAGCGAATCGATTGTTGCGTCTGTTCCAGCACCTGCTTGTACCATGATCAGTACCTTGCGAGGCGTTTCCAGAGAAGCTACGAATTCTTCGATGCTGTATGTACCAACCAGGTTTTTGCCTGCTGCTTCCTCAATCAGGGCATCCGTTTTTTCACGGGAACGGTTGTACACAGAGACAGTAAATCCTCTGCTTTCAATGTTCAATGCCAGGTTCTTACCCATAACTGCTAATCCGATTACGCCAACTTGCTGTTTAGACATCTGTTTTCTCCCTCTCCTGCATATAGTTTCGTTACGACTCACTTGTAATTATAAACATTTCTCGATGAATTTCAAAAGATTATTAGTACGAGTTCAAAAAGTCGACTTTTCAGCACCGAGAAGATTGCATGAAGGTGAAGAAGGAGGAGCGGAGTTTAGGCAAACCTAAATGAGCACCACACTTCGAGCTTGAATGCAATATTCGATGCCGAGTAGGCTTCTTGCATGTCTTCGTGATCAAAAGACGACTTTTTAACAACCTTTATTAGATTGTCATTGCTGTGAAGCCGCCATCAACTGTCAAAAGTGAGCCTGTTACGAAGCTCGAAGCCTTATCGGAAGCCAAAAATACAGCCGCTCCCTGCAGCTCTTCTGCTTCCCCAAATCGATTCATCGGTGTATGGCCCATAATAGACGCCGTACGCTCAGGAGTCAAGAGCTTGCGGTTTTGTTCTGCCGGAAAGAAACCAGGAATAATCGCATTCACGCGAACGTTCGCAGGTGCAAATTCACGGGCAAGAAATTTGGTTACACTATTAACGGCTGCTTTGGAAGCCGAGTAAGTGAATACGCGTGATAAAGGAACCTGTGAAGAAGCCGACGAAATGTTGATGATACTGCCGCCCTCACCTTTATCAACCATATGTTTTCCAAATACTTGACTGGCTAGTACGACACTTTTCAGGTTTACGTCCATGATAGAGTCCCATTCTTCCATTTTCAAGTCAAAAAACGGAGTTGGGCTGTTCTTGCCGGGACAATTCATCAAAATATCCACACGGCCTGTCCATGCCAACACATCAGCCAGCACTTTTTGTAAGTCCTCAGCAAGTGTAGCGTCTGCGGAAAAAATTTCTGCTTTGCCACCAACCTCCAAAATACTTTGTTTCACGATTTCGGATTTTTCCTGATTACGGCCAACAATCGCAACATTGGCTCCATGTCCTCCTAGAGCTACTGCCATAGCACCGCCCAAAGTACTGTTACCCCCGATAACGATTGCTGTTTTTCCTGTCAGATCAAATAAATTCATGATGAACCTCCTCAAATTTGTCAAAAATTATTAGTTTTCATTACTTCGTATGCGCATGTTGAAAAGCAGCGATCGATTCGAACTCATCCTTCAGCTGATGGTAGACACGACCATAAATACCGGTCAGCTGCTTGTACAGCTCAAAATGTTCCTGATTGGCTGAATAATTGTGTTGCACCTGCATCCAATCGTGAACGACCGAGAAATCTTTGATTTCGCCCATAGCAAGTAAACCGAGCTGAGCCGCACCGAGTCCCGAGCTTTCAATCGTATTCGGCACCACAACAGAGCTCCCTGTTACATCAGACATCATTTGCAGCCAAAAGCTGGACCGAGCAAAGCCGCCGGATGCGCGTATTTCCTTGGTAGGACCTGAAAGCTCTTCTAACGCGGAAAGAACGGATTGTATCCGGTACATAACACCTTCCATAACGGCTCGGATCATATGCTTTTTCTGGTGATACAAGGACAATCCAAAAAATACGCCTCGAGCGTTGGCATTCCAATAAGGAGCCCGTTCTCCGGCAAGCAGCGGCAGGAAAATAAGACCGTCAGAGCCTGCTGCGACTTCCTCTGCAATAGAGGTCAAATAGTCATAAGGATCGAGGCCGCGACGCCGACCTTCCTCAGCTTCTGCTGTAGCCAATTGATCGCGCACCCAGCGGAACATGATCCCGCCGTTATTAATCGCTCCTCCAACGACCCAGAAGTCTTCCTTGAGGGCGTAGCAAAACAGCCGCCCTTTCGGATCGGTAATAGGCTCCCGTACAACACCACGAACAGCACCACTCGTACCGATAGTAACCGCGTATATGCCCTCTTCAAAAGCACCTACACCCAGGTTTGCCAAAACTCCATCAGCAGCACCGAGTACAAACGGCGTATCCGCGTGAAGTCCCATAGCTTGAGCGTACTGCTGCTTCATACCTGCGAGATGATGCGTCGTTGAAACCGGGTTTGGCAGCTGCTCCCTGCGAACACCGCAGGCTTTCATAGCTTGCTCGTCCCAGTCCAGCTTACGCAGATTGAAAAGTCCGGTGGTACTCGCTATCGAATAATCGATCACATACTGCCCGAACAGCTTGGCAAATATATATTCCTTGATACCGATAAACTTATGTGCATGCTCAAAAACATCCGGTTGGTTGTCCCGAAGCCACATCAGCTTAAGCAGTGGGGACATCGGATGTATCGGCGTGCCAGTATTCATGTAGATCTGATGACCGTCAAGCTGTTCGTTCAATACCTTCACATAACCAACACTACGATTATCAGCCCAAATAATATTAGGAGTCAGGAGATTCAATTCACGATCGACCGCAATCAAGCTATGCATGGCCGAGCTGAACGATACACACAAAATCTGGCTTGGCAAAATTCTTGCCTTAGCAATGACGGCCTGAACCGAAGTTAAAAGCGCTGCAAAAATTTCATCCGGGTCCTGCTCCGCCATATCCGGGCGCGGAGTGTACATCGGATATTCTACGGAATGTGAAGCCAACACCCGGCCATCCCGGTCAATAACCAGCGTCTTAGCGCTTGTTGTACCGAGATCGGCCGCTATGATGTAAGGCTTTTGTGACGACAAGCTCATTGTACCAAATTCCCTTCACTATCAAATTGGAGATCGAAAGGCTCGCTTAAAATCTCAATATCCGCATGCTTTTTAGCGTCCTCCAGCAGGTTCACCGAAATTTCGATTTCACCCAAGTGCAGCGTATCCTGAATGCGGATAAGACGACATTTGGTGTAATCCAGAATATTACAAGTTTTGACAGCGGCTTTGATTGCATAGAAGTCGTTATCGAGCGTAGTCGAAATTTTGGTTGGTGCACATACCGTTGAAGTCAGCCCATTAACAAAAGTTGCAGCCAAATCCATTTTATCTACTAAACGCTGTGTCGTAAAGTCTGCAGTTCCTACCCCATTGGCATTCCCTTTGGTTTCAGGTGTCAAATCAAGCACAACCATTTTGGATACATCAGGTCCACCATGTGCATAAGGCGTTGGATACCTGCCTGTTACATTCGGGTCCATACCGTCTCCACTAATGTTTTTGCCAATGTAATCGATCACCAGCACATCGACCTGGTCGAACAGAATCTTCGGAAGTCTTTCCTTCGCTTCCTTAAGCAGTTCTTCTTCACGTGCTTCGATTTGTTCAGCAGGCAATACTTCAATGCGGCAGGTTTGATCATAGGCGTTCTCAACAAGAGCAACGCCGAACACAATCGGCAGCTTGTCGATCATAATGGTAGCCATAGCTGGCACATTTTCAGCCATATATTTAAATCCTAGCTGATGGCAGGCTTCCGCCCCCTTTTGTTTACCCAGACCGATCGCGATCATTTTCATAATCCCGCTCTCAATTCTCCCGCGAAAAGCCGTATGGGGCTTCACTCGATTAATCACAACAATCGCGTCCGCTGTCGAAGCAATTTGATCCACATAAACAGGTAATCCGTTAGGAAGCTCGTCAAGCTTGATAACCTCCATGGAAGAACGGATTGGAGCTCCCATCAATTCCTCTGTAACACCCAAATGATGCAGCACATCCTTCTGACCTTCAGCCGTTGCCCCACCATGACTTCCCATGCAAGGAACAATGTAAGGATGACCACCTGCTTGTTTTATGGCATCAATCGTAATTTTCGTAAACAGATCAATGTTCGCAACGCCCCGGCTCCCTACGGCTACAGCAACCTGCTGTCCGGGCTTGATCCGGTCGATCGTACCAGGCTTTTGCAGCTCTAGCTTCAGAGATTGTTCCAGATTGTCGAGCTTGGTGCCATCGAATTTTTGACGGATACGCACCATTTGTGGAATCGGAATGTCTTTGAGAACTTCTCTTAAGATACTCATCGTTGTAAACCTCCTGTTATGTTGGTTACGGATTCCCGAATCACGAGCTCCGTATGAAAAAAAATAGTTTCTTTTTCTACCTGCTTCGATTCAATAAAAGATAACAGCTTGGCTGCGCCTTCTCTGCTGATTTGCTCGATCGGCCGTCGAACCGTCGTCAGCGCTGGTGTCATAAAGCCTGAGAAAATATGATCATCGAAGCCGACCACAGAGATGTCACCCGGAACACTCAGCTGTTTTTCTGTTATGGCTTTGATCGCACCCAATGCCATATCATCATTGCAGCAAAAAACGGCGGTCGGTTGATTCTCGAGCTCCAACAGTCGGTTCATCGCGGTATGACCGCTTTCTAAATCATAGTTCCCTTGCTGCTGATAATCCAAACTTAACGGAACCTGATAGGTTTCCATTGCTTCCTGATAACCCTCGCGGCGGGCTTGTGTCGATTTGAAATTTTGCTTTCCCTCAATAATCGCGATTTGCCGATGTCCCTGGGAAATCAAATATTCCACGATCAAATATGCGCCGCGCTTGTCGTCTGGAACCATATTCATAACCTGAACATGCTCAATCTGGCGGTTCAGCACAATAAGCGGAATCTCGAGCCCAGCCGCATATTCAATAAAAGGTTGGTCGGTTGCGCTCTGACTCATGACGATAATCCCATCATAGCTTTTGCGATTAACCTTGTGAAAGCTGGTATAGTCGTCGATTCCACGTACAATCAGGTTGTATCGATCTTGAATCACATCGTTAACACCTTTAATGGCTTCGTATAGAAAACCCGCCGATGTACCCGTGTGTAGAGTTGAAAAAAACAAGCCAAGATTGTAAGATCGATCAAGTACAAGACTTTTGGCGTTATAATTCGGTGTATAATGCAATTGTGCCGCTAGCAGTCTGATTTTTTCCTTTGTTTCCTGGTTGATTAAAGGGCTGTCGTTCAAAGCACGGGAAACCGTTGTATGAGAGACGCCTGCCAGCTTGGCGATATCCTTGATTGTAACGCTCAATCCTACCACCTCGAAATTTATCATATCATATTGCTGCACACGTTAACAACGAGCAATTTTTGCGCTCCATACACACTTTTTGCTGTTTCTATACATGAAAAATGGCCTGTGCAGAGTTCCACAGACCATTTAATCAAACTGTTTACATTTCGAGTTGCAACATTTCATGCCTGAGCTCCAACAACCTTTCTTTGCTAGTATGAATGGCTTCCGAATCCTTGGCTTGAAGCGCATCCTGTAGACTCATCAGCTCGTAATCGAGCTCCATTCGCAGAACCGGGATACGCTCTTCCAGACGCTTCGATCGGAACGCTTGCATCATTTCATCCAATGTAACTCCAGATTCCTTTTGGAATAGCACCTTATGCTCCACCCCCGAGATTTCGACCATCCGGATAATTTCACCAAACATAATATTTTCGATCAAAATTTGTCTGTCCTTGAAGCGTTTGACGATTGCATGACCGCGGGTATCCCCAATCATTTTTTCCATCAGTTCAGCAAGCTTCTCATCCTTAAAGGAATAGTTGCCAACAATTTTATAGCGATCTCCCAGCCTTTGGAATTTCAGCTTTACCAGCTTTCTGCCGGTACGAATCGATACGATAAATTGCTGCTCGCTTTCATTCCAATACAATGAGTAGCCTTCCTGGATAAGCGACTTAATGAAATTACGGATTAGCCGACGGTCAAATCGTAACTCAAGGTTGCAGTATTCAACTTCATGACTCTTACTCACGGCAATCCCCTCCAATATGTGCTTGGCACTCACTGTGAATTTGCTGCTGCACGAATGATGCACGAACAATAACAACACCATGACTACATTTCCATAAAATAGTCAGAAGATTCAGTTACTTATTGTTATTTTATTATGAATTCTATGTTTTGGCAACTTGCTTTATTAATTAATTGTTATTTATTTTTTGGAAAAACAAAATAAACCGTCCGGACAGTGCCCAGACGATTCGCTAAATAACAATTCTTATACTTATTTTTGGGCAGCCTGTCTTATTGCTTCCTCATCCTTGGCTTTTCTCGCTTCATCTTCTTTACGTGTAACTTCACGTTCCAATTTATCATCCAAATCCGTCCAACCATAATTATTAATCGTATAGCCATCCGAGCCATCCACCAATTTTTCTTCCATTTTGGTTAAAATCAGCTTGGTTGAAATATAATGGCTAATCGTAAATTTGGATGAGGTACGGGTTTGGAAATATAAGTATTCATACATGTTCTCTGTATCCATCTTCTCGATCATGACAGGAATGTTCGTGAATGTAATATCGTCAGTACGTGTGCTGCCATTTTCTTTTACATACGTTTGCAATGCCTTAATTCTATTCGTGTTAATTTCACCAGCTATCACATACCGCTCACTACCATTATAAATCGGTGTTGGCATTTGCTTCAGGCGTTTTTTCATTTCAGGCTCACTTATGTATAGGGCTCCGGTCAGTTTTTCTTTGGATTGCTTCAAGCCATTCGTATCAATACCCATCTTCCTCACATCGGAAAGACGGTAATAAATCAAATTATTTCTCACACCTGTACCCTCATCAGCGTAGGCCAGCATCAATGGATACTCAGCTCCCAGGTAGTTTACTTTGATGGAGTAAGGGGTACGGAATTTGAATTCTTCTATGGACTGATCCTTCTCGACAACCTGCTGCTCGGGATTAATCCGGCTGTTGATATAGATGGTCTTATTCACATCTTTCCAAATAACACTAGCCCCCAACAGATTACCAAGCTCCTTCAAAGATAAGTAGGTTTTATCCGCATACACTAATGTTGGACTTTCTAATTGGATCTGTTTACCGTCGAGCACCACGTTGAAATCAGGTCGCAAATAGGCGTCGACCCGTTGAAGCACATCCTCAGCATACACGCCGGCCGTGAAGGCAGTTGTCAATAGAGTTCCTGTAATCAGCACGCGTTTCCATCGTTTCATTCGCTATCCAAACCTTTCTTGTTCATGAATTGTTGGTATCGTGTAAGACTGTAAATACTTGAATGAGACTACTTCGGCACGATGACCCTTTTTTCCTTCATAAAGTTTATATTGACAAATATGTTAATTCCGATAGAATAGGTTGGTATATACTTTTAGTGTGATCTTTCAGAAGAAAACTAACTTGTACGGAGTTCATGAAGGAGTGAGCAACACATGATTGAAATCAAGAACATCAGCAAGACGTTCCAGCAGCGTACAGGCGGCACATTCACTGCAATTGACAACGTCTCACTGACCATTCAAAAAGGGGAATTCGTCTCCTTGCTGGGACCATCGGGCTGCGGCAAATCTACACTCTTAAATTTGGTAGCAGGACTTGAGCATGCGCAGCAGGGAACTATAACCGTCAACGGTAAAGACTGCAGCACACCCGGACCCGACCGTGTCGTCGTATTTCAGGAGCACGCCTTGTTTCCTTGGCTAACCGTGCTCGACAATGTAGCATTTGGGCTTAAGCAAAAAGGATTGGGCAAGAAGGAACGCGAGGAGCTTGCGATGGAGCAAATCAAATCCGTTCACTTAAGCAGATTTGCAGATCGTTATCCGCATGAGCTATCAGGCGGGATGAAACAGAGAGCGGCTATTGCCCGCGCTTTGGCGATGGACCCTGAAATTCTGTTGATGGATGAGCCGTTTGCGGCATTGGATGAACAAACCAGACTTATTTTACATAAAGAACTGGAAGAAATCTGGATGCGGACCAAGAAAACGATTCTCTTCATCACCCACAATATACGTGAAGCCGTTATTTTATCTGACCGTGTTCTCGTCATGTCGACGAGACCTGGAACCATAAAAAAAGAATTCGTCGTTCAGGCAGAGCGTCCGCGGGATGCGTCTGACCCCCTTCTTCACCATACGGAAACCAACATCATGGAAGTTCTTGCCGATGAGTTGGAAAAAGTCGTAAAGGAGGAGATGGGCGATGAGTACAGCCTTAAGAAGAACACTCTTTCTGATCGTAGTTCTAATAGCATGGGAAGCGGGATTTAGAATATTCGATTGGGGCTGGAAGTTCCCCTCTGTTGTCCAGACCGCGCAAGCATTTTATGACGGCTTTGTGCACGGACAGCTGCTGGAAGTGACGCTACAGAGCATACGAAGGCTGCTGACAGCTTTTGTGCTGGCCATATCGATTGGAGTTACACTTGGCTTTTTATTCGCCAGATACCGCTTTCTGGACGATACTATCGGCTTCCTGGTCGTTGCCTTGCAAACCGTCCCAAGTATCGCCTGGCTGCCTTTTGCTATCATCTGGTTCGGAATGAACGACTTTTCTGTCGTATTTATCACTACACTTGGGGCAACCTGGACTATGGCAATGTCAAGCCGAACCGGTATTATGAATATTCCTCCTTTGTACCTGAAGGCTGCACGAACGATGGGCACAGGCAATGGCTTTCGAATGTTTTATCAGGTTATGGTGCCTGCCGCCTTTCCTCATATGATCACGGGAGTTCGTGTCGCATGGGCATTTGCCTGGCGTGCATTAGTATCGGGCGAGCTGATTGCCAAAGGCGTTGGCCTGGGTCAACTTCTTCAGGATGGAAGAAGCTTATCGGATACTGCATTGATGCTGTGTGTAGTTATCATTATTGCCGTTCTGGGTACCCTCTCCGACCATTTTTGCTTTAAACGGTTGGAGGATACGATTTTGATTCGCTACGGCCTAGCCGAGAATAAAAATAAAAAATAGCGACATTTTATAAAAGGGAGAGTTAAACGATGAAAAAACAAGGATCACTATTATTGGCCCTGCTGCTGGTTACCGTATTGGTTCTGTCAGCATGCGGCAAAAAAGAAGAGCCTACCGCACCTACCGCACCTGCCGCTGGAGGAGCTGCTGCTCCACAAGCGCCAACAGCATCTACCGTTCGCATCGGAATTTTCAAAAATGTCACACACGCAGCCGGTTATGTTGCTTTGGAACAAGGGCTGTTCCAAAAAGCTTGGGGAGATAAAGTTAAGATCGAGGTTGTCGGCTTTGACAACGGCTCCGATTTCTCCACTGCTTTAGCTACAGATCAGATTGATCTGGGGTACACAGGACCTGGGCCTGCTACCAACCAATTCGTTAAAAGTAAAAACTTCCGTATCGTCAGCGGGTCTACCAATGGTGGAGCTGTACTGGTAGCAGCCAAAGATTCCGGAATTACAAGCCCTAAGGATTTACTTGGTAAAACTGTTGCGATCCCGACAAAAGGCAGCACGAACGAAATTTCTTTGCGTCTGCTGCTTCAACAAAATAATTTGAAAATCACTACAGATAAAACCGGTGTGAATATCATTGCACGTGCACCTGCTGACACTATGGTAGCGATGAGACAAAAAGAAATTGATGCCACTCTTGTTCCAGAGCCTTGGGGTACACAAATGGAGCAAGAAGGCGTAGGCAAAATCATCGTAGATTGGGACAAAATCCCCCCTAATAATGGTAACTATCCTTTGACCTTGCTGGCTGTTAGCGACAAGTTCCTGAAGGATCACCGTGAAATGACGAAGCAAGCAATTAAAGCCAATGCAGAAGCTGTTGACTTTATTAAGAAAAACCCTGATAAATCTTACGAGCTTATTAACAATCGTCTAAAAGCTTTGAGTGGCAAAGGTATGGATATCAACCTGATTAAAGCATCTCTGGGCCGTTTTAGCCTCACCACAGATGTTAGCAAGGAAGCCATTGAAGAAATGGCCAAGGTTTCCATTGATGCTGGCTATATTAAAGACGTTAAAAAGGAAGAGCTTGATCTAAGCAAATTTGTAGATTTAACCCTGTTAAATGAAGTGAAAGCAGGCAAATAAGCTTGTATGAATTAAAAAAGCCCTTTGAGCATCCAAGCGATGCTTCGAAGGGCTTTTTACTATGATCTCGTACTTGGAGTCAAGACTACTACAAATCCATGCGTACCATCCAGACGAATCAGGTCACCATCATGAATCAGCCTGGTTGCATCATCTATGCCTACTACAGCTGGAAGACCATATTCGCGCGCTACGACGGCACCATGCGTCATTAATCCGCCTACTTCCATCACCAGACCCGCACACGAGTGAAACAGCGGCGTCCACCCTGGATCTGTAAATGGGGCGATCAAGATTTCTCCTTTGTTCAGCTTCGCATCCTCGGGTCGTAATACTACGCGAGCAATCCCTTCTACGATTCCTGCGGACACCGGAGTTCCGAGTAGTGCATGCTCTGGTGCATCCTGGTGACTTCGACGACCCGTAATGATCTCACCTTCACTTGTCATCAGCCGCGGCGGAATGAGTGACTTGTAATGCTCATATTCCTGTTTGCGGCCAGCTATTATTTGGGAGAGATGCTCGATCGGTCTGCCTTTCGTCAAGTGCAGCAGTTCATCCAAGGTCAAGTAAAAGACATCCTCTTCTTCAAACAGAACTCCTTCCTGCACCAAATTTTGCGCTTCCTTCAGAATAGCCTCTCGAAACAAACCGAAGTACTGCATCATCAAATATTTGGGATGCTCCCGAATGCTCATTAAATCGCGAAATACTCGCAGTAAGCGACCCATTAATCTCTTTTTAAAACATCCGAAGGGCAACTTCCCAAGACGATCCAATAAGTCGTCAGCAGCCGTTTGAGCCTCTACTGCGCCTTGTGCAAACCGCTCCCTGTGTTCCTTATGCCTCATCGTTCTGATATGGCTTTCAATCGAGGGCAACAGTGAGCTGGCGTCTTCTCTCCATCTTGGGCGTGTAATATCGATTTCACCTGCACAGCGCATGCCATACAGCTGAATAAAATGGTCCCATGCTGGTAAAAAAACAGAACCGCCTTCAACCGTCGAAAGATCCTCACGAAAGCTTGATGCCCTGCCCTCATGAATCAACGCGGTGACCTCGGGATACTGCCTGGCGATATCCGCCAAATCTCCGATCATCAGTCCCATCTCACTGGTGACGTTGCCAATTAGCGATTTATTCAAAATGTGAATGACTTCATTGTCTTGTAACCATCTTACAGCAAGTCCATGAATCAGTCTTGATGCAATAACACCCGACAACGGATAGGCCATCAGTTCTTGAAACAGGCTACGCAGCAGCTTCCCGGCATGCTCCTGCACTTCAAGTACTCTATTCGCTCCACTCACATCTGACAATTGATTCTTGCTCGATTGGAACGAGGATCTTAACCATGTATTAACGGTGTGAACTGCCCTTGAGGTATCAGCAAACAGCAGATTGTTAACGACTCTCCCGAGCAAGGGAACGACAAATCGAGCCACCTGTATAGCAAGTCCTTTAGGCCGCTTGATGCCTTGAATAAATACATCCCGTTGAACGTATTCGCCCACACCGCTGCCCATCATTTCGTCAACACCTTTTAGAACCTTGGGTACAAGGCTCCGTGCTGGTTTAAGAGTTAGTATGGGGGTGATATCAATAAACATTCTTCCGCCAGCACGATACGTCAACCTGCTTTCTACTTGAACGGCAGGTTTCCCGAAAGGAAACATCGTCTGCCAGATCGACAGCGCCATCGGCTTCATTGCATCTGTCATCATCTGCTGGTGCCCGAACGAGAGTAGAATATGGGGGGATTCTCCAGCTGCCGTCAACACTTGGGGAAGCGGGTATAACGACGTAATCGGCCGGCTCTGGACAATATAGATCGAACCTCCTGCGTAACACCATTCGATATCCTGATCCGTTCCATAATGATCCTTGATTTTTACACCGAGAGAAGCCAGTTGTTCAATTTGCGAATCTTCAAGTGCCTGCCTGCTTTGCATATCTTCAGGCAAATCCCTTGTAAGCGTACCTCCCTCCGGTAATGAGAAAATGGCGAGCTTCTTTTTGGCTATTTTCTTAGAAATGATCATTCCCGCATGCACCTGATATAAATCCGCTGAGACCAGTCCCGATACGAGAGCCTCTCCTAGTCCATAGCTGGCATCAATAGAAAGGATTCCCCGATGACCGCCAATCGGATCAGCGGTGAACATAATACCCGATACTTCGGGAAACACCATCTGCTGGACAACTACCGATAACTGCACCGAGCGGTGATCGAATCCATTCTTGGCCCTGTAGGAGATGGCCCGATCCGTGAACAGTGATGCCCAGCATTGACGGATGGCCAGCAGCAGCTGTTCTCTTCCTTTTACATTCAAATACGTATCCTGCTGCCCGGCAAATGAGGCATAAGGAAGATCCTCAGCTGTCGCGCTGGAACGAACCGCATAGGCATTTTCTTTAGCTGATTGCTCCCAGCTGCCTATAATTTCAGCAACAATGGCTTCCGGAATGGCTAACGTCACCAGATGCTTGCGGATACTTTGGCCAAGCTCGGATATCGCATTCAGTTGGTTGGCCTTAATCCCATCCAGCTGGTCAAAATAGGCTTCCATCAGACTGCTTTGCCCGATAAAATCGCGGTAAGCGCTAGTCGTTACACAAAACCCGGGGGGCACCGGAAAACCTGCTCTCGTCATTACACCAAGATTCGCACCTTTTCCACCTACAATGGGTATGCTGTCTTCATCGATCTGTGTAAAGTCAAGAACGTATCCTTTCATCACACACACGCTCCTCAATGATCGTTATGGATTCGAAGACCTTCTGTGAACATGACAAGTAAGGTTTCAGCTACATCAATCGTCGTAAATCCATGCTTCGAGGCAAAATCCGGACGCAAAAAGGTCTGCACACTTTCTGACATAAGAACAGCAGCAACTCGCGGATCGACATTTCGAATCAATCCTGCCTGCTGAGCCTGAACCAGCAGCTTCTCAATAAAAGTAAGCTGTCCAGCGCGAAAAGCTTCAATACGATCCCATAGCTCTGGAATATATTTCTGAATATCCCCCAGAAACATCGGATTCAGCTTCACAAGCTCTTGTTTGACTCCATAGAGTGTATTTCTTAATAAATGTAGCGGATCTCCAGCCTGCCGCGTCGATTCGTCAATCCTGGCGCTGATCGCTGCCATCGTGTTCTCCAGCACGGCCGCTGCAATCTGCTCCTTCCCACTGAAATACACGTATAAGGTTTTCTTGCTCATCCCAAGCTGTGCCGACAGCTCACTCAAAGTCATAGATCGATATCCTTTTTTATGAAACAAATCGGCAGCTGTCTGTACGATACGTATGCGCATAGCTTCATCCACAATGATACTCTCCCCACCTTGAAACCAAGGAAACCAATATAGTTTTTATGGTTTCCATTTTACAAAAAAAATGTGTACCCGTCAATCATTCTTCTTACAGCTACTTGTCCTCTAGCATCACAGAAAGTCGAACGGCAGCTAACCCTAAGGATGAACTGCCGTTCTCTCTCCACAGCTTAATAAGGCTTAGGAATCTCTACCTTATGTGTAACTCCATCTTCCGTAAAGTAAATATGCACACCATGACCTTGATCATCCATGAAGTAGGATACATACTTGGGCTCATCCTTACGGAGTGGCACCAGCAACGTGGCAATGCGATGACTACGGGCTGATTGCGTCGCAGCCGTCAAATGCCAATGGCGGTCCAGGCCTTCTATTTCAGCTGAGTCTACGTCTGTAAACTCGTCATGCTGTGACAGCGAGAGATCACCGGAGGAGCTGTACACAAAACGTCCATCCATGTCCGCCTTTTGCCCATGAACCTTAAAGGATTGTCCATCCAGCTCCATCTCATACAGCGTATGAAACAGCCAATCGACACGTCCCGGCTGTGACAGATCAATCTGATCCACAACTACGATATAGGAACCCTCATAAAAATACAACTCTCTGACATATCGCTCCAGGTAAGGAACCTGCTCCTGATAAGCAGCAGTCGCATTACAGCGGGAATACGTATAGCCCTTATGGGTTTCGACAGCTTCCACCGTGCCGGATGCCGACATATTCAGTACTTTGTTAGTTCCTGCATATTGCCCCTGACCATCGATTAGTACATTATTAGTAGACCTTGTCTGCTTGCGCCAATTCATGTGCATCGTGCTACCGAAGGCAACATAATAGCCGCTCTCAATTGCGAGTGGTTCCCCATAGGCATGCAGCAGAAAGCCGTTCTGGTCTCCATGGCTGTGACTGATTGAGCCGTAAGGACTACTTTTGGTCAACAGCATGATATGGTCTTTCGGACGATCCATATGGGCATGAAAAGCTACCCAGCCTATATCGCGGAACCATTTTACAGGTTCGATATCTGTAGGTGCTTTGGCTTGTACTGCCGGATAATCATGCATATACATCATCTCGTCAAAACGGAAATCCCACCAGCCATAATTGTAAAACTTCATCTCGGAGTCCGTATCGATCGCCCTAGTCTGCTCATAGTACCATTGATGATGTCCATTATTGGTAATGCCGGCAAATTGACGAATATTAAAGCCCGTTTTCAAGCTTACCGGATCGCCAAGTGTGGATTGATCGCCAAAGCTGGCACGAAGTGTATCCGGGCTAAAGCAATACAGAGGAAAATCACCCGTATGCTGAAAAAAAGGACGACGGTAAAAGTTAATTCCGGTATATTTGTTCAATAGATTCATAGCTTCTGTTACAAAAGCCATCCCGGTTGTCCAATACATCGGACCTTCCGCCCAACCTCCATCTACCCCGCCCCATGGAGAATACAAGCATGCATAATACTCCAGCGTATAATCAAGCCATTCCTCTGCCACTACGGCCTCGCCAAGCAGAGCCAAGCCACTTGGAACGATAACCGACGATAAAGAGCGAACTGCATGACTGTCAAAAGGAACATGGTGGATTTTGGAACGTTCAATCACGTGGAACGCAACCTGACGGGTGCGTGTCAACAAATTGTTACGTACCTCTTCGCGTTCTTCCTCCGTCAGCTCCTGATAGAGCCAATCATAACCCCATGCAAGCGCTCCGGCAATACGAAAGGAAGCTTCATCATTATAGTCCCGACTCGTTGTGCCTTCCGGGTTCCATGAGGTAATGTGAAGCAGCCATGCTTTGGCCCGTGCAATCAAATCCGCATCCTCAAGAATCACACCAGCAACACTAAGATGACGTACTGCGTATAATGCTTCCTGACAATCGATATACATTTGACGCCATAGGTTGGCTACACGCTTATTGTTTGGATAAGGCAAGGGCTCCGGGATCAGTTCACGGTCGACCCATGGTTTTACCGAACGCTCCAAGAATACATCCCAGCCGTATTTAGATGGCTGTTCACGAACCGTACGGCGAAATTCCGGCAGCTCTTCGGCTTGCAGCCACAATCTGGGATGCTTCATGGAAATATCCGTATATCGGTGTCCGCGCGATGGCAGTGGTGTTTCTGGCAAACCCTCCTGTACCGTAAAGGTGCGAATGTGGCTCCATTCCGTAGGTTGCCCTTCTCCTCGCTGCAATAGCGCATACCGCCAATAGTAAGTTCCTGCAGTGAAAACATGATCAGGTGTATACAAATTGTAAGGAATCGGTTGAACCGTTATGGTATCCTCTGGTGTGAATTGTGAGGATGTAGAATACTGCAGTATATACTGGTCATGCTCAAGCTGAGCCGGAATCCATGTAAACCGCGGCGGATTCTCGATTAAAACGGTCTGTTCATCTGGTGCATATTGCACAGTCAATAGTCCGCTTTGCGGTTGGTATAATGCTTTACTCATGTTTGTCCCTCCAGGTCACAACCAGCCCTTGCTCACGATCAAGCACGCAAACCGCTTCCTGCGACCGGGTGCTTATCACCAGTTGTCCATGACTAGAATTCATACCGATTACATGCGCATGTTCGATTGTCGAAGCTTCATTATTCGTTTCAACGGTACCCGTGGCTTCACTTGCCTCCCAACTGGCGTGAACAGCTGGACCCAGCTTATAAATCTGTATAAAGTTAGCTTGCTTGCCCATCTGCCGCTGCAGCAAGCCACTTAATGCTTGGCTCGGATCTATAGAGGTCCCTGGTGTTTCTACACGCAGCAGTGACATTCCCGGAAAAGCAACAATCGATTGATGCAGTGATTTCGTTGTGTCGCTATCGGGCGTATATTGGAGCGTCAGCATCTTGGGTGTCAAAAGCAAATCGAGTTGTTCCGCCAGCCCCAGACTATCGCCTTCCTCTGTTTCATAATAGTCTGTAAGCTTCACCTGATCGTATCCGTGACCAGCGTAGCCCAATGCACCTAACCCATCACTGTTTCTCACCCAGGCTCCGTCTGCAGCATGAGGTTTAACGAGCGGATGCATCCACCAATCGATCGTACGCTCTTCAGACAGCTGAACCTCAAACCAATCGAGCAGCCACTCTCCACTTAAGAGCAAATGCCTGTTTAATATACAGCCTTCATAGGCTTCATCTGATTGCAGCCAAGTATATACAGCTTGCTCCGACTCCGTGAACAGCTTACATAGACCTGAATGCTCAGCCTGGGATTGCCCATCGATCGAAACCGTATTATGACTGACCGTCTCGGCAAACCACTGCTTACGCAGGGAAGATCCATAAGGAACCACACCCAGATCCGGTGTAAATGTCCCTCCTTCGTACTGAATGGATACATGCAGCTTATCATAATGCCCATGTGAACCACCATGTGGACCAAAATCTGCAAGGTAGGATAATGGATTGCCCGCTTTCCGTCCAACAATAAATCCCGAATCCTTCAACAGCAGTGTGTTTCTTCCTGCTAATAGACCTGCATTTGTAAGATTGGCATCGCCTTCTCCATAGACAAGTGCTTCCAATGAAATTCGACGAGCCTCTCCGTCCATTTGCCGATAAGCTTCACCTAACAACGGAGCATAAAGCTCATTGCCATAATGAGCAAGGCCAATTTCCATAATCTCCGCGATCTCTCTGGCAAAGGGAACCCTGGCTAACGGACCATCATGCAGTGCCGGAAGCATACCTTGATCATCTGCCAGCCCTACTAGCACATCAAACATCCCGCGCATGGACTGATCCTGCTCCGCCTGTATATGATATAAATCCACACCGAACCGTTCCGCCATCTCCGCTGAAATCAAATACGCACGCAATACAAAAATATGATAATAAGTGCTGCCTTCAAATTCGAATTGATCCGGTTTTACGCCAATGGAAAGATGGTGCTTCCAACCGCCTTCTCCATCAATCAAGCCCTGTAGAAGCTCCTGCTGTCCACGAATGGCATAAACGCAGGAAAGTGAAGCATTTAGCCAGGCAGTATAATTATTTTCCGCATTCTGACGATCATGAATCAAGATCTGGCGGTATTGCACCATGCTCTCTTCCAGCATGGAAAGGAACGCATCCAATGTCGCTTTTTCCGTTTCGTTAAAGCCAACTCCTTCATCATGAAGCAGTAAATAGGCGCGCAAAATCGTCGTAGACCAGATCGCCTCCGTTAATGCCTGATGAAAGGCGCGCCCCTTCAACATCCAGGGCTGGGCATCCGGGTGCACCGGATATTGTGGAAATTGTGCAGCATAATTGATAATAATTTGCTTGGCCAGCTCCGCGTAGCTTGGTTCATTGATGCCCGCATATATGGCCGCGGCTTGCAGCGCGTACCTTGCCATGGACTGGTGCTTAAACACGAGCCATGCCCCGCGATACGCCTCACCTTCAATACGGCAGCCATGCGGACATTGGAAGCTATGAGCATCACGCTCGGCAGGATCGAACAGCAGTTCGACATGATGCTCTGGGCATACATATTGATGCCACCAGCCGCCAGGCTCTTTCGGAATATGGAGACTGTCGCTGGAAAGAAGAGCATCGAGCTCTTCCTTCAGCTTCTGCAGGGCTTCATTCGCCCATAAGGTGGATTGCAGCTTCTGTTCTATTCTCATCGCATGAACATCCCGCCGTTGACTTCAATCGTCTCACCCGTCAAATAGGCACCCAGCTCCGAGGTCAAATACAAGACAGCACCTGCTACATCCTCTGGAGTTCCCTCTCGCTTTAACGGGATGCCGCCAATTGTAGCCTGACGTGCTGCATCGGTCGTAAATGTCGAATGAAACGCGGTTTGCCCAATGAAGCCTGGGGATACGATATTTACAGTAACTCCATCACCTGCGACCTCTTTAGCCAAGCCCTTGGAGTAGGCCGATATAGCCGCTTTACTCGCTGCATATATACTTGCTCCGGGTCCGCCTCCGTTATGTCCTGCAACTGAAGCCATGTTCACGATTCGCCCTGCACCTTTGGCTTTCATGCCCGGAATGACGCGTTTGCACATAAATACAGTGCTTTTCAGATTGACATTCATGATCTTGTCATACATCTCTTCCGTCATATCAACATTCGGTACACGCTGCACCATGTGACCTGCATTGTTAACCAGAATATCAATCGTTCCGCCGAATGCACTTTCCACACCGCTTACCAAGCTTTCGATCTGTGCAGCGTCAGTCACGTCTGCTTGAAACAGCTCAGCCTGTCCGCCCGCTTGGCGAATAATCGCTACCGTTTCTTCGCCCTGCTCTTTATTGTTCAAATAGCTAACGCCAACCTTGGCTCCGTTTGCTGCCAATAAAACAGCGGTTGCGCGTCCAATCCCTGCATTAGATCCGGTAACCAAAGCGATTTTCCCATTTAATTGTGTGTTCATTATGTGTTTCCTCCTAAGATTAGTAACGGTTCATCCCGTATTATATTTTGATAGGTTTAGGTATATCAGGCATGGATAAAATAATTCGGCTTCCTTGTTCCCGTTCACTTTCAATCTGCATTCCATACTGCTCACCAAATACCATTTGAATCCGTCGATGCACATTCATTAGCCCGATGCCGCCGCGGCGATAATAACCTGATTCCGTCTGCTGCTCCGCTAATCGGTTCAGCTTTAATTGCTCTTGCAGCTCCCGAAGTCTTTCGGGCGGGATGCCAATCCCATTATCCTCAACAATAACTTGAAATAGCCCCTGCTGCTTTCGGGCATCAATCGATATTCGGTGATGAGCCTCAATCCCATTTGGAAAAGCATGCTGGAAGCAGTTTTCGATAACCGGCTGAAGGGTTAAGCGAACCATTTTTTCCAACAGCAGCGAAGGTGGGATGATCACATCAATTTCAAACTCACGATCAATCCGGTGCTGCAGAATGATCAAGTAATTGCGCACATGATTCAATTCGTTAGCTACCGTGATCTCTTCCAGATTCGTCTGGATCGAATACCTCAGCATAAACGCCATAGCTTCGACCATTTCGGTAATCTCATGCGAATCCTGAACAATGGCATAGCAATTAATCGTTTCTAATGTGTTGTATAAAAAATGCGGGTTGATCTGCAGCTGCAGAGTTTGAAATTCGGCTCGATGCCGCTCAATTTCCGTCTCCTGTATCTGCAGAGCATCCTTCTGCTGCTGCAGCTCAGCTGCATACACTTTGTTGATCATTTCGGACAAGCGAGTAACCATCAGATTGTAGCTATGAACGAGGCCTCCAATTTCATCTGTCCGCTCGATCTCGTCAATGTGCTGAAAATTTCCTTTTTCCGTTTCACGCATGCTGTCCTTAAGCTCTCGAATCGGTGCCAGCAGCGATCGCCCAAACCGCCAAGCTAGCCACAATGCCACAATCAGGGTCAGCAAACCAACTACGATTGTTGTTGTTCGTATTGTCGAAATCGGTTTGCGCAGTTCACTAACCGGTACAGAGGCAAGAAGCCGCCAGTTCGAATAATCGGATTTACGCGCCACAAACATCCGGTTTTTGCCCAAGTATTCCGCTTGAAACACCTTGTTATTGCTATCTGTCAAATGAGCGGCAATATCCTTGAATACCTGCTCATCAGGCTGTGCGAAGGGCGGATGATAAATTGACTTTCCCGTCTCATCCACAATAAAAAAATACCCTTCCTTCCCGATGTTGACCCGATCCCAAATCTTGGCCAGCTCCTGCAGCTTGAACTCAATCGCCACAATTCCTTTAAAATCCGTGTAAGCAGCCCCACGCACTTGACGTGCCATCGTAACTACCGTACCTTGGTCACTCGGGCGAAAGCTCGTGTTCAAAAGAACGATTGAGCCATCCTCAGGTATAGCTTTCATCAGCCAATCATATCTTTCAGGGCTAAGTCCAGCTTCACTGAACAGAAAATTCTGATTATCGTACACAACGGATCTGCCCTGCCGTCCAACGATATAAATGACATTCAGTTGTTTGTAAATTGTTTGAATCGACTGCACGGACCGGGAGGCAAAATTTTTAATTTCGTTCGAATAATAATAATATTCGTAGGAATCATTCGGTCCGATCTCGAAAAAATTTCTTACATCCGTATTGGATGAAAAGGTGTTGCTCAAGAGCTCGTACGTTTGCAAATAAATATCCGTTTGATAAGCAACATTCTCAATCATTTGCTCCATATACTGCTCAACCTGCGTATCCAAAGCTCGGGAAGCCTGAAAATACGACACAAACCCGACAGAAGCCAGCGATATGACAATGACAATCGCAAAATAAAAATAAACTTGTCCGGAAAGCGTGCGCATTTTCATCATTCGATTCCCAGCTTGTTCCTGAATTCAGATGGCAATAAGCCTGTATGCTTTTTAAAGGTTTTGGTGAAATGCGGATGGTCGGCATAGCCCACTTCTCCGGAAATGTCCGTGATCCGGTAATGCGGCTGGGCTAACAGCTTCTTAGCCTTCTCCATCCGCCTGCGCGTACGGTATTGCACAAAGGTTTCCTGAGTCGATTGCTTAAAGAGCTGACTGAAGTAGGAAGCATTAAGCCCGATACGACCCGCAACCTCCTCCAGCGATACCTCTTCAGCTAAATGCGTCTCAATATATTGCTTGGCTTCTTCAACAGGGTCCTTCAGCTTGCCTCTACGCTTTACTTTCAATTCTGCAAATAACTGCTCAAGACTTGCTGCAAACCGAGACCATACCTCATCTTCATTCTTGACGCCAGTCAAATCCAGCTTTTCTATGAAGGAAAATACATCTCTGCCAAGCAACCGCTTATACAACAGTGCCGAAAATTCGCCCAGCACATCAATCCATTGATTCAGGCGCAGCCGCTGAACTTGAAGCTCCAATTGAACCTTATTCAGCGTACTGCATAATCCTTTATGATCCAGAGACCATATCGCATCCTCCATAGCACCAACCCATTCCTCAAGCCTTTGCACGGAGACGAAGGTTTGCGATTGCTGCAGCGTATGCAGATGTGTCAGCTTGATCAAAGCGGCTTCGACTGTTTTCTTGCTAATCGGCTTTAATACATATTCCTTTACACCATAGGACAAGCACTTTTGAGCATATTCAAAATCACTGTACCCGGACACAACCACAATGTGAATGCTGGGGTCCAATTCTGACACGTGTCTGCATAGCTCAAGCCCGTCCAGCTTTGGCATCCGAATATCCGTAAACAGGAAATCAGGACGCTCCTCACGAATCTGCTGCAGCGCATCCTCGCCATTTTCCGCTAATCGTAAGCTTGATACAGGCTGACCTGATTGTTGAATCAGCTTTTGCAATCCTTTACGGATCATCGGCTCGTCATCCGCAATCATTATGCTGTACATGAGGTCGCCTCCTTTGCTGAATTAAACATCTATGCTTGTAGTATACACGATGCCAGATGTGAAATCCTTTCATACACAAGCCTTCTAAGCCATGACCTGAATAAAACGCACTCCCCATGTCATCAGACATGAGGAGCTCAATGTAAAACAATTATCGACGCGGCATGCTGATCGTCACACTTGGATCTTGTTTATTAAATTTCTCAGTCGCTTCTTTGATGACGTCATTTCCGCCTTTGGACTTATACTCTTCAATAACCTTAGGCCAGTCGGAAATCGGCTCTTTACCATAAACCATTTTGACCATGTGCTGCAAAATGAGCGGTGCGGCATAGTCGGATTCCGGTGAAATGTCCGGATTTTTGATCAATGCGTCAAGGCGCGGTTCGAATTGAACACCATCACGGCCTTCTTTGGCAAGCATGTTATCGTACGTACTCATCAGTTTCTTACCATCTTCTGTCAAGCTGAGTGTACCTTTGTTGTAGGTAGTGTCTTGAACCATCCAAAGGAATGCCTGACGGTAACGCTCTTCGTCTACAGCCTGAGGCTCAGTAGGAGCTTTGTATTCAATTTTGCCATCAACTGTCTTGAACGTCTCGCCCTCTACTCCGAAGGTGAAGAATTTCTCTGCTTCGTCAGACAGCATCCAATCGAAGAACTTGATGATTGCTTCCGGATTTTTTACATTTTTGTTAATAAACCAAGCCCGGGTAACGGAGTTATACAGGTACGCTCCACCTTTGCCGTCAGGTCCTGTAGGTGCCGCAATCAGCTCCACCTTGGCAGTTGGCACGTTCGCTTTGAGCTGTTGTTCCCATTGCAGTACTTCATTCGCATTCATCGACCAAATGCCGGATTTACCTGCAAGAATCGAGTTTTTGTACACTGTAGGGTTGATTGTTGCGAATTCTTTGTTGATCAAGCCCTCATCGAACATCGTTTTATACGTTTGCAGCGCTTTCGTCATATTCTCCACATTGAAAAATTTAGGTACAATCTGATCTCCCTGCTTCATAAACATCGACATGTAAGGGTATGCATCAAAAGCACCGAAGAATGAATCCGCATATTTGAAATTTTCGCGGCCTTGGTAAGGGTTCTCTACGCCCATTTCTTTAAACTTGCGCATGACTGTCAAATATTCATCTACCGTCTTCGGAATTGGCAGCCCCGCTTTATCCAGCAGATCCTTACGTATCGCTACAGCTCGCCGGGAAGGATTGGATAGGAACTCAGGAATTGCATAAATTTTACCTTTGTAGGTTTCTTTTTGCCATGCATCCTTAGGAATTTTCTTCAACAGATTTTGTCCGTATTTTTGCAGCAAATCGTCAAGTGGCATGAACACACCAGCTTGCACGGAGCCCGCCATTTCTTTACCGGATACCCCACCGGAGCCGCCCACAACGTCAGGGATATCATTGGTGGCAAACATTTGCACCATCTTTTGTTCATATTCCTTATGAGGCACCAAAACGATATTCAGATCGGTATTGGTCAAATCCTCCAGTCTTTTTACCCATTTGTCTTCGTTAATGTTCGGTGATTTTTCTACGTGGTTAAATGCAAGTGTTCGCATCGAGATAGAGAACTTGGCTTTTTCTGCAGGCTTGCTGCCTCCAGCGGCATTATTTGCTTCAGGTGGTTTCGAAGAACATGCAGTCAAAGTCGTGACTGCCATTACGGAGGCCAAACTAACCTTCATCCATTTTTTCATGTATTACCCCTCTTTTCTGATAACTGATCATATTTAATGATGATGTTGTGTAGCGCTTTCATGATAGCTTCATTGTAGATTTACCTAACCATTGCCACAATGGACTTTCATTGGGTACAGTAGGCTTTTTTTTAGAATATATGAAATGAATGGGGTGATACGATTATTAGGATTTCACCGAACCGATCATCATACCCTTAACAAAATGCTTTTGCAGGAACGGATAAATCAGCACAATTGGAATGGTAGCAATAATAATCGTCGCCATCTTGATGCCTTCCGGATTCATATGGGCAAGTGAGCTGAACTGGGTAGCCGAAGGATCGATATTGATATCATCCGACATAATCAGCTGACGCAATTTCACCTGAAGCGGCCATAAGTTCGGATTGTTCAAATAGTATAGGGCATTCATGTACGTATTCCAATGACCTACCGCGTAAAATATCCCCAGTGATGCCATAACCGGCTTGGACAACGGCAGTACGATACTCCAGATCATCCGTGTTTCGCTGCAGCCATCAATACGGCCGGAGTCAATAATTTCCGGAGGAATTTGCATAAAGAAAGCCCGCATTACGAAGAAGTTAAAGGCGCTTATGGCTCCTGGTAAAATCAAGGCCCACAAAGAATTAGTCAGATTCAAACCCTTCATTAATATAAAGTTAGGGATCAATGGAGCGCTGAATACCATCGTGATCAAGACGAAAAATACGATATATTTACGACCCATATACTCCTGTCTGGAAACCGGATAAGCGAGCGAGGCTGTCGCCAACAGGTTGATAATCGTACCCACAACTGTAATGTACACGGTAATCCCGAACGATCTCCATAATGAAGCATCACTGAATACATATTGATAATTAATCATAGTAAATTCGACGGGCCAAAACACGACTTTACCGTTTATTATAGCCTCTGATGAACTGAGTGATTCCGCCAGAACGTTCAAAAAAGGTAGAAACATCAGCAACCCGAGAATAGTCAAAAAGACGATGTTGAATCCATTAAATACTTGCTGACCTGTACTTACTTTTCTCATACCGCTTCCTCCTTTCCCTGGTTTAGTACAAGCTTTCGCCCGTTGTTTTTTTACTGAATACATTTCCGATCACGATTAAGACGAGACCAACAATCGATTTGAACAAACCAATAGCTGTGGTGTAGCTGTACTGCTGTGACTGCAAGCCTGATTTATAAATATACGTATCGAGAATTTCACCATTATGACTATTAAGCGGATTGAGGAATACATACACACGCTCGAATCCAAAATCAAGAAATTTACCGATATGCAGAAGGAATAAAATCATAATCGTCGGCAGCAGCGAAGGAAGTGTAATCGAAATCGTTTGACGCCAGCGGCTCGCTCCATCCACCTCAGCAGCTTCATACAAATCAGGATTAATACCTGCCAGTGCCGCCAAATAGATAATCGTGCCATAGCCCGAATCCCGCCAAATCCCTGAACCGATCAATACGGAGCGGATATAAGAATCTTCACCTAGAAAATAGATAGGCTGGAATCCCAGATAGCTGATCAATTGATTAAGAATCCCTGTAGATGGTGAGAGAATCCCGATTGCGATTCCACTGACGATTACCCATGACAAGAAGTGTGGCATATAAACGAGTGTTTGCAAAAATCTTTTGTATACGACAACACGTAATTCATTTAAGAGCAATGCCAGAATAATAGGAGCGGGAAAACCAAGTACCAAATCATAAAGACCAATCAACAGTGTGTTGTTTAAAATAATCAGGAAATCATAATGGGCAAACATTCTTTTAAAATGCTCCAGACCTACCCATTCACTTCCCATGATCCCTCCGAACAAATTGTACTCTTGAAACGCGATGATCGAGCCGAACAACGGAATGTACTTGAAAATAAAGAAATAAATAATGCCTGGCAGTGAAATCAGATAAAGCGCTTTATATTTCCACATAAAGCTGAATAGGCTTCTTTGGGTTGTTGCGCGATAGCTGACCTGCTCTGCTGATTGAACCTTGCTAGCCATATGGCCGCCCCCTTTTGTCATGAATCTGTACATGCTTGATTGATATACCCTTATCCTACTTGCATTGCAGACATTGAACAATGGAATCCCTTTTATCCCACTTGTGTTTTTTTTAGGTTTGTCACAAAGACTTGCGCTGCTTATATGGTTCGGCCTATGATCCTATGATATAGTAAGGCTATCTATCAAACCGAAGCTGACTTACGGAAACTTATGTATTCAGTTTTCTCCAACAAATTAAAGGAGGTTCCCCTATGACATTTACCGGATTTACACAAAATGATTTTGATGTATTCTCTATACCTGGCCTCGAAGGTCGGATGGAAGGGATTCAAACCCGGATTCAGCCTAAATTTAAAGCACTCGGAGAGCCTCTTCGTGACGAACTATCCCTACTTACCGGAAATCCTATGTATTTGCATATAGCGAAGCATGCCCGCCGCAAGGTTAACGCACCTGTTGATACGTGGATGGCAATCGGTCATGATAAACGCGGCTACAAGCAGCACCCGCATTTTCAGGTTGGACTGTTTGACGACCGGGTATTTATTTGGCTTGCACTGATCTACGAGCTCCCTAACAAAAAGGCGATAGCCGAAAGCTATCTGAGCCATTTAAAGAAAATACGTCGCATCATTCCCAAGGAATACGTGTTATCCGCTGATCATATGAAGAAAGACAACATTTCGTTCAAGAGTCTCAAAGAGCAGGAATTGCAAACCGCGTTCGAGAGATTTCGCGATATTAAGAAGGAAGAGCTGCTCATCGGACACAACATCGCTTATGACAATCCTATCCTTGCCGATGGTCAAGCACTGGCCGAATTCATCAAACAAACCTTCGAGACCTTAATGCCCCTGTACCATATGGCCCGTCAAGCGTCGTCCTGAAATTAATCTTAAATTAAGCTTAGCTTCAAGTTAGCTTAAGACTGCTTGTGTAAGTTTGAGATAGATAGAACCAAACCCATTTGATTTTCCACTGGAAAGGTGGCTTCGTACATGATGAACCGTTTTCAACCCAAACAAGTCATTGTCACGAGCTTAACATTAGCTCTGCTGCTTGGTGGAACTGCTCTCTATACAACGAAACAGCGAGCTTATGCCGAAACACTGGACCAAGCTGTTAAACCATACACTTCCTCTGAGCATAAAAATGAACATAAAAAAGCCAATTCTGGCAAAGTAACAAAGGAACATACCGCGCAGCGTGATTTTGTAAAAGGCAAAATGCCAATTCTTGACGAGGCTTCTACCATTCTGGGTATAGATAAAGCAGCGCTTAGCGCTTCACTGAAGGACAAAAACCTTGTCGAGATTGCCAAGGATAAAGGTATTTCTGAAGCGGATTTAATTGCTAAGCTGCAGACAGAACGTGCCCAAAAGATCGACGAAGCGGTTCTAGCAGGCAAAATTAAAGCCGAGAATGCGGATAAGCTCAAAGCGAATATGGCTGATCATTTGAAATTTATGGTCAATCATAACGGCGAATTCAATAAGCACAGTGCTGGCAAAGCTGATAAAAAACAGCATAAGAGCGCGCTGCCTGCTCCTGATAAATTGGCTGCTATTTTGGGAATAACTGCGGATGAGCTTAATTCGGAAACGAAAGCTGGCAAATCCTTAACCGAAATCGCGGAATCCAAAGGAATATCCAAGGAACAGCTGATCCATCAGATAACAGAACAGATTACACCCTGGGTTGAGAAAAAGGTTGACCATAAGCGGGGCCAAACTCCCATAAAACAGCAGCCAGCAGTTAATTAACGGATTACTTTGATTACTCATACCTAAGCTTTATCAAGCATTACAAATAGGCCCCGATACCCACGGTAATATAGTGGGAATTGAGGCTTGTTTTGTTATATCCTGTCCTGAATTTGTCCTAAATAATTGTTATTTTTCACACTTACGTCACATGATTCGTTTATAATGAACAATAAGGTCTGATTATGGAGGTGTCTCGTTTTGAAATTATTCAACCCCAACCGTTTTCGTATCCCCCTGCTTATACTCGGCACCTCTCTCATTGCCGGTGTTCTGTGGGTACAGGATGAACTCCGTTCAACCAGCACCCTGCAAGCGGCCTCACTCCCTCCGGCAGCCAGTGTCCCAGCTAATAATGGACTGCTCGTTTATGAGCAGAATTGTATAGCCTGTCATGCCGTTGAAGGCAAAGGTCTTGACCGTTACCCACCGCTTGTCAGTGATCGGGTAAAGAAGAAATACGGCACATACGATCAGGCTTACGAATTCATTAGCCACAGCATGCCGCAAAACTCGCCGGGATCGCTCAGCGAGGAGGATTACAAGAATGTAACCCGATACGTCCTCTCTCTTAATGGAATCCCAACCGAATTCAATGATATTAGCAGCCACTGGGCCAACAAAGAAATCAAAGAGCTGCTGGACAAGCAGTTCATCGATGGCTATGTAAATAAGGAAAACGGAACTCTTTCTTTTAAACCGGAGCAAAATATTACCCGAGCCGAATTTGTGCGTTATTTGGTAAAAGCGAAGCAAATGTTTTTATCGAACAGTACGACATCCGAATTCACAGACATCAACACCGACAAGGAAAACAGACCCTATATTATTACAGCAGTTGAATATGGATTAATTGACGGCTATGCAGACCATACCTTTCGTCCTGACAACCAAATTTCACGTGCTGAAATCGCAGCCATCCTGTCACGGAGTGAAATGCTTAAAGGCGAACCGGGCAAGGGCTTCAAAGATGTAGCCGACAGCTATTGGGCCAAGGACAATATTCTTGCGGTTCAGCAGGCAAAGCTGTTTGATGGTTATGAGGATGGTACCTTCCGCCCTCTTAAAGAAATGAAGCGCGGCGAGGCCGTTGCCGTCATATACAGGCTGCTCAATCCCTCCTGAGTCTTAATCGCTATGTATGGCAAAGAACCGCCGGGGCTTATTTGTTCTCAAGCCCGGCGGTTCTTGTTAATTACGGTTATATGTAATTGTTCAGACGTTATTATAGCTGACGCAGTTCACCTGCTGCTTGGCTGCGATCGAGCACCATAAAACGATAAAGCAGATAAAGTGCCGCCAACGAAAGAACCGCACCCATATAAAAGGGAAGCTGATGACTGTATTGGTAAATCCCTGCGCCGAGCAGTGGTCCTGTAATGCGTCCAAGGCTATCCATGGATGAGCTGAGTCCTGAAGCTACACCTTGTCCAGCTTTTGTTCTTTGAGAAATCAAGGAAGTCACACAAGGGCGTATCAGGGCATTGCCTGCTGCGAATACGGATAAGTAGATCGACGCTGTGACCAAGCTTGAGGAAAACAAAATCAGTACGAAGCCGATAGCGGACAGTACCAACCCAATGCCAATGACTCTGGCTTCATCACCTCGCTTAATGAACCTGCGTACGACGCCCCCTTGAATCAAGGCACCTACAACACCACTCACAGCAAACATAATGCCCAGTTGGAGGGAGGTCGCACCAATTTGATCCTTTTCAAACAGCAGTAACGTAGCTTCCAAGCCTGCCAAGGTAAAAGAAACAAAAAACGACAGCACATACAAATATTTAACCGTGCCTATGAATGCTGTCCACCGGGAAACCTTGGCCCCCTGTGGCTTGTGACGCTTCTCTTTAGTTAAAGATTCTGGCAGCATCACCAGGGCAAACAAGAATGTTACGAAGGCAAGTCCGGATGCTGTATAGAAGGGAATTTGATAGCCCCACTGGCTAAGAATGCCTCCAACTGCAGGACCGAATATAAACCCGAGACCGATTGACATCCCGACAAGTCCCATACCCTTTGTCCTGTTGTCCTCTGTTGTAATATCCGCAACATAGGCCACAGCGCAAGTCGTAGCTGCCCCGGAGAATAACCCACCCAATATTCTGGAAACATACATCAGGGTCAAATTATCACCAGCAATACCAAATATAAAAAAGCTGACGCTAAAACCGATGGTTCCAAGAATAATTAATGGCCGTCGACCTATTCTGTCAGACAAGCTTCCCCAAATAGGCGCCATCAAAAACGAAGCCAATGAGTAAATGGACAACAGCATTCCCAAGTGAAAGCTGCTAGCTCCCGACCCCTCTATCGCATCAGGTAACACAGGGATAATGATGCCGAAGCCGATAAATATCGTCATCAGCAGTACCATGATAATGGCCAGCTGTTTGTTCATGATCGTGTTATATGCCTCCTACAAACTTTCGACAAATAATGACATCGAAAGCATTTGCTTATTAGATTGTAGACCTATCGTATCACAACTTATTTATACAGGGAAACCTTCGCCCCTGAAGATTAACAAATTGGACAAAACATTCAAAGAAATTACGAATTTTTCTTGCAAAAGTTAACAAACTATTAACACAAATGGCTTGCATCCTTGGCTGATTATAGTTTAGTATCTAAAAGAGTTTGTATTAATGCTAACACCGTGAAAGGTAGGGATGACTGTGGACCACAAGCGTACTCCTCTATTCTCTGCGTTGAAAGAACACGCAGAACGCAATCCAATTCAATTTCATATTCCAGGCCATAAGAAAGGAGTTGGAATGGATCCGGAATATCGCGCATTTATCGGTGATAACGCCCTATCTATCGACCTTATAAATATAGCTCCTCTGGATGACCTGCACCAACCGACAGGTGTGATCGAAGAAGCTCAGCATTTGGCCGCGGATGCTTTTGGTGCGGATCACACATTCTTCTCTGTTCAAGGAACCAGCGGCGCGATCATGACGATGATTTTGACCGTTTGCTCACAGGGTGATAAAATTATCGTTCCCCGAAATGTGCATAAATCTGTCATGTCGGCCATTATTTTTGCAGGAGCCAAGCCGGTCTTTGTTTCACCGGTCCGTGATAAGAACCTCGGGATTGATCATGGCATTACGACACGCTCTGTCAAACGCGCTCTGGAAAGACATCCGGATGCCAAAGCTGTTCTGGTTATCAATCCGACTTATTATGGGGTTTGTGCCGATCTTAAGGAAATCGTTGACCTCGTGCATAGCTATAATATACCTGTGCTGGTTGATGAAGCTCATGGCGTGCTGATCCATTTTAGCAGCAAGCTGCCCATATCTGCTATGGAAGCCGGCGCTGATATGGCGGCAACCAGCGTTCATAAGCTTGGCGGCTCCATGACACAAAGCTCCGTATTAAATATTAAGGAAGGGCGCATCAATCCGAGCCGCGTCAAAACGATCCTTAGTATGCTGACCACAACGTCCACTTCCTACATCCTGCTTGCTTCTCTGGATACCGCGCGCCGCCATTTGGCATTAAACGGAGAGGAATTGGCTGACAAAGCGATTGAACTGGCCCAATTTGCTCGTCATGGCATCAATGAAATTCCCGGTCTAAGCTGCTTTGGTGAAGATATTCTTGGTACTGAAGCTACCTTCAATTATGATCCAACCAAGATCAATATTCATGTCCGCCACTTGGGCATCACCGGATACGATGCAGAAAACTGGCTGCGTGATCATTACAATATTGAGGTTGAGCTCAGCGATATGTATAACATCCTGTGCCTGATTACTCCAGGGGATACTCACGAGAACATCGATACGCTACTCAATGCCCTGCGTGAGCTTTCCAGCCAAAATTATAACATCCGTCCAGCCACAGATTTAATTATTAAGGTTCCGAGTATTCCACAGCTCACATTGACACCTCGCGATGCCTTTTATGGCGATACCGAAGTGGTCCCTTTCAAGGAATCGGCTGACCGAATCATTGCCGAATTTATTTATGTGTATCCTCCAGGAATTCCGATTCTACTGCCCGGTGAGGTCATTTCACAGGATTTGATCGATTATATTGTCGAGCATGTTGAAGTCGGTCTCCCTGTTAAAGGACCTGAGGATCGCAGTATTCAGAATGTAAAAGTTATCGTCGAAACGAACGCAATCTTCTAATTTTCTCCATCTAGTAGAAGTCTCGTGAGTAAAGTCCGCTATTTTCCATGCTGTAAGAGCAAGTCGAAACCGACTTGTTCTTTGTGCTTTTCCCCGTAGTCAGTATCAAGTATCCTCTTATTTGCTAACAACTTCCCGATCTAGCCAAGCTATTACATCAGCCACTGCATGTTCTTCATGATGGCAGCAGGATCGATCAGAAGCGCTCAGCAGTATTTCATGAGCATTAGCTACAGCAACCCCGACACCAGCCCTTCGGATCATTTCAAGGTCATTCAAATTATCGCCCATTGCAATACATTTGGACATCTCAATGCCCATTAGCTGTACCAAGTGCTCCAAAGCATGTCCTTTCGTTGCACCCGACGGCAGCAGTTCCAAATATTTTTCATCAGAACGTACCCAAATGACATCTTTATCCTCGGTTTCTGCGGTGAAACGTTCAACCTCGTCCAATCGCTCAGGTGTCCAGGCCAACAGTACCTTAAACCATGGATCCTTCAATGACTCGAAGCTTTCAAGTACGGGTCTCGTGAATTTTTCCATACGACGATGGTAATCGGTTGTCTCATTTTCACGAATGAAATATGGCTCGCTGCCGCAATATATTTCCACACCCACCTCGGGAAACCGTTCCATGACCCGACTCAGAACCGCCCCAGCTGAAGGTACCAACGTACGTTGCCAAATATCGACCCCTTTAGCAAAATCATGGATTACAGCACCGTTATATAAGACCGCTGGCGCATTAAGCGGCAGTTGATCGGCAAACCGTTGTACCGATGACGTTATGCGTCCAGTCGCCAAAGTGAACAAGCCGCCTTGCTCCACAAACATTTCTATGGCTTGTTGATTTTCAGGACTGATGATTTTACCTCTGTTTAATAATGTGCCGTCCATATCTGTGACCAGCAAGTAACCATCAAATCGTTGCTTATTCATTGTGTACGCTCCTCTGTCTATCCATATTGTCAAAACGCTTTCTAAAATGCTATGATGTTCATGGTATCCGATCAGATGTAACCCTTCTCAGTCCAATTATAGGCAGGTGTATCGATCATGGCTCAAAGCGCGTATATTAAATTCGTAGAAGGCTCTACCATTCCTTCCCTTTCCTTAGAACAATTAAAAGAACAACTTATGCATTACAAGGAACAACTTAACCTCACTGGCCAGCAATTAGGCTGGGAATATGGCGATGCCGGTTTCCCTTACACCATAGAAACAAAGCCAGAGGCTGCAGATCAGTGGTTTTACCTGAAAGGTAAAGATCCTTTATATCATTACATAGTGATGGGGACTGGTTCCACTCAGGATGGTGACACTAGCAGGCATTTTGTACAGATCGTATTACCTGATGGATCAACCCACGGCGACAAGGCCAAGGGCAACGAATTCTGCAAGTATTTGGGCAGACTGTGGAAAGCCGAGCTTCACTTGTTCAATGGACGTATTATGTATTTCAATCCTCGTAAATAACAGCGGTGCTGCAGACCCTTCCCTTTTAAAGCGGAAAGGTCTATTTGCCTTTTACAGCCACTATACCCCCTGGCCGCGCGAAAAACCCCTCTTGTCGTCGCAAGAAGGGCTCTCGTTATCAACTATTCAGCTGCTTGTTCCTCAATGATCTGATTGTAGATTTTAACTACACGTTCCCATTCTTCTTCATCCTCAATGCTTTCTAGGTAAGCATCTTCTTCTTCTTCTTCAATTCTGAAAATAACACCGTCCGCTTCCGGATCATTACGGTCCAGTAACACAGCATAAGGCTGATTTTCTGCCTCAAATGTGTATACCATCACCATTTCGTGCTCTACGCCATCTTTATCCGTAACTACAAAAATATCTTCTTCGTCATGATCGTGATTGCAATTCTCATCATGTATATGTTCGCTCATGGGTAAACCTCATTTCATTAGAAATTAGTTATCCCACGTATAGTAACATGTTCATGCATACAGGTCAATTACCATCATAGCATCCTACACAATCATTTATTCAGATACAATCACTTTCTGGGAAATCACGGTATAGTCGCTACTTTCATCCAGTTTAATGGAGAATTTAATGACATATTCACCCGCTTCGTTAAAAGGAACACTAAACGACCATGGATACCAAAAGTTTTCCTTCGACCCGTTAACGACCTTTTCATGAGCTGGTGCCGCTTGATCCCCGCTTGGAGAATCTATCGATATTTTGAAGGAATAGAATGGTGTTTTCAAGCTGTCAACCTGCGCGAATACTGCAAAATCAATTTTTTTGCCTTTGGGTACTTTACCAAAAGGAGATTTGATCGAATAATCTTCATTTACCTTTTCAGCAACAAACATATGAACATTCGGCTTGTAGATCGATACGGTATTTTTGGCATTATCCCACCGTACGAGCGACTGAAGAGATTCCGAAAGCTCACGCACCGGAAACACCGCATTACCTTTAATCAAAAAGGCAGGCGCCTCACCGTCTTTAAATTGTTTTTCCACATTATTAACGACCATCTTCACTTTACTAAATCCCTCGTAATCGCCCCAGATCGAATTTGCAAAAACACCTGCATTTCCAAGCAAGGAGAGCGATAGTACCAGCGTTAGCATTCGTGGCACTTTCATTGTGTAACCTCCATCGTGACTTGTACTTGTTTTATATAAGGTTATACTCGGAAAGCTATCAAGAGTTGCGCTGCTTTGTTAAAAAAATCAAAAAAAGATTTTGGAATACGATCTATATATGGTACAAAACTCGACGCAAGCAACGAATTAAATACAAAATATGCCATGATTTTGGAAGTTAAATCGAAACTCCTAACCTGCTATAAGTTTGCTTTCAGTGTAACCATACTATGAAAACGCTATGCAATACCAAATCATGTTCGTCCTAATTTATAAAAAATAAGAAAATTAAGGGTAAAATATTGTTAAAGTGTGTAAAAATTCTCTTGAAATCTAACTCCAAACCGTGATAGATTAAGAAAGATATGTAAGCGTTATGCACCCATGAGTGGAGGATCGTTCGTGAGCCTGCAAATCCAGATGATTGGCACGGGAAGTGCCTTTTCAAAAAAGTTTTATAACAATAATGCGTTAGTGACGTGCAACGGCTTCACCTTACTAGTGGATTGCGGCTATACAGCACCGAGAGCCTTACATGAGCTTGGTATCGAGATTAATCATATTAATGGTTTACTAATCACCCATATCCATGCTGACCACGTAGGTGGTATGGAGGAGTTTGCTTTTCGTTTAAAATATACATACAAGTACAGAATGAAGCTATTCGTTCCAGCTGATTTGGTCGATTCTTTATGGAATCAGTCATTACGCGGCGGTTTGGAGAACAAGTCCGAAGGTTTTTTTGGACTCGAGGACTATTTTGAGCTTATCATTATGGAGGAAGCTGTTTCTACTGTTATTCATTCGGGCTTTACCCTGGAGTTGATCCGATCCGAACATATTCGCGACAAGCCCAGCTATTCCTTATTGATTAATGAAAAGGTCTTTTACAGCTCTGATACGAAATTCAATTATCCGCTTCTGGTTGGACTCCACGAGGAACAGCGCTGTCAGTACATTTTGCATGATTGTCAGTTGTCCAGTCCAGGTATTGTGCATGCCAGCCTCAATGAGCTGCTGACTTTACCAGATACGATTCAAGGCTCGGTTATGCTTATGCATTATGATGATTATATTGAAGAATTTATAGGGAAAACAGGAAAAATGACAATTATGAAGCAGCATTCAACCTACTCTTTCCCCTAAAAACCTGGCCTCTGAGGTCAGGTTTTTCCCTTAAAATATGGTATTAGCTCAGTAGACAGCATTCACCACAATTCGACCTGACTTTTTGTTATATGTGCATGAAAGCGTTTGTATCAAAGAATCCTTTCAGTTTATGGCTTGTCGGGTTCTTATCCATTCAATCATATCCACATTAAGAAGGAGTAAAAAGGCATGGGCTATAATTGGATACTATTCGGCTATACCGTCGTGATCTGTGGTTCTTCCATTTATTTCGAAAGATCCTTACATCCGGCTCTACTTGTCCTGATAGCAATTTTATACATCATCGCTCATTTCACAGAGAAACGGCTTGTGATTTCAGTTTTTCTTCAAATCGTACTGCTGATTGCTTTTCACTCCGTCAGTCAAATGGCCTGGTGCTTGCCTCTTTACTTTGCGCAAATCGGCAAACATTTTCATAAAATTCGAACACCTGGCTCAGCGGTACTTGTCAGCCTTCTGTACACCTTAACCTTTGCTCTGATATCTTACTCTTATATGAAGCTTACCCTTTATAATGTCTCTGCATTTTTATTCAGTTCGATTAGCTGCCTTACCTTTGCTTTTCTGTTTTATCAATACATATATGTTCTTCGAAACCAGACCCAGCAACTGGATAGTGAAAAGAAGCATCTGACTACCCACGACGCGCTCACTGGCCTATATAACTATGAGGAATGTCATCGTCAGCTAGGCAAGCTGGTTCAGCAAGGGGCACCTATTGCGCTAGTATTGATCGACTGCAAGGATTTGAAATCACTGAATACGGCCAATGGCTTTCATGGTGTAAACCGAATTTTGAAACAGGCTGCTCAATTACTGCGCATTATGTTTCCGGAAGCATTGCTTATTTCCCGCTATGGTGGCGACGAATTTGCTATCGTGTTGGAATCGAATCATATAGGGCAGCTGACCCATAATATCGAGCAACAGCTTACCGTTGACTTTCCGAAGCTAACTGGCATAGAAATGAACTTTGGAATGGCTTTTTATCCTAACGATGGCGAGTATAAGGATGATTTGATCTTTATTGCGGAACGCAATCTGTATATGATGAAGAGGGAATCCTGGCTGAAACGTGAGGAGCATATGCTTCGCTCAGAGAAGCTCAGAGTGGTAGGGGAATTGGCCTCCGGCATGGCTCATGAGATTCGTAATCCACTGACAACCATTAAAGGCTTTCTTCAGCTTTCCAGAGCAGATAATTTCAATGTTCGTCCATGGTACGATCTGATTATGGATGAAATTACACGCATGAGCATGCTGACTGCGGAATTTCTCCAGTTCTCCAAACCACATGCGACCCAATTTAAAGTACATGCCATAGATGATTGTATACAAAGAGTCCTCTCTCTATTGGATTCGGAAGCAGCACGACTGGGGCATGAAATTCAGTTCGAGCATGCCGGGCAACCCTTGTACCTCATGATGGATCAGGACAAGATGCTGCAGCTTCTGTTGAATTTAATCAAAAATGCCTTTGAAGCGATGGAAGAGCAGGGCTTTGTACGTGTTCATCTGTCCAATCATAATCAGTCAGCAGTCATTGAAATATCAGATACAGGCAGTGGCATACCTCAGTCCGAGCTGGAAAAAATCTTTTTACCTTTCTATACGACCAAAGATTCGGGTACGGGTCTCGGGTTATCTATTTGCCATAAGATTGTACAGGATCATCAAGGCACAATGGAGGTTGAAAGTGAAAGCGGTAAAGGCACCAAGCTGACCATTACCATCCCTCTTGCTTCTCATGATGCATACAGTACGGAAACTTCACCTTCCCATTAAAAAAAGATCCTACAAGGCTAAGTTAGCCCTCTAAGATCTTTTTTTATTATATGCTAAGTCGATTCCATAAGCAGGCTGCTGCCTGATTCATCCCAGCGTGCGGTCACATCGAACAAGGCTTTCAGATCATCGATCGCTACTACGAACTCAGCACCCATACGCCTGACTCGCTGGTTCAGCTTGATTGTGATTCCATTGACAGCCGCTTGCTGTTCATCCAACCTCAATTGAACATCCCTCTGCTTGTAATGCGCTTTAATTCGTCTGCCTCCATCGTTATCCGTAGTTCGCTGCTCTTTTAGACCTTGAACGGTCTCATCACTGAATAAGCGCAGTGGCACATACAGATTACCTTCTTTATCCTCATAACGCTTGACTGGCGCCAAGGGCATCCCATTCATAACCATATTCATAAGGGGCCATTTGTCCATTCCATCTCTTTTCAACATCGCAGTTAGTCCTCTGCTGGAAAAAGAAGGAGGTATCGCAAGTAGTTTTTTTGAAACGGGCTCATAGGTAAACCAATTCATATAAAATGGTGTGTAGACGAGCTGATTGCTTTGTGGATCCAGCGCCCAAATCTGAATAAATCCGTTAAAGGAAGCCGTGGAATCGGTATCCCTTAGTGCATTCATATCCAGATTAACCTCTACAAGCTCTTTGCCAATTGTATTGATAGTCGTTGTCCAGTTGATCGGCTGTCCGTCTTTAAAGCTAACTACGTGAATCCCATATTGGATGAGCTGGTAGTTTTGAGTGGCAGCAGAGGTAAACACTAAACGGTTGGTAGCGTCCTCCCTATCTTCCACTGCTTGCCATTGCTTGATCTCGGGAAGTCGGATCGGCTCCTTCCTGGACAAACCAGCCAATTGCTCCCAGTATTGTCTCAGAACAGGCAGTGACTGCGCAGAAGGAATATACTCATTTTCGTGACGCAGCATATTCACAATATTCGCCGACTTCGAGGACAACGGATTCCCCCCCACGCCGAACAGCAATACATAATCCTCAGCCATAATCTCGCCAGGATCCCACTTATGTACATAAGGAAGGGTACTGCCTGACCATCGAATAGGAAAACCACCAAGCTGCCTAACCTTGGCCCAGACTGAAGACTCTGTAAGCTGTCCTGGAGAAGCACTTTCCTTTTTTTGCAGCCAATAATAGGTAAAATGATGACCATATTCATGGGTCAGGGTACGTACCACCGGAGTAGCCTCGACTTCAAACAACCTAATCACTTGGGTATCCGCATTGTAACTGCCAACTCTTGAGCCGCTCTTCCCCTCACTTGGACCCGGGTCCAAAATGACTTGCTTCAGAGCCGACAATTCTTCACCATGCTCGCATTTGAGTAAACTCTCATACAGCTCCTTTAATTTCTGCTCATTCCATACGGTGCTGTAGCTTACAAATTGGATTCCTTCAGGACTCTTATAAGCTGCAGATTCCAGCCTTTGTGCAACAGCCTGATCCGTAAAGATGACAAAGATCGCAAGTAAAATACCACAAACGGTTAGGCTTAGTCTCATCGGTTGTCCCCACCTCATGATTGATAACACTATCACCAATTATTGATTCTCTCGTAATTATTAGCTGTTTAATTAACGATATGCTCGGATAGCTGTTACTTACCGCTAGATTGCACGGCGAGCTTCCAAGCCTCTTCACCTAATCTCTTCAATACAAGCGCCTGCTCCCATCGATCCGAGATCTCTGTACGTCCACTCGATGCGTAGGTTGGATTCGTGATCGCATAATCTGGAGGACCAAGCTCCGGGACGAATGGCAACAGGTCGCCAGGCTGTGCATCCTTTAACCAATATCCGATCCCTCGCTGCCACCAGTCCATATAATGCCTCACCATCGGATGTTCTCCATTCGGTCCTATATCGACTTGGACCTGCTCTCCATTGGACACGCGCGCGTGAATACTGGAGGTACGTTCCAACAGGCTCTCAAACAGCTCTGACACCCTGTTTAAGACGTTCTCGTCGTTACCGGTAACTTCACCTGCCACTATGTAATGGGACAAATCAATGGTCAAACGCAAATCAGGAATCGCCTTTACGTACTCCACTGTTCGATGTAAATCCTGAGTTACACGACCGCGATGGGTTTCAACAAAATAAGGCATATGCGCAGAGCAACCTTCTCGCACCAATCCTTCCAGCAATTTGATCGCAGGCTGACCGATTACGAAGGAATCCATCACCTGGGAATTCACATACTGCACTCCGAATTGCTTGGCAGCCTTCAATAATTGTGTAATATCTTCAGGTCTGCCAGGAAACGAATGAATGCCGAAGCTGAAACGATAATCATCAAGCAATCGGCGCCATAAATCCGCATCCGGACCTTCAGGCAGACGCCCCATAATACCAGTAAATCCGGCTTCTGCAATCTTTTCGAATTTCTCTTCTATTGTCCATTCTCGTTCACCATTACCTAATCCGATCATAGCCCACCAGGACTGTTGAATATCCAAGCGCGGCGGGTTCATACTCTGATCACCGGCGAATCGTGTAGCTTTACTCATATTTACACCTCCTTCGTGTATTTTAATCTCCAACCTGCTCATTCATCGCAATTTTCAGCATCGATATGGGAAAACTCGCCTCTTCAGCATTGCCCACAAGCGTCCCCCAGCCCATGATCCCATTGACATACTGCAGCCGGAAACGATCATCCGGTTCACCTTCAATTTCATACAACCCGGGGGAATAATCAGCAGGCTCCAGTGTATAAGCTTTGGCTGTGTAATATTTACGCTCTAACAGTTCCTTCTGGCTGGGAAACTCAGCGCGGGACATAGCATCTACAATTTCATGAAGCTCCTCTTCAAGTTCTAATGCATTCATTTGACTAAATAATTTCTTCATCAGCATACTCCCCACTCCCGTATAAGATCCAGCATTCCATGAGGCGATGCTTATACAATTCAAGCCATTCCTGAACCTTGGCAAAACCGATCAAGTAAGTCTGTGGTTCATCACGGGGATCAATCCCGGCCCAATGTCTTCCAAGGAAATGGATACACAAGACGACGCTTCTGAGCAAAATAAGCTGCGGCAATGCAGCAATCTCATCCGCATTCAAGCTTCCAGATTGTCCATACCCTTTTATAAAGGCTTCAATAAGCTCCCAGCGATCTCCCTGATATCGAATGATCTCATTGAGAAAAACAGCCGCATCCATTACCCGCAAGTCCATCGTTACAAACTCAAAATCCAATATGCCCGTTACCCCATCGTCATCGGCAAGTACATTGCCAGCCACAAGATCCGAGTGCACCAACTGAACTGGCAAACGACTCCACACAGGAATCGCCTGTTCAATCCGCTGTATTTCTTTGCTCAGCTGCTCAGCTTCCACCGATGCTTCACCCGATTCCATATCCCTCAGCCAAGCATTCAGCCTTTCCCGATTGACCAAAGGATGGATTTCATACAGCTCATAATACCGTTCATATGCAGCTTCAAGAGGTACAACCAATTGCGCCATTTCACCAACCAGCTCTCCCATTGCGCAGCCAATCGACTGAACATGCACGACCTCGGATAAATCAGCCCTTGAACCCTCAATATACTCGAACAGCACCGCAAGCTGATTAGCTTGTGTTCGCACGTAGGTATCCCCAGATAAAGCCACGATTGGCGAGGGTATCCGATAAGAGAGCTTGCTCTGTTGAAGCGCTTGCAGTACAGCGTGCTCATAACGAACCTTGTCCAGATCCGCGTGGTTCTCGTAAATGCGCAGCACATATTTTCGATTCCTATACAGGATAAAGCGGGTTGTATTGTTCACTCCGCTCTCCCCTGTCTCGACCGTCCAAACCCCATTGTTAAAATATTGCTGAACGATCGCATCCATGTTGCTAACTTGTGAATTTATCATAAAGGCTCCTAATATTGACCAAAAATTTAAAATTATTCAGCCTATTTTAATGAAAATGAGGTATAATTAGGACAGATTGTAAGGGAAGGGAGAACCGTTTATGAAAACTGAAATTTTGTTTCATGACCACAAGATTCCCGTTCGTTTTATCTCCAGCGATCAGAAGGCGATACCCTCATTAATCCAAGCACTTGAACACCGCTGCACACAACCAGAAGAACCCTCACTAGCATTGTTAAATCGTATTGATTTGATTGAAGTCGTAGGAAACAATGCTATCTTATACACCTCTATCGAAGAGGAAAGTATTCTACTGCCGCTCAGCTAATGAGCGGTTTTTCTTTTGTTATTTCCTTGGCACTCCAGATAATCCAGCTGCCACATACTGCTTCTCCACACCGGTTAACCATACCCATGATTTGAACAGCTGACCCTCTGGCTTCACCTGCTCATACAACCCCTTAAATCCCACAACAGCCGCTTCTATACCAGTTTGACCGAACGAACGAAATAAAAACTGTGTACGCTCCTCGTCGCTTTGTAAAGCATACAGGCTATCGAGAAGTCCTGCATTGGATTCATCCAAACGAATCATATCGGACCATACGACCAGTCTGCCGTCAGGCTTCAATAGAGATAACAGCAGCCGGTTATAATCGGCCACAAGGCTATTGCGTAAATACATCAAGGCCTCCATGATCTGCCCGACCTCTTGGCTGCTATATTGGTCGGCATATCCGGATAGCTGTGTCAAAGCATGAATATAAAATAATTGAGTATGAACGGATGAGGAAACAACCAATGAAAAGCTTTTTTTCAAATGCGGAAGGGCCTCGTATCTTCTTGCTTCAAAAGAACAATTCTTCACATAAGCAGCAATTTCTGCGGCAGGAGCATGATTAATCAGCATATCCTCCCAAGTCTCGTAGAAATGAATTTGATCCAGACATGTATAATCCACATTGGTTAGCGATTTAATTTTACCAGAGTAAGTACCCACGCTTAGCTCCAGCACTTCTTCTATTGAGTTAGCTTCTGTGTCCAGCACCGTTACCTGCGCAAATCGATTCGCCAATTCCGGCAGATCGAGATCACCATGATTACCAGCACCCAGAACAGCAGCTCTATCTTTATTGGAAATAGAATTCACGGCATGCTCCAATAATTCGCGGACATGATGCCGATGTGTACCCCATTCACGTCCACCCCAATCAACGGCGCTATCTCCATTATTCGTCAATACACCTTGGATTGGCTGAAAAGGCCGATGAAAATCCTTCATAAATTATCCCCTCAATCTGCTCGTTGTCGTATGAAAATATTATAGCATAATTGCAACTTGCAGTTGTAGGTTATCTTGTTCACCATAGGAATCAAGGCAGGTAAATAAGGATATAAATCACCGCATAGGGACAATTTTTAAAAAAGGAGTTGACAATTCTTTATATCGTTGGTATATTACTACTTGTCGCTAAAACATGACTTGTTAGCTCAGCTGGGAGAGCACTATCTTGACAGGGTAGGGGTCAGTGGTTCGAGCCCACTACAGGTCATACACGAAAACCCTTGATAATCAAGGGTTTTTCTTCTTGAATTTTATCAAATCATTATGAAATACTTCTAAGTAAACCTCATCGGTCACCGATTGGTCACCCCACCTTATTTGACTATCTTCACTTGCCAGATTACCGAAGGATATTCGTCCAATTCTTTTGTTATCTAAATATTTTATTTTTGCTTTATCATGATATCCATATCGATTTATAATGAAACCCACTACTATACATTCACGACCTAAGTTTTTTAAAGATTTACTATTTAATAAGCTTGGCTGTACTACCTTATATATTCTTCCAACAACTAAATCTGTGATCCTAAAACAATACTCTGTGTTCTTGGAGTATCTTACCGCCACTCTATAGCCACCTATTAGAGAACCTACCCATAATCCCATTTATTCACCTACTCAAATAATAATTTACCGAATTCAGCTGCTGCTTCTTTTTGCATGCTAGGCATTAAGTGACTGTATGTGTCCAGTGTAATTCGAATGTCTGCATGGCCTAATCTTTCTGCAACTATCTTAGGGTTAACACCTTGCTTCAATAGAAGTGTCGCATGAGTATGTCTTAAATCATGAAACCTTATTTTTGTTAATTTTGCATGACTGATAAGTCTATAATATGAGCGCATTAAATTTCTTGGAATTACTGGTGTACCAACTGCTGTACAAACAATAAGATCGTTATCCGTGTACAAAGGGCTATTTTGCTTCTTCTCTAACTCTATGAGCCGTTTATGCTTTTGAAGAATTTGCAGGGTTTCTAGAGGCAAATGTACCTTTCTCATGCCTGCTTTGGTCTTTGTCCCTGTCTTAAGTGTTTTTCCATCATGACTTAATGTTTGTATGATACTAATCGAAGAATTTTCTATATCTAGATCTTTCCATCTAAGCCCTAAAACTTCTGCTTGTCTCATTCCAGTAGTAGCTGCTAGGATAAATGCTACATATAGCCTATCATCTTTGGCAGCGATCAGAAATTCTTTGACTTCCTCAATAGTCCAAACACTCATTTCCTTTTTATAAGCTTTGGGACGGTCAACTAGGGAGGCAACATTTTTTGAAATCAACCCCCAACGTTCTGCTTTGTTTAAAGAATCTTTGATAAGAGAATGTATTTTTTGGATATTTTCTTGAACAAGACTTCCCTTAAGCACGAGATCATTATAAAATTTTTGAATAATCATAGGAGTAAGTTTTGATAATTCTACATTACCCAAGTATGGGTTGATATGCTTATCAACTAACCATCTGTAGTTGCTATATGTAGAAGGCATAATATTAATTTGTTTATCATGAAGCCATTGATTCAAATAATCACTAAATAGAATTTTAGACGGTTCTACGTAGGTTCCTTTATTAACCTCGTTTAGAGTTTCTGCCAGTGCTGTATTTGCCTCCTTCTTAGTCTTAAATCCTCTTTTCTTTTTCTGAATTCTTTTTCCTGTTAACAGATCCTTGCCAAGATCAATAACAAAATACCATGTGTTGCCTTCCTTTTTTACAGATCCAGACATCTTTTATTCCTCCTGGAGCGGCAAATTACCTATAAGCCATTTTTCAAATACTGATTTTGCTACCTTTATTCGTTTTCCTGCACGAACTACATGAAACTGTCCAGAATTAACTAATTCATAAGCTTGCCTTCTACCGATACCAAGAATATTTTGAATATGTGTAACATCTAAAACAATGGGAAGCATTTCTAGAGTAGAAATCATTTATTCAATCTCCTTTTTTTTATCCATTAATGATTTCCAAAAAGCCTCTTCTTCTTCGTCTATTTCTTCAACTTGATCAAGAATATTTTTAAATTCAGAATGTTTATGAAGATTACTACTAGAAAAAAATTCTATAAATTCTTTAACAATATGAATGTTGGGTTTATCCATTTTATATGACGAATTGTGTTTTATTTTCTTGCCGATTGTATCAATTATAGAAATTATTCTCTTCTCAAAACTATAGGGATCATCTTCAAATTCAAATTTAAAATCCATAGAATCTACAAGTCCATTAACGACCTTTAATGAAGTATCATTATTACCAAATCTATTTTCATTAGCACCATCCTGAATAACAACGGTGATTCTGTTTCCATCAAAATCATTAAAATCAATTACTTTTAAGGGAATATCTTTCTCGAAAACTTGTTCGAATAAATTTTTTTTAGCCATTTGTAGTCTCCTTTTTGAATATGAGTTTTAATTTCAGTTAGTCATTATCTGTAGATGTGGTAACAGGATGCAAAAATCTGATTCTCCTCCTATTTTTTTCAACCTCAAAGGTCGTGTTCTTTTTGAGTAAATTCACTTCAAACCATGACTTAATTACATCAGATGTATTCGTAATGGAATCATGGTCACTTATTGATGCGACGGACATCATTAACCCCGCGGCTTGATCAAGAAGCTGTTTTAGATTCCCTTGTTTAACTGATTCCCGAATCAATGGGGTTGGTTCATGAGATAGGTCTGCCTTCTGAATATGTTTCCATTTTCTTTTTATTTTCCATCTAGAGACATTATCGCTGCTGGGTTGTCTAATCGTTAACCAATCAACTGTGAGGTACACCCATAATTCATCAACCTTTGCAAATAACTGCTCAATATTATCAATTGTGAATTCCTTTAAAACTTCACGTCTTAATTGGAACTCAACCCTCCAAACTTCGTTTTCAGAATTCCAGCCATTCTCATTCCACACATCAGTAAACCATGTTTTACCTGATTTTTTAATTTCTAGAGATTTATTGTAGATTCTAGCCAACATCGGGTTTCCTCTACCGACGGTGAAACCACTAAATTTACGTCCGTTAGTGTATTCTTCATTCACAAAATGTTCTGTTTTACTTTTAGCTCTGGTAACAACACCCTTAACATCATTTTGAATAAATTGAACCCGATCTGTATCAGCACATATGTCGGCCCGTGAAAGTCTATTACTTATTGGTATTACACCAAAACATTTAAACCACTTCATAAAATGGTCATATGCCTTTTTATGACCATATGACCAAATATAACTTGACATAAATCTTACGAATACTGGTGAATTTGATTTCATTTCATTTTCTGCAAATGCAATTGAAAAATCCTTACAAGATAACTTGTACGCATAAAACCTTTGTCCATTTCTATGCACCGTTAGAAGCATGCCTTCTAAGGGAATTGATTGTTCTATCCCCGTCAGTTGAGCAAACTCTTTTAGTTTTTTGAATTCAAGAATAAATGATTCAAAGGAAGAGTTATAGTTTTCAAAATCTAAACCAAACTCTAAAGTGTCAAAACCCTTTACTAGCAATACTTTCGTCCCCCTACTGTTGTATTTTCCACCCAGCATGTTATATGGTTGCTGGGCGACGATACTATCGCCTCAGCCTTGACATGGAGCCTCTACAAATCATGCAGGACAGGCTTTACGGCCATGCCACGGAGTGGCCTGTCCGCCAAATCAGCCTTGCATGACTTGCCCCTCCATATCAAGGCCGAGCCGGTGCGTCGCTCTGCTCCTTACCGGTTTCGGCTGCGCTTTCCAAGCTACGCCGAAGTAAGGCCACTTTCAATGATATTTTCCTTTCAATATTATTTTGAATTGCACGAGACTTAGATAAAGCTTGTAGATAGTTTTCAAGTTCATTAATCAAATTTAATACATTAATTAACTCATCCATATTAGATTCCACCTCCAAATCAACAAATTGCGTTAGTTATTCTTTTAAACAAAAATAACCTTTTTGGTTATTTAGTGTCTTTATTATACTAACGATTTCCGTTAGTTTCAAGTTTGTTTTTTTAATTTTTTTATTTCCGTTAAAAATGTTAAAATTATAACAACTCTATGAAACGGGTGGTTATTAATTATGGATATTGACATTCTATTTAAAGAGACAGAGTTTAATGTAGGAAAGCGCATTAAAAAACTAAGAAAAAAGTCGAAATTTACTCAGATTGAATTAGGGGAAAAGATTGGAGTATCGTCCCAGGTTATTTCGAATTGGGAGAGGGAGTATAGTGATCCATCCCCTGATGACTTTACAAAATTAGCTGAAGTGTTTAATGTTACAACTGATTATTTATTACTGGGATTAAAAGAAGACGAATTAAAAGATATACGTTTCGTTGAGCGAGTTAATACTCCATTAATAGATAAATTAATAAACTTTTCTAATAAATATGGAACTGATTTACTTACTCAGATTTTAGATAATGAAATAGAATTAGAACTGCTTTTTAATAACAAACAATTAGTCCTTAAATATAAAGAAAAAAGGATAACAAATGCTGAGAAGTTAAAATTACAAAGTATGGTTAAGCTATTGTTGGACAAATAATTTCCACAATAAATTATTTAATTTCTAAAAAGTCCCGAGATATCATCTCGGGACTTAAATAATATTATTATGTTTTTCAGGAAGCGATCTTTGCTTTAAGAGCATTTAATAAAAGCTCATTCTCCTCTTTTTCAAATCTTATATCTTCAATCAAAGCAATTATTTTTGAACTTTTCTTTTTGGGGATGTTCTCAGACTCTAGTTTGCCAAGTATTGTTATAGCAAACAATTGCTCTTCGATGTTTTCTTCTACCAATAGTGGTAACACCCTATCAATTAGAATTCCGATATCATTTTTGTTAAATAATATAAGGTTAGAAAAACTAGTTTCTATTAAGGATTTAAATCTTTCATCTTTTTGACTAGAGGTTTCACCAGTAAGTTTCAGCAAGCTCTCTTTAATAAATTTATTACCTTCGCTAATTTGTTCTATAATAAAATCTACTGCACTTTGCAATTTTGTATAATCATCAGACAATCGCAGAATTGTTTCTACCACCATAGCTATATTTTCTTGATTTTTGCTATGACCAATGATTTTAAGTAAGACTTTTTGCTGTTCTTGATTAGTAATTGATGAAATTTTCTGTTCAAAAAAATTATTAACTATGTTATTATTTAGTGCCTCGATAATTGTATTCTCAACAATAGTAATTTGTGAATTATCAAATAGAGATTTGAAAAGAATATCAACAATTTGATTTGCTTGAGATTCATTAACGCCTATTAGTTTTCCATCTTTGGATTCAACTTTTCTGATTATATTACTTAGTGAGTTTACAATTATTTCTTTTTGATCTAACTCATTCGTACTTTTATATTGATTTATTAGCTGTTCAACGAAAGGATAATCAAAAAGATCATGTGCTAGAATAATCTTATCTAGCGAGATGATAGCTTGCAAACAGAATTCTTGTACGCCACAGGTCAAAAATCTAAGAATATAATCCATGCTACTGTGGTTTATCGATGAAATATTATTATAGTATACTTCCATAAACTTTATTGAGGTTTCAATTGCAGTGATCAAATCTTGATTTCTGTAACCTAAAGAGAAATAATTATTATATAAATATTCAATTTTATTGTTATAAATAGTGTAATTTTTTTCTAAAGTCTCTTGTTTTATGTTTAAATAATCCAAGCTTTCGTGAAGTACATTTTTAAGTAATGGAATATCTACACTGTCTTGTATAATAGCTGATAACATTGCTAAATAATTATTTTTGTTACTTTCACTCAAAGCCTCACTAGCGTTAACATGATGTAAAAATTTAATACTTGAAGATTGCGTAGATTCATTAAAATCCACTAGAGTAAGAGTCGAAATTACTTTATTAAAAAAGTCATTATTTATAAGTACATTTATTTGTCCTTTTTCCTTGAGGATCTGGAAGTATTCTTCAAAATTTGAAATATCCTTAGTGATAAACTGTGTAAAAGGTTCTTTTATTAGTGAAAGTGACTCTAAATCATCAATGTAATAACTTACATAGCTCTTAATTAAATTTGAAGTTGTATCTTTAGTTATTTCCTCTGCAATAAAATCCCTTAGAAAGAGAACATTTTTTTCTGAAAGTTTTTTTGAAAAGGTTATAAGATTATCACGATTTAATTTTTGTAGAATCTTTTTTATTCGAGTATCATTAATAATTCCGCTAATGCGTTGATAATGTTTTTCAAATAGGAGTTCATATTCATTCTCATTTGTAATAGTTAGTATTAGGTTAATTATATTGTATCCTCTTGTTTCGATAAGATTATACTTATTTACAGATATCTCCAATTCCTCAATAATTACTGAAAATAATTTATCTGGTGTAAATGAATTCGTATTTAATATTTTTTTTATTTCGGACCAATTTTGCGAAAAAATTAGTTCCTTTAAATTATCAGGCATATCTCTGTTAAAGTCTTGAATTCTCAAGAATAATTCTATGTTTTTTTCTTCGATCGTGATAGTTTTTTTAAAATATAAAAATTGTTCTTCAGTTAAAATAATGTTACTTGATCCATAGGAGTTAATCAAGATATAGTTTAAATTTTCAAACTTATATTGTTCCGAAATAATATGTTTATTGATTTCAGTTAAAATCGCGGGATTATTGTTTATTGAATCATAAAGTGAAGGCCATTCCTCTTTTAGGATAAGCAATTTGGCTAAGAAGCGAATATTACTTGTAACAGATCCGCTTGGTATTAATCCATTTTCTTCTTGCCTCTTTGCAACTTCCCTCTCAATCGTGAGATTGTTAAGGAATTGAATTATTCTTCTAGGGTTTCTAGAAAACTCATGTGAGATAATATCAGCAATCTCAGCTGAAAAACCCAAGTTATTTTCAGCAATCAAATTACTTGTATACTCAAAAAGATCTTTACTATTGAACTTTTTTATCCTTAGAAAAACATTAAAGATTTTTCTTAGAAACTCTTCTCCTTCATAATTTTTATCGAAATTAAGATGCCTTTTTAAGGCTTCATCATCAACCGGTATTATAAATATACAATTTTCTTTCTCAAGAAAGTTTTTCACCGTTAATAAGAGTTCTGTTGCAGTTGCTTTATCACAGCGATCAATGTTATCAATTATAATCACTAATTTTTTTGTTTTCCTTTTGCTGGTCAACGTTGCAATCCACTTTTTAATTATGTTGTCGTTATTTTTGGTAGACTCGTTAACTATTTCATCGAAAATCTCTTCAAACTGTTCAGGTGAGAAAAACTTTGGTTTACTTATAGTAGTTTTATATTGTATAAAAAGTTCTTTTAGTAAAGCTAGTATTGCTGAGCTGACAGCACTTATCATTGTAAAAGTTAGTTTCAGATCTGATGACTGCCCTGTAAACCATATTAACAAAAAAAGAAATGGTGAAAAAATTATGTAGTTTAGTAATCCTGTTTTATTAACACCTAGTTTATAACTTGATTCTTCTGATATATCATGATAAATTCTTAAATCTGTTTCTTTAAATTCTAATTCTAATTTATCAACTAGTTGAATTATAAAACTTCTTCGAAAAGCGTCGTTAGAGTATTTCCAAGCATCATATGTCATTGTGATAATACCATCTTCATTTTCTAATCTTTTCGTTAAAGTATCGATTATAGAGGATTTTCCTGATCCCCAAGTACCGAATAATCCAATTGTAACTGGATTAGAATCTTCCTTATTCGAAATTAATCCATGCAATGTGTCCGAATAAACTCTAGTACCTAGTAAGTCCTTGTTATCAAGATTTATTGTTTCATCCTTTAATAAAGTGATTTCTTCTGTATTAAAATTTACAATCGACAAGGTTAAACCTCTTTTCTTATAATAATTCATAATCTACATATATTTTACATTTAATACTTACGATAATCTATGTTTTTTTAGTTTCAATTATTTAAACCATTGTTTTAAAGGGCAAGAGTTTAAATAAATAGGTATGCCGAATTAATGGGGGTAATCATCTGTTTAAGAAAATATTAGAGTTATTCAAGACATCGTCTAAAAATAATAAATCTCATGCAAAACAAAGCAAGCCAAAAAAGAGGATTGAGTCTACTCGTATTGGTGGGCTAGGTGAACACAAAATAAACATCCAACTAGACCAGCTTCCAAAGGATTGTAAATACTTAAGTGATATTTTAATTATAAATCCCAAATCCAAAACCGGTTATTCTCAAACCGATCACGTAGTTATTACGCCATATGGTTTATTCATCATCGAAACCAAAAACTACAATGGTGAAATAAAAGGTAATAAAAATGATAAGTATTGGTCTGTGAGCAATCGTTTTAAAATGTATAATCCATTTATGCAGAACTACGGGCATATAAAAGCATTAGAGCAAGTTTTAAGTGAGTTCAAACCCTTAACATTTATTTCAATGATCTCATTTACAATGCGTTGCAGATTTAGCGTAGACCCTGAACTAAGAAAAATTCATTCTAATGATCTAATTGTGTATGATGTAGAACTTTCAGAATTCATTCAGAGGAAACTATTGAGATTCAAAGCGGAATCACCAGAATCAACACTTGGAGAGAGCCAAATAAATAGAATTTATGAAATCATTGAAAATGCCAATATTACCGATCCTATGATTAGAAATGAACACAATAAAAAAGCTTCCGAAAATAAGAAAGCCTCTACTAAATAAGAATGGTTTATGGTCACATTTTTGGTCACACACTTGCGTTTCTTATCGGATATTAACGGTTATGAAAAGAATTATAGCGGCTAAGAAAGCTTATTGAATTGAGCTCACAGGACATATCAGGAAATCAATAAACCTCTGCCAATTAATCTTGACAGGGTAGGGGTCAGTGGTTCGAGCCCACTACAGGTCATACCGAAAAACCCTTGATACATAAGGGTTTTTCTTCTTTTTCAGGGTTAATATTTAATCGTAAATCCCCCCTAAAATGTGCGTGATACGAATTTGATACGAATTGGATTTGAAAATAGTTACTGCTAGTCACTATTACATATAAAAGAAAGGCAACGACTAAGCCCCGTTGCCTTCTTTTTGTATAAAATTAAGTTGTGTTCCCTCAAGCCAATCTCTAAAAACCAATTTACTAATATATAATTCCCTACCCGCTTTAGCTACATGGAACGGGGCATTTCCCAAAAATTCATAAGTCTTTTTCTGGCTCATCTTCATGATTTGCTCAATGTGCTTTGGTCTCAAAGTCATCGGATATCCGTCCCAATGACAATGATTTACTGTTGCTTCCAAAGACTTCACCTCCTCAAGAATAGATTACTTTCCAGTTCTTTTCGCACTTTACTATCAGCCCGCTCTACATACTTCTGAACGCTGCTCTTAGCTAGCTTGAGCCTAAACGCGATCTCGTCATACGACATCTTGTCTGCTTTCGCCATGGTATAGCATTGCTGCTCTCTACTTGACAGCCGGTGAAGAGCTTCTTTTAATGCAAAGCGCATATCCTCCGTGATCTCGAAGGAATTAGCCTGGTCTTCTGGGTCCGGCTGTGCAAAGTTCTCCATGATATGTGGTTCCAAGAAAATCGTATTCTGATACGCAGATCTTCGTTCTATTCCTCTACGATTCCTCGGCGTACGAGCTGTACGCATCCATTCAATCGCATAACTCACATCAGAGATCATGTTGGAGAGAAGTCCTAGTTCAATAGGATCTTTTGTTCTTGCTCTCGCTAACTCCAACTGCCGATGTGTACCGTGATATGAAGCCTTTAAATCCGCAATACTAGTTGACCAGGCTTGTGTAATTTGTTCCATTCCCCTCACTCCTCATGATATAATGGAAGTGAGAATATTCGTTCGCCCCCGGTGACTTCCCCAAGACGCCCGGGGGCGATTTCTGTTACAGGGTGACTCCGGTTTGCTCCAGATAGTTCATTATATGACAAATATGAATTTTGCGGACTATGTGGAAATCATGAAATATTTTGACAATTATAATGAAGAAAGAATAATTGAAATAAAGCAAAATATTAATAATAACATTTCAGCGGTGATATACTCTCTTTTGTCATATGAAGAACAAATGCAACTAGTTATGAATTTAAAAAATCTTCTACTCTAGTTAGATTTACAATGGTTTGATTTTGCCCAGAGTTTATTTGAATTTTATCATCCAAAGAATAACGGCGTGAAATTAGAAGTTGAAAAGAATGATAATTTTCCTGTTCCATTTATTCCATTGTTTTTTGAAGCAGCTAAAAAGAAGGAAATACTTGTAAATTGGAAATAGTTTATTATGAGAAATGAGCGCGATTTAAATCTTACTGAAATTGAAGAAATTGCAGATGATATAAAAGATTTTTACAATCTCAGGAAAAATAAAATTCTGTCTAGACGCAGCAAATCCGAATAAGGCCTGGAAAGTTTGATATGCTTTAAGAAAGACAAAAAGCCGCGGCAGATGCTGCGGCTTTTGCATATATTTCTCAATCCTCTTTAATATCTCCGTACTTTTCCATTAAAATTTGTTTGCTTTCGTTATATGTGTTTTCCTCAATAATCCCATTCTTATGAAGTTGACTTAGCGAGTAATATAATCTCTGATGATAGGTGACGCCTAATGATTCCTCATCATAATCATCGTCAATCTCATCAACTATATTAAAAAACTTTTGTTTTAGCATTGTGTAAAAATTATTTTCAATAAGTGATTCTATTTCAGAAATTGTAAAACCTATAATAATCGTATTTCTAGCTAATAGGAGTTTTCTTCGTTTTCCTTCCGCATATTGCCAGGGGCTCCCATTCCTCCCCCTGCTGAATGATTTGTAAGAACTAAAAACCCCAACCTTACAACGCTTTGATCTAAGCAATTCATCTAAATCTACAACTTCACGAACAGATATTGATTCTGCATGATTTTTCGATTCCCCAACCATTCTTAAACCAAGGTAGTTATAAATAAATGGGGGAACCAGCGTATCAAAAAAATCAATTATATGATCAAATTGGTTATCTCCTTGCGTAATATTCGATTTAACCTCAGCAATATTTGAAAATCTTTGGTACACATAAGTCATCAGATTCTCTAATGTTAACCCTTTCTGTTGCCTTGTCCCTTGAGTTAATGCTATTTTAGTTGCCTCAACTAATGAAAGAAAATGCTGGCGCTCTGGTTCAGTTATTGGTTTCCAAATAAAATGATCTGGAGCATTATTTATAAATTGATTATATGATATTGTATCCATGAAACCCTCTTTAATGTAACTGGGATGGGATCTTTTTTACGAAAACTATTCTAATATCATCTTTAATTAAATTGCTTTGACATTCAGGACAAGAGGAATGCGTGTTTAAGAAACGATGCAATTCTAAAGGTGTATTATGCTCAAATCCATGCACTAATTCCTTATCAGGATTATCACAAAATACAATGTATTTAATTCCCAATGATGATTCATATGCAAGTTGCATTAGTAACTCATTCACTATTTTTAATGGTATATCAGATTTTCTCGAAATAAAATGTGGAGATACTGTATCGTCCGGTCTTAAAATGGTTAGTTCATAATCCAGTTTCTTCAGAAGATCCAGAGGTAGACTTAATCGCTTGTTTATATTTATTAAGCGTTCGAAGAACATTGTCTACTACCTCCTTTTCAGTAACTGCTGTATTATATTTTTTCAAAGAATAATAATGGCTATATTTATTTACTATATATGGATGTTTCCTAATGATTCCATTATTGTATCTATGTTCAAGAATTATCCCCAGTGATACAATATCACCATGCTCCCACATTAATTCAACAATCTTTCTTGATTCAGCGTGGCTAAACGCCTTGCCTCTAGAATTAGCTTTGAATTCTAAAACACCTTTATCGGAATGTTGAAGAAAAATTTCAAAATTAGTGGTTTTTAATACAGGTCCGTGTACAATAACCAATTCACTTTCATACATAATTAATAATTCCTTTTTTAAACGTAATTGAAAGTCCTCTCTTTGAAAAGACTTCTCAATTTCAGTAAAGGAATTTACAAAGGTTATTAAATGATTTTCTTCAAATAATTCAATACGTTCTTCAATTATTGGATTATTATGATAAAAATATTCCTTAGTGATTTTAAAAAGTGCATTAAGAATCTAGTCGGGCTCTTGATAATCAAAACGAACCACTTGGTTTTTAAAGCTATGCATTATAATATATGTTAATTTGTCAATATCTCTTTCTTTAACCTCACCCATTATTGAAACTAATTTAACCGTCGGATGCATTAGTAAAACAAAATGCTTAAATTCAAAATCCATAATAATATAAGATAAATATATATCTTTTTGAAGCTCAAACTCACCTGTATCCGAGTTTTTCTCATGTACTTGAGACGGTGCAGCAAGCGTAAAAACAAGTTGTTGAGAGGATAGGCAACAGATATCAACAATTTTAATTTCATCTAAACTATCTTTATTTATGTCATATATAGGTGTTATTTTCTTTTTTACATTCTCAAATAATAATTCTATTGAATTAGAAATAAACACTTGATTAGATGTGGGCTCATATACAAATAAGTGATTATTCCCTTCAAGGTTTACATGCGAAAGCCAATTTGTGAAAACATTCATGGGAATAATATTAAGCATTAAAGCATCTATTACATTTCTTTGGTAGGCTTCATTCGTTCGCCCAGAATTTATACCATAACTTAATTTCATTTTATCTAGATGAGAACTCCCTGCCTGCTTCAAAAAAAGTTCTATATTATACTTTTGATTATCTGTCAAGTCAGAATAATAATCAACCATAGTTTTCCCCCACTATGTTACAAAATAGTATCAAATCAATTGAAAATCATTGAATAAACACATGATATAGTAAAATCACTGCATAAACTGTCGTATATTTTCGAATGAAATATGCTTTATTAATAAACATTACATTATCGGACGAGAGCCGCAGCATCTGCTGCGGCTCTCGTCACTCAATTCATTAATATTCCATTTGGCAAACGGTAAATTAATACCAAATACCAGACGAGCCGCAGTAACTTCAAAATACGCCAAATCTTGTGTTTTTATTATGGTATGATTATAAATCTACGGATTTTGTTTCTTTAGAAAAGATACTTACTATTAAACTAAAAACAACAAGTAAAGCCATGAAAATAATGTACACAGCGTTTAAAAATGCAACTACAGAAATCCCCAAACCAACAAATGGTATGGATTGTATCCATTGCATTATTTCATATAACCAAAGAGTGAAAAAATTTACAGCTGGTTTAAAATCATACATTGAATAAATGTAGTATAAGAGTCCAGCTAAAACGATTATGTATCTATAATTAGCAAATTTATACGCTACATAATCTCCATCTTTTTCAGCTTGCGATTTTGCTTGAGTAGCTCCCAATATGCCATTTAAAAATAAAAACGTGCCGCCCACTGTAGCATTTAATAATGACGATACACCATGGTTCACGCCAACTACCGTAAGGGCTGCAAATGATGCCAAAAAATAATATGGAACGCACATTAATAGAAATAAAACAACCCATCTAAATTTTTCATTAAATATAAGTAAGGAAAATGCTACTGGAAACATCGCAATTTTCCAAAGCAAATTAATTATCATAAAAACAGCAGCTATTGACCATAAAACCTCAAACCAATCCCAACTCATAATTTCTAACCCCATCAATTTCCCCATCGGTTGAGGGATTGGCTATTTATTATCAAATGTTGTTTTACATTATTCAAATATCTTTCAATTCAATAGAATCCCCACACTCTTTACAAGTGAATGTCACATCAAGAAGCTCAGTGTATATATCCACTTGTTCGATAATATTCTGTTCGACGAAATCCCTTATATTTTCTTTGGATTCCGTTGTTAATTTAGCAATAAAATCATCCTCGATCTTCGGCTCACTAGAATCTACATAAGATATTGTTGCGTAAAACTTATTCTCTTTCCTTAATGTAGAAGTTACATCTGATTGATTATCCTCAGTCGGATTTAATACCACAGCATGTCCACAGTTACTGCAGCTAATAATTACACTGATCACAAAGAATTCCTCCTTGGCCTCTAACGCATTTTATATTCACTGAAAGATTCAATTCTTCTCTTTAGTACTATGGTAGAGCCAATAGAGAAACATACTGATCAAAAAAATAATCTGGACGCCTCCAATAGCAATCGGCAGAAGGACTTCCCATAAAAGAAAATCCCATCTATTCCAAAAATTAATCGGTGATGTTTTTTCATAATTCATAACAAGTACACCAAGCATAATGGAGCCAGTAACCCATAGCAGCCACACGATCGTTCTCACATAGCCCTTAGATTTATTGAAATAATATATAAGATAAGCCATTAATAGAAACAGAGCGACAAGAAATCCCGGTATTTCTCTATAGCCGGTCCCGTGGAAAGGTGAAGTACCTAAATGCTCTCCCCACAAAATAATAGCAATAATGATAAGGAAACAACCTAAATACCCTTTATACTTCAGAGTGCCAACTCCTTATCTGCTAAATGTGGATCCGCAGAACCCGACTGTGACCGCTCTTCCTTCTTATCGAACTTTAAACTCACAGGTTTCACGCATGTAATACTCTCCCGCGATCTTAACAGTCTCAGGAGTTACTTTCTCTATGATACCTCGATAGGCCAGCATTTCACCCTGCATCCATACGGATACGGGTACCGTGTAGTTCTGAGCCGTTTGAAGGTGGAAATCACAGGTAAGTGGTTGGTTGGGTTTGAACATGGTTGCCTCCAATAAAAACTCGATTATTCGCTTTTATTCTTATTTATATTTCTAAGCGCTTTAGCTTGAACCGTTATAAATGAATCAGGACCCACACTAAATACAATGTCTGAACCTGTGGCATTATTTTGATTAAGATGTTTGAAAGGGAAAAGTTTCCCTTGAACAATTTTCTCAAAAGAGATTGAATCTGATGAGTTATTTATTTTTTCTCGTAGAGTTTGAATTTCGTCTAATAAAACTAGTTTTTCCTCATCATCTAGTTTTTTATTTTGATTTATCTTTATTTCCAGGTCTTTGATTGATTGATTCTTATCTTCTAACTCATTTTGATAGGATACATGTATTCCATCAATATTATCTTTTAAAAAATTAAGATATGTCCCCATTTCGTCAGCGCTTCCTGCGAATCTATTAAATATTTGAATATACGGGTTTAAAATCGGATTATCTTTATCATATGGATATCGGATATTATGATCAATTTCACTCCATCCTTCTTCAAAGATAGTCCTCACTTGAATTTCAGCAATTGTTTCTTCTTTAAAATGTTTTGATTTAATCGTATAGTGAACAGAACGGTATCCGTAAGGATGGGGTTTAACTACGCACTTCTTGTATTCGGCAGGTATATTTTTAATATTGAAATCCCCCTCCCTATAATATAAAGTGGGGTTTTTTTCATGCAAGTTCCAATGTTTCATTATGTAATTATCAATATCGATCCAGTCACTTTTAAACAAATGAATCGCCCTTACACCTACTAAGTCTGTGATTTCTTTCTGGTAATTCTTAAGGTCAATAATTCTTTTAGGCTTCTCTATTCTTTTACGGATAATCTTCTCTACTAAGTGCTCAGAATCTTTGACTCTATATTTTATTGAGTGAACCTTGGGATCTTTCCGTAATTTCTCAGAAATTGATTTCCCCATTGACTCGTACTGATCTTTTTTAGCTTCAAAGTCATTAAATATCTCAAGCAATTCTTCGCAGACAAGTCCTGTTTTATTAAATTCCTCGATAGTAATCCTATATTTAGTTAAAAACTTTTCTATTTCCATAAACTCATTCCTTTCCAATAGGTGCTAGTACCATAGACCCATTATTCGACATAAGGAAACATTTTCCTTCTAAATATAGAATTAAGATTTACTATGTTATTTTATAAAAATTATATTTTTATGGTAAAAAGTCCCGGTTTTTAGTATAGTCTATATTACATAGTTCGATTAAATTTTCCATATATAGGAAAAGAAAGAGGTAAATTAAATGGCTTTTATTGCATTTCTAAGTTTCTTGGGATTTGTAGGTTGTTTAGTAGGCGCAATTGTTTCAGTAGCTCAAAAAAATGGAAAACATAAAAAGTATTTCATTCTATCAGGAGCAGTGTTCGTATTATTCATCATATCTGTAGTTACTTCCTCCGGAACGTCTACAACCACAACGGAAGCTACTGATGACTCTAAGACTGCAGTCGTTACTGCGTCGGCACCTGCTCCAAGCAAAGCTGAAGTGGATGCCCAAAAGAAAGCTCAGGTCGATGAAAAGCCAGAACTGAAGCGGCAGCAAAAGCTGAAGCTGAGGCTAAACTGAAAGCGGAACAAGAGAAAAATAAGATACCAGGAACAATAGGGATGAATCCTGAGGAATTTCAAAAAGGCTTTAATGCTTTCGCTACAGAAAATAAATCAAGTTTAAAGATTAATAATTTGAAAGTTGTTGAAGGCTCCGTTCAAAATACATTTGAGTATTGGTTTACCAAGAAAATTGGCATGATAGGCACGATAAACAAAATAGACGGTAGCCTAAGGAGTGTAATGATAGTAGGGCAGGGAGACGGTACTATGGAATCAACTGCCGATTTATTTACTATCTATGTTTTTCTGATCGCAGTTACGAATCCCTCCTTAGTTCCTGATGACAGAGGAACTATAATGACCGAGTTAGGGTTCTTCGACAAAAATAATGATATCAATAATATGAATAAATCAACGATACGGAATGGAATAAAATATAGCGCTTCATATAGTAAAGAATTAGGCTTGTTGTTTTCAGCTGGAGATGCTAGTGAAAAAAAGTGATTCAGGAAGTTTTGCAACGCTGGATGAAAAAAATTCACTCTTAAGAACACACTTCAACTTTCGAGCAAGATTTATAGCGTGAATTTCAACTAAATTAAGCCCCAACGAGATCCTTTCTCTTCGGGCTTTACTGTGAGTTCATTTATTTGAAACGAGTTTATTGATTATTCTTTTTATTCCGTTGCCACTTCATAACAGGTATGGCCGCACTAAGTACTGCAGAAATCCATAGTGATTCGCCTTCACCTAAAAACCACTGGGGCAGAGGCATGGAGATGCTGGAGGCTTGCCGAGAGGCAGCCACTTGAAGGTACGCGGGACCTATATCGGGATGGTTTTGTAAAGATTGAATGAGTCTGAGTTCAGATATCCGTGCATATTCCGCCTCGGCTTGCTCGAGGTTAAGCACGATTTCTTCCCATTCCAGATCAAGCCCCGCTATGATAAGTATATCTTGATCCCGGACCGCAACCCACTGCTCACCATGCTCATTTTCATAATACCAAGAATGCGACTTGCTCTCTCCTATCGCCCATGCTGGAGGATTCTTTCCTCGATGCTTTGTAATGCAACTTTAAAATGATTGCTCATTTACATTCCCGCTTTCAAGTAATTTCGGAATCACCGACTTAGAACCACTTTTCTTGCGGCGTTATGGGCTGCTTTATAGTAAATATTTTTGATTCTTTCCTCATCCATATAGCCGATTTCAAGTTCAAAAGGCATAGAAGCGACAAATTGGTCCCTCAGTATTTTCAATTCCTGAATTGCCTCTCGGATCTCTTGATTACCACCACCGTTTATCAAGGTTTCGATTACATTTAGATCTGAATAGATATGGACTTTCTTGGGACGCCTTAGACGGGTACGATAGGAATCAAGGAGCTTGGGGATGGTTTCGAGTGCGAAGGAAAGAGCCTTAATCTCTGCATATACATTGGTGTTCAAATAGGGAATGGTCTTAGCTCGGGATCTTAGAGTAAACTGATGGTCGCCAACCATGGTGAAGGCCAGTCCGACTCTGGGGTTATCGGGCAATACGGAGCAATCGCAGAATACAGAAATGATTTCATTGTTGTGAAGGTAACGCTTCATTTGGTCTTTTCGTTCTGGGGTTAGCGTGGAATAAGGGTTTACTGGAGGGTATGGTTTCTTGCGTATGAGCTTCACCTGCCTTGGGGTTGTTTCAAGTTTACTTCTATGAAATATGGTTCGACACTAACAGACATTATTCCTTTATTTGGATTGTTGTTTTAAAACATAAAAGCCCCCGATCCCGGAGGATGAGGGCTATGCTGCGTCTTATGGAGCCGGCGCCATGTATTCCTTACAAAAGTGCTACAGTCTATAACACTTTATAAAATCTATTGTTGTTCCATCATCTCAATTTCACCTACAGCAATATATGAGCCTCCTGTTGAGGCAGAAATATTTAATCTATAATATTGAAATGATTGTGGATTTGATACAATAAATTCTCTCTTTTCCCCTACTGCCCAATTTATTTGATTAGTTTTCGTATCAAGCACCGTCCAATTTGTGCCATTGCTCGAACCTTCAAAAGTCCAATTCTTTGGCGTATAATTACCACCATCGTAGCCTGTGGATGAAGATCTAGCAACAGTATATTTAGCAATAGTTTTTGCTTGAGCTAATTTAACACCGACCCATGCAGGCGATGTAGTAAACCAAGCATCTGCACTATTTTGATTAAAAGCTCTATATGCTCCGTAAGTAGTTGAGTCAGATTGACTACTGAATAGAACAGTATAATTGGTGGTTGGTATAATATTTCCTGAATATGACAGCACACTTGTCTGAGAGCTAGGAACATTTGAAAGAGTAGATACATTATTTGCATTATCTAATGTCTTTAAAGCAAAGTAATATGTTGTACTAGGGCTTAAGCCGTTGATAACGATTGATTGAGAGGTACCTGCAATTGCCGGTGTTGGTTCCCCTGTTACTTGAACTGCACTTGCCCAGTTAGCTTCAGTGATTGGAGAAGTACTATAACGTATATCATAATATGTTGCTGTTCCCACTGATCCGTCATTTCCAGGAGCCGTCCAGCTTAAAGCGATTGAAGAGGAAGTTGGGTTTCCAGATGATAAATTAGTCACGGCTGCCGGTGCAGTTGTATCCTGATTGCCAGGACCTTCAGCGATTTCTCCTACCTTCCATGATTGTCCTCCATTAATGATGACAGTAGCGTTTCCCTTTGTTCCGTCCACCCATCCACTCGCAATTAATGAGGATGATTCCGAGTCAACTTCAATTTTTCCAGAATAGACACGATCAGCACAATTATTATTGGAACCGCCAAAAGTTATGTGATATAAACTAGTCTCATTACCGGCAAGCTGAAATGATGTAGCTGGGACGATTGTAGATTCGATTCCGTCATAAGATGAACCTGCCGTCGACAGAGAAGCCCCATTCTTTTTGTAAAGAAATAATTTTAAATCTGCCACACTATTTTTCAAATTAGTAATGTTTAGAGATAAGTCTACAGATTGTGAGACTGAGCAAAAAGAGTTCATTGGGATAGAAAACTCTTTATAGTTTTGACTGACTTCAATTGGTGGAGTACTTGGAGTAGTTTGTTCAATTCCGAAAACATCAAATTCATAAATAAAAGTAATTCCCGCTGTTGGTCTAACTATTAATTTCTTAACATTTTTAATTTCATCAAATGCTGTTTTTGTTAATAAACCTGGTTTTGTAGCAATTAATGTATTCGAAGAATCATAAAAATCGAAATTCACAGTATTATCTCCGTTATATTGTAAAGCATTGATTGTTACCAGATTCACAAAATCATATTGCATCCATTCAGGACCTAAATCTGGTCTACCAATTTGTACACAATGAGAAGTTAAACGATCAGTAATGCAATCATATGGCCTTATTTTCGCATTGTATTGATAATAATCAACGGGCTTGCCGTCGAGAAGTCCACTTGGGTATGCAAAGGTAGTGGAGATTGGTAACATCAAAAATAAAATCACTGAAAACAATAAAACTGACAAGTACTTCTTCAAACAAATCTCTCCCTTATCTTCCAATTTAATATGTATAAGACAAATAGTAGATTACAATATATTCCATGGAATGTCTAAACTTATATTTACTTTTATTGTAATTAAAGGTTTGTAAACGGTAACGGTTTTGTAAAGTCATGGAAACGAAAAAAAAGCCCTCAATCCCGAAGGATGAGGGCTTTGCTGTATTTTATGGAGTAGGTGTATACTCATTAACTTCATATAGCTCGATCTTATTAAATGCGATATTATCCTTGCGTGTTAGGAAGCTAGCTTTGTTGAACGATTTATTGATCGTATAGACTTCAGCTCCGGTTCCTGCAGCGCGTGCAGCATACCAGGTGGTAAAGCTGTTTACTTCAGTCATGGATAGATCATATTCTTTTTCAAGACCGCTAACGAGGGTGATAACGAGTAGGGCTCGGTTGTTGCCTGCAGGTGGTGTCACTGTTCCTTGTGGCGTAGCTGATGCTTCGTTTGAATTCCCACTCTCTCCGCTTGAGTTCAGTGCTGTGACTACGTAGTAGTATTTAGTTCCGTTTGTAACTGTGGTGTCCGTGTAAGGCGATCCGTAAACGTTACTGGCGATTGTGGTGTAAGGACCACCTGCTGTTGTAGAGCGTTTGATGTTATAGCCGGTTGCACCATTTACAGCAGGCCATGTAAGTGTGACTTGGGCGTTGCCGGTAGTAGCTGTTAACACCGGAGTAATCGGACTTGAATTACCTACCGCATATCCGAATAATCTTATATAAGTTCCACCGCTTGCTTTATAGTTGACTATTTTGATTGTATGTGTCCCTGGGGAAAGGCCAGTGACTGAATAATAAAAGTTATCACTTATATCTGCTGGACCTGCTGCGTCATAGGTGCCATGTACAATACCATCTACAAGAATTTGAACAATACCATTGTCTGTGTCACGCCTAAAAATAACATCTACAGCCGTTGAATTTATCTGAAATTGCGCTGAGTCACCTAAGTTGCTGGTGTACATGATTGTCCCGGGTGATAGATCATACCAACTCCCTGTGTAAGTTATACTTGGGTCACTGTATGAAATTTTAGTAAATCCGCTGGTGTATGCAAAACTGGGTATTGAAAATAAAAGCGACATAAATAGTAATAACGGCACTAACCATCCAACCACTTTAACTTTGACTCTAGGAATTGCCAATGAATTTTCTTGATGTACCCTTAGATCAGACATATCTTTTTCATTACCTCTAAGTACCGAATGTTCTTCCAAAACAAATCTCTCCCTTATCTTCCAATTTATTATGTATAAGACAAATAGTAGATTACAAGATATTCCAGAGGATGTCCAAACAAATAAAACTATATATTGTAAATATAAGTCGATATTTGCATAATTCTTATAGGGAGGGGATAGGAGCCTTCGCTATAAGGAGATATTTCAATACTGAATGTAGTGGTACTATATTCCTATATTTGGTATAGTTGGATTTGACATAATTCGAGCAAATCCCCCGACCGATGGGAAATGAAAAAAGGCGATGAAATGTATTGAAATATTACAAAATGATATTAGCAATAGTTATATCTTCAAGCTTACTAGCTGGTTGTGGTCAAACGAAAGCGGAAAAAGAAGCAGCGGCGAAAGCTGAGATGGAATTCAGAGTTACAGCCGAAGCAGAAGCTAAGGTTAAGCTAGCTGCAGAAACAGAGGCTAAAGCAAAGGCTGATGAAGAAGCAAAGAAACAAGCAGAAGCCAAGAAAATAGCGGATGATGCGGCGAAAGCTAAAGCAGATCAGGATGCAAAGGATAAAGCTACGGCTAACGCTGCAGCTAAAGCAGCTGCAGAAGAAGCGAAGAAAAAAGAAGCAAATAAAACCATAACTAAAGCGGAATTCGATCAATTGAAAACAGGAATGACATACGACGAGGCTACTGATATCATTGGCGGTCCAGGCGAGGTTTTATCAGAGTCAGGGACAAAAGGTGGGAGTGGTCTTGATATACATACCGTAATGTATATGTATAAAGGTGAGGGCTCATTAGGGGCCAATGCCAATTTGATGTTCCAAAATGAAAAATTGATTAACAAGGCTCAATTGGGATTGAAATAAGGATTCAAGATTTATAAGGGGAGTGTCCGACTGAATGAAGCCACTAACAAATAATCTTGAGCTGCATACAGCTGCAGCCAATCGAAAAGAAATTGCAGTACTCATTCGAAAAGAAAGAATTGGCAAAGGAGTAATCACAGATATCACCGAAGCCTCAGTGAAAATCGGGGATGAGTGGTTCATGCGTGAAAACTGTTCTTTCTGGTTAGAGACATCCAAATGATAATTTTCTAAATGTACTGATAAGGTACTTTTACGTTAGCAAAAATTAGGGAGAATTGTTATAATGGCATTTTTTACAGATCCAGCGATGATAAAGATCATGATACCGTTACTAGCGACGTTTATAATTATTCCAATTATCAGAAAAACGTACTCACTAATTGAAGTTTCTAGTGAATTCGAAAACTTTATTAGAATGACTAATGCAAGTCGGTTTAATAAACCATTTTTTTTAACACTAGCAGTAGGATTAGTCGTTTTTATAATTTCAATATTTATATATCTATCATTTAAATTAGAGTTTGTAATATTTTATTGTTCATTTGTTATCATAGTAACCGTTGCTATTTTCTTACCAAACTTCAATAAGAACGATTTTCTAAAAGATGAAAGAATTCTAGCTTGTCTTCTGATTATTATATTCTTTGGGGTAAATCCTTTCCTATTGTTCATGACCGAAGATTTTTCAGATATTTTAAGGCTTATTTCTAGAATATCAATTGGTTCAATTATATACAGTATTTTATTAATATTGCTTTTCAATTTATTTAGGAGCATTTTGAGAAGAAAACAGAGAAAAAAGAACTATAAGCTGATATTTATTCTTAAAAATAACGTTATTATTGAAGGCACTGTTATATCAATAACAAAGCAGGGAGATTACATAATAAATATAAACCGAATTGAAAATGAAGAACCCTCGATTTTATATAATAAATCTACCGCTGAAGTATATTTAAACAAATCAGAAATTCAAAGAATAATATTTCACAAACCATAACTTATGACTTAAAAATACTGAGAGCTACAAATATTTTCCCATTTTCCAAGATTAGTTTATACTAACTACTCTTTTACAATTAGAGCAAATGAATTAAACAAAAGCCCTGAGGATCAGCTCCCAGGGCATTCTACTTTCCAGTTATCGAGGAACGGAACTTTTGTTAAATTGCCATATTTTTGAATATGTACCATCCTTGTCCGGGCATCCATGTTTGTGATCAGTCCACGCACTTGCTCGGTAACTGCCCATATAGTTAACAGCACTTCTTGGTTTTCTCGTTGAGCTTCTACCAGCTTCTCTCCAAGCTCCTCCAATTCAAACTCATCCCGGGTTGGCCTTTTCGGTATTGCATTCTTACTCACCGATTTTGCTAATTTGGACATGTGCTTCACTCCTTCATTTTCGTCAATAATCCCACCACGTACTCACCCAACATGACACTAATCTTTGATCTCACCACATCCCTCATGATGGCAAAGGGATACTCATAGCCGCGGCAAATATATTTATAGTGCAGATCATCATCCATGCGGTTTTCTTCGAAGACCTTGATTTGTCTGGACCTGAGCTCATTTTTATTTTTGACCATTTCGGCATGAATTCGATTCATGAGGATCTGTGTTGCAGCAATGTAATACCTGCGCAACATGTTGGTGGATAGTTCGAATTCCTTGCCGTTCTTCTCTATCATGGTAAGCATCATGGGCAGCAGAAGCGAGTTGAGTATCATTTCCTGTTCTTCTTCGGTGGGTTTTTGCACATGTTTTGTCACTGGAGTACTCACGCAATCACTCTCCCTGCTGCCGGTTGTACCGCGAGTATGTTGTAGATCCTGAATACCCGCAGCGCTTTCCTTTGCAGGCAATAGGCATTCACATTACCTGATTTGACGGACCTGACTTCGATCAGCCGCTGAGTGATTTGTCCTTCCGCACCTACGTAAATGATCTCAATAGTTTTGCCGATGTGCTTTATGATTTCCTTTCCCAAAGCAAACACCTCCAAATTATACGAACATACATTCTTATTATATCCATAATAAGCGAACGTATATTCTTATTTCAAGAAGTATTTTTTACAAAACAAAAAAAGCCCTCGATCCCGAAGGAAGAGGGCTTAGCTTTGTCTTATGGAACTGGCGTATACTCATTAACTTCATATAACTCGATCTTGCTGAATGCGAGGTAATCCTTGCGCGTCAGGAAGTTAGCTTTGTTAAAGTCTTTGTTAATCGTATAGACTTCTGCTCCCGTTCCCAATGCGCGTGTACTATACCAGATAACGAAGTTATTAAAATCTGCCCTAGATAAGTCGTATTCTTTTTCAACACCGCTGACAAGAGTGATAACAAGTAGAACCCTATTAATGGGCGGAGGTGGATCGATGTTACCTAATAATTCTAATTCCCCAATGATCATCCAACCATCCCCATGGTTTTCTGTAACATTGATTCTATAATACTGGTATTGATTTGTATTTGAAATTGTGTAGGTTCTTTTTTCGAAGTTGTCGAAAATAGGTTCATTAGTCACTTTATTTAGTATAGTCCAATTTTCATTATCACTGCTACATTCAAAAGTCCATGCTTTAGGAGATGAAGTAGGAAAGTTAGCTCCAGTAATACTGTATTCCTTAACGACTTTCTCATTTCCTTTTCCAAAATCATATTTTAGCCATCCTGTTTTCCCTTCTGCTTCCCAAGCGTCAACAAAATAATGAGTGTTTAGATTATCGAATGCTCGGGCGGGTCCTCTATCTCGATGCTGTGAACTTGCACTCGCATTTGCCGGATCAGTTGCGAGATCCTGTAGCGCTGGATCATCCGCAAAACTAGAAGAAGCAAAACTTAAAATGAAGATTAAAAATATGAATATTGTTATTGCTGTTTTTTTACTATAAAAATGCATATCTAACCTCCATGGGAATTTGTCTTGTTCCAATTGCTGTAGAAGACAAAGTGTCTTAATTCACTAATTTGCTTCATATTCATTCACTTCAAAAGTTTCTATCTTATCAAAAGCAATGTTATCTGTTCTACTTAAAAAGCTAGCTTTATTAAATAATTTATTAATAGCGAAAACTTCTGGACCGATTCCTGCCGCACGTGAAGTGTACCATGTAATGAAATTATTAACCTCGCCTATCGGCAGGTCGTATTCTTTTTCAAGCCCGCTTACTAATGTGATGACAAGCAGTGCACGATTTCCGCTACCAGTTGGTGGCGTTACTGATCCTTGTGGCGTAGCTGAAGCTTCATTTGAATTCCCACTTTCTCCACCTGCATTAACTGCTGTGACCACGTAGTAATATGTTGTACCGTTAGTGACTGTGGTATCTGTGTAAGGTGATCCGTAGACGTTTGTAGCAACAGTTGTGTATGGACCTCCAGCAGTTGTTGCTCGTTTGATATTATAGCTGGTTGCACCGGTTGATGCTGTCCAATTTAAAGAAACTTTGGCGTTGCCAGCTGTCGCTTTTAGAGTAGTTGGTGCTCCAAGAACAGTGTCGATCGTAAAATCTTTGATAATTCCCTCTTGCCCAGTTGGAATATTGGTCGGGACAGAATTCATTGGTTTAATTTGAATAGACAATAAGTTAACTCCACCGCCAGAAAGAGTACGAGAAAACCTTAACTTACTATCTTTTGTTAAAGAAAATTGCCCCAAATTATACCAGCTGTTGGTTATTTTTTGATTTTGATTGACAATAGTTCCATCATCAACTCTAAAACCTATATTATTCGTATCGTAAGTAGTACCATACACATAAATAAAGTATGAGCCTGTGGGATAATCGGATGGAAGTGTTAATTCCAAATAATTATTGGGTTGATACGTGCTATAATCATAAATTCCGACGCTACGAGTCGTTGCATAGTTAGTATTCGGTGCACCTGCCCCAGATGAGATATTAGTCGCAGTACTTATTAACCATTTCCATCCATTATGTGTGGTATCTCCATCATTGATGTTGCCTACACTAGCTGTTCCATCCCTTAAATCGGCCTGATACTTTGTAAATGTTGCTGCTTCAGCCTGTGGCATAGAAACCAACAGAAAAACGAAAACTGAGAAAATAAATAAACTTACTTTCTTAAATAAAGACTTCAACTAAATCTCTCCCTTATTTTCCAAATTATTATGTATAAGACAAATAGTAGACTACAATATTTCCATGGATTGTCTAAACTTATAATACCAATTATTGTAATTAAAGGTTATCAGAGGATACGACTTTCTAAAGTCAAGAAATCAAAAAAGCCCTCGATCCGAAGGATGAGGGCAGACTTTGTTTATGGAACTGGTGTATACTCAGTAACCTCAAAAGCTAAAATTACAAATTAGGTGCATAATTGGTGTTGAGCAGCATTTGCTTAACAATAAAGATAAGGTCATCATTGTTTACATACTCGTCGCCAGCTTGATCAGCCGTATATATGGCTGGATTGGCGTTTGAAGCGAGTTGACCATAATAGTATCCGTCAATCGCTAAATCCAAAAGCGTATACTCTCCGTTTCTATTCACGTCCTGGTTCTCAACGGTGACTGTATCCTCTCCGCATGAAGGGTCTCCTAAGTCAAATTCGTGATCAATATCTGCAATTCGACACTTGAGTGCGTCTACTTTACCAACCCCTACTGCTTTAGCCCGAAGCTTAAGCTTAACAAATGTTTTCTCACCCGTAATTCCATAGTTCACGCCTTGACTCGCAATGATAAATCGAAGGGTGCCGTTTTGATCTGTCGATTGATTGTAGATTTGAAAGCCCGTGACCGCCTCAAATCCCAAATAATCAAACTTTGTATTATCATACTTCACCGTAAAGTCTTCTGCATATATATTCGTTACATCTTTCAGTTCAACATTGGCTGTAAACTCTTGACCCACTTTAACCTTTTCCTCAGCAATTACGATATTCAAGGCTGGCTCTAATGGAGCCTGCGGTTTTAATGAAACTTCATTGGAATTGACACTCGATCCACCTGCATTGGAAGCGGACACTACATAATAGTAGGTTGTACCGTTGACCACTGAAGTGTCCGTATAGGTCGAGTATACATTCGAATATACGCTGCTCGTTATTGTTGTGTACGGGCCAGTTGGAGTTGTCGAGCGTTTAACATCATAGCTTGTAGCCCCTAAGGAAGCTGTCCATGTCAAGATGTTCTGTAGGTTACCAGCTAGCCCTGATAAAGCCGGTGCCGTAGGTGCAGGTGGCAAGGGTGCTTGTGGAGTAGTTGAAACTTCATTTGAATTGGAACTTTCGCCATAAGCATTTATTGCTGTGACCACGTAATAATAGGTTGTACCGTTGGTAACGGCTGAATCGTTGTATGATGATCCTGCAACGCTACTGGCGATTGTGGTGTAAGGGCCACCTGCTGTTGTAGAACGTTTGACGTTATAGCTAGTTACTTCTGTTGATATTGTCCAATTTAGGATAACATTCCCATCTGCTGGTACGGCTGAAAGGCCATTTGGTGCATTCGGCGGTGTTGTATCAGGTAAAGGATCGGTCTTGAATGAAAGTGTCTTTCCGATAGATTCACCAAATGAATTCAAAGCCGTTATGCGAAACGTATAATTCGTATCAGCCGCTAATCCGTTTATCGTTGCTGTTCTACCTGAAACTCCAACAAATGATGATTCTGTTGAGGTATGCACCAAACCCGGATTATATATTTTAACTGTTGTCAAATCAACATCCGTTGGATTGGTCCAAGACACTACAGCAGACTCAAATGTTTTACTCACTAATTGAAAATTTGACGGATCGATTGGAACTTTCGCGTTGTTGATTTTCACCTCATAAATATTTGCAGGAACTCCCGAATAGTTGTATAAATCAATCCTCTTTACACCAACAATTTTTGGAAAAGTTTTTTGTTCAGATTTATTTCCAGCAACATTTTGAGTGAACATAGGATCTTGACTACCACCGGATATACCTGCTCCAGCAGCGTTATACATAGTCATAATCAAATTAGTTGGATTATTTGAATTCCCGAATTTCATAAAAGCTGAATCGATATCTATAGGACTCGGAAAAGTAATAGTAATATATCTGTAAGTTGGCGCAGGCACGCCAATTACCGAAAAAGTTTCTAAATCCCCATCTCTAATATTTAATACCGTTGTACCACTCCCTGCTGTGTTATTTACAAGGGTCGCCGTGTCTATGTCTGCCGCAAATACGGACCCCTGAAATGCAAAAAAAACAAGAACGAACATAAACCATATTTTTTTCAAATTCCAACCTCCTTTCAGGGTATTACATTGAGCTACAGATAAATACTTCTTCAAACAAATCTCTCCCTTATTTTCCAATTTATTATGTATAAGACAAATAGTAGATTACAAGATATTCCATGGATTGTCTAAACTTATATTACCTTTTATTGTAATTAAAGGTTTGTAAACGGTAACGATTTTGTAAAGTCTTGGGAACGAAAAAAGCCCTCGATCCCGAAGGATGAGGGCTTTGCTGTATTTTATGGAGCAGGTGTATACTCATTAACTTCATACAGCTCAATCTTATTAAATGCGATATTATCCTTGCGTGTTAGGAAGCTGGCTTTGTTGAACGATTTATTGATTGTGTATACCTCAGCTCCAGTCCCAGCAGCGCGAGCAGCATACCATGTGGTGAAGCTGTTTACTTCGGTCATGGATAGATCATATTCTTTTTCAAGGCCACTAACAAGGGTGATAACAAGTAGTGCCCTGTTGCCTGTAGGTGGTGTTACTGTTCCTTGAGGCGTAGCTGATGCTTCGTTTGAATTGCCGCTCTCTCCGCCTGAATTAACTGCTGTGACCACGTAGTAATAGGTTGTACCGTTAGTGACAGTTGTATCGGTGTAAGGTGAACCGTAGACGTTGGTAGCAACTGTTGTGTATGGTCCTCCAGCTGTTGTGGAGCGTTTGATGTTATAGCCGGTTGCGCCTGTAACGGCGGTCCAGCTAAGGGTGACTTGGGCATTGCCGGCTGTAGCAGTTAGTCCTAGAGGCATGGAAGGGATTTGAACAGCATTGGAAACATACCACTCATATATGTTTCCTTTTACGGTTCCTTCAGCAATTAAATTAAAAGCTACTTTTTTTACGTTTGGTACATTTATTGAATGATATGAAGAATCATTTGCAGCAATTGTATATGTAGATAATCTTGTGTTACTAATCCCATCATAAAAAGCAAGAGTTACATCTGTTGAAGCAAAGAATCTTACACTTCTTATTGTACTCGGTACGCTATTTAAATCAAAATAATACCAAAACGCATTACTATATGCAGGATTTGCTGTAGAATCATTACCATCAACTTCATATCCAGTTGAGATTAAATTAGGATAAGTCACTGAATTGGGTATATCAGGTACTGGTGAGTTTCCATAGTAGCTACCGACCAGCAGATTCCCTGGAATAGGTGCAGCGAAAACAGACGAAATAGGAACCATTAAAAATACAATTACCGCAAACAATAAACCTGACAAATACTTCATCAAACAAGTCTCTCCCTTATCTTCCAATTTATAATGTATAAGACAATAGTAGTTTACAATATATTCCATGGATTGTCTAAACTTATAATCCCATTTATTGTAATTATAGGTTTGAAAACGGTAACGTTTTTGTAAAGTCTTATAATTGAAAGAAGCTCTCAATCCCGAAGGGAGATGAGGGCTTTTTATATGTGCTTATGAGATTTATTGCCTTGTAACGAGGCAAATAATTCGGTTTCAAAGGATTGACCCCATGTAAAAAATTGGCTAGTATATAGCTTGTCCATCTTATTCTGTCGGGAGGGCAGTTAACCATTGTAAGTGCTAATATTTTCAACAACACATTGGAGGTTTGCAATCGTGAAAGGTCTACTTAAAAAGTCTTTATCGACAGTAGTTATTTTTACTTTATTAATTATATCCGTTTTACCGGGACTAGCTTTTGCTGCTCCGATATTAGTATCATCTGTATCTATTACCAACCCTGCCGCGACTGTTGCAATGGGTGGAACACTGCAGATGGGTGCTACTGTTTCGCCTCCTAATGCAACAAATCCAACATTGACATGGTCAATAATGCCTGCGACTGGCAATGCTTCGATATCAAGTTCGGGATTATTGACACCTGTACTGCCTGGACTTGTCGTAGTTAAAGCAGAAGCTAATGACGGCTCTAACAAGGGAACTTCAGTTATTGTTACGATAACGGCAACAAATACACTCGTTACTGGAATTACTGTAACTTCCGCAGGTAACGCTATTTCGTTGAATACTGGTGCAACTCTACAATTGACAGCAACAGTAGCTCCAGTAGGCGCAACTAACCGTGCAGTGGTTTGGACTTCTTCCAGTACTGCTTTAGCTACTGTTAGTAGCTCAGGATTGGTAAAAGCTTTAACAACAGGAATAGTTACAATCACTGCAACTGCAGCTGACGGTTCTGGTATCCTTGGGACTATACCTTTAAGTATTATGCAAGGTCCAGTACCCAGTACTTCGATCACAATCACTAGTCCAGTTAGTACTGTTGTGCTTGGACAAACGTTACAAATGACTGGTGTAGTCGGACCAGCAAATGCAACTAACAAAAATGTAAACTGGTACACGCAAGCGGGAACAGGGACAGCTTCAATTAGTAACACAGGACTTTTAACTGGTGATTCTCTTGGTACGGTTAAGGTTTATGGTCAACCTGATGATGCCGCTACTAGCGCTCAATTTGTTACTATTACTGTGATACCAGCTCCAATTTTAGTTTCTTCAATTTTAGTAGCTAGCTTAAGTGTAACTAATAGCGTGTATGTTGGTTCTTCCGTTCAAATGTTGTCTCACGCGTTGCCAGCTGACGCTTCTAATGATAGTGTTACTTGGACAGTCGCTCCAGGAACTGGAACAGCAACAATCAACTCCACAACTGGTTCTTTAACTGGTGTTACAACTGGTACTGTTACAGTTACAGCAACAGCTAATGACGGTAGTGGTGTGCATAATTCATTTGTTATGACTGTTGAATCAGTCAATGTTCCTGTTACAGGGCTTGAAATTTCTTCTTCAGCTGTGAGTTTGATGGCTGGTAATACGTTACAAATAACTTCTGCAATTTTACCTATAAACGCTACTAACAAGAATGTAGTATGGTCTGTGATTAACATGACTGGATCAGCTACGATCAGCAATACTGGTTTACTTACGGGTGTGACTGCTGGAACTATCGAAATTAAAGCATTAGCAGCAGATGGTTCTAACACAACTTCATCCATTATCGGATTCTCAATTACTCCTGGATCTAATGCTCCAGTACCAGCTACTGGTATTGTGGTAACATCTGCTTCTGCTTCAGTCGAGACAGGTAAGACTTTACAACTCGGCACAGTTTTAACTCCAACTAATGCTACTAATCAAAGTGTAGCTTGGTCAGTGTACGGTAACACTGGTACTGCCACAATTGACAGTGCCGGCCTATTAACTGCAGGACTTACAGGAGATGTTACTGTAACAGCAGCTACTTACGCTGGGTCTGCAATTAAAGGTACAAAAGTTATTACTATCACTAGAGTTTTAACTACTCCGGTAACAGGGATTACGGTAGATAGTGATGGTAGCGTTACTGCTATGTTCATCAACAGGACATTAACTTTCAACGCAACCGTAACTCCAAGTGAAGCTTCTAACAAAGACGTTACTTGGTCAGTTATAAACGGGACTGGAACTGCTACTATTACGGATGCAGGAGTCCTTACATCTACAGCAGGTGGAACAGTAACTGTAGTGGCTACTGCTAAAGATGGTTCAGGGGTAACAGGAAGTAAAGCTATTACTATTATGTATACACAAAGTCGTAGCAGTGGATCAAGTGGCAGTGGTGTGGGTCCAGTAGTGACAACTCCTACAACTCCTACAACTCCTACAGTACCAGTACAAGATCCTAATACTCCAGTAGCAGCACCTCCTGTGGCTAATGGTCTTATCTATCCTAAGTCTGATATTGCGGCACTGGCAGAATCTATCAAAGCTACAATTGCTTCGTCCAAACCAACACAAACTTTCCGTGATATGATTAATCACTGGAGTGACAATTCAGTGAATGTGTTTACACAATTAGGCATTCTTGATGGTTATGATGACGGAACTTTCAAACCAGATGCCAGTATTACACGTGGTGAGTTCGCGACTATTATCGTCAAAGCCTTTAAGGTGAAAGCGGCAGAAACAAAAGCTCCAGCCTTAAAAGATGTGGATAACCACTGGTCGAAAGATGATGTGCAGAAACTAGTAGATAACGGTATTATTAACGGTTATGAGGATGGCAGCTTTAAGCCAAATGCCAACATTACTCGTGCTGAAGAAGTCGCTATTATTGCTAGAGTAGCTGACATTGAAAAAGCTAATAAAGTGTCTGATACTAAGTTCAATGATGTAGGTACTTCATGGAACCAAGTTCAAATTCAACAAGCTGCAGCGGCTGGAATTGTTTCTGGTCAATCAGAGGGTACATTTGCACCAAATAGTAGTTCAACTAGAGCTGAGTCCTTGGCTATTGTTTTGAGAACTATGCAATTAAACCCGGATATTAAAACTTTATTGCAAACTTTAGGAGCTAAGTAATAGCTATGTGGGAGTTAGAAAATTTCTAACTCCCTTTTATTTTTGCTAATTGGGAACAAAAGAGCTACCTATAGCTTATACATAAGTATCACGGATCAAATCGCCTTCCAAATGGTTTCGGGAGGCGGTTTTTTTGACTGACCGGAAGCCATTACTTTTAGGGTTCACGTCGCAATCCTGAAGGAAGAGGGCTTTAACATACCCAGCTCTAAACCTCTAAGTCTCGATCCACCCGACCATCCAGCACCGTATTCAGAAACGCCAGCTCCGAAGCAGTCAGCGTTTTGTCTATAATCTTCTGCATCCAGTCCCATAGTATTGATAAACGATTAATAGACGGTGCAATGACGCAACCGTCTTTTTGATGATCCGTTGCCAGGAAAGGAGGTAACATAGGAACAGTCGGAGGAACGATCCTACACCACAGCATATGAAAATCTTCCGAGTTGGGAACCTGTGGCTCCTACATTTAATCACCCATTTTGGCATCCGTCCAGTCACGCTTCCGCTGACATTCATAACATACTCTATGCAAGGCAGAAGGAGGGGTAAACATGGGTCTTGGAGTTGATGGAATTGGTGGAATTGGTGGAAGTTGCGGAGGCTATGGTTTAGGAACTAGTACAGCCGCCATTCTTGTACTATTCATTTTGTTGGTTATTATAAGCAGTGCTTTTGTTATTTAAATATTTGTTAACCACCTCTCGCTCAATTTGGGAGGTGGTTACAGCTACCCTTTCGTTGCCTATACACTTGGATTGTCAACAGAAAACTGGACAATATTTATGAGGGGATTTTTCTAAATTCATTGGGAGTAAGATACCCCAAGGTACCATGAATTCGGTGGCGGTTGAACCATTGGACGTAATCGCTGAGCTCAAGAGTTAGCTGCTCCGAGTTCAAGAAATGAGCATGGTTAGCAAATTCAGTCA